>NZ_JBJGYU010000009.1:0-153158 GCF_054050155.1 Geodermatophilus sp. SYSU D00703 | reverse complement strand
CCCACACGAGCACTCAACGCCCCACCCCCCGCCCCCGCACCCCCACCCCCCCCCCGCGCCCCCGCCCCCCCCCCCCCCCCCCCCCCCCCCCCCCCCCCCCCCCCCCCCCCCCCCCCCCCCCCCCCCCCCCCCCCCCCCCCCCCCCCCCCCGCGTCCGGAGTACCGTGGCCGATCATGAGTGAGACGGTGGCCCCGACCCCCTCAACTCCGGCGCCCCAGGGCCGCAAGCTCCTGCGGCTCGAGGTCCGCAACAGCCAGGTGCCGATCGAGCGCAAGCCCGAGTGGATCAAGACCCGGCTGAAGACCGGCCCCGAGTACACCGAGCTGAAGTCGCTGGTCCGCCGCGAGGGCCTGCACACCGTCTGCGAAGAGGCCGGCTGCCCCAACATCTACGAGTGCTGGGAGGACCGCGAGGCCACCTTCCTCATCGGCGGGGACCAGTGCACCCGGCGGTGCGACTTCTGCCAGATCGACACCGGCAAGCCGGCCGCCTTCGATGCCGACGAGCCGCGCCGGGTCGCCGAGAGCGTCGCCACGATGCAGCTGAGGTACGCGACGGTCACCGGTGTCGCGCGGGATGACCTGCCCGACGGCGGCGCCTGGCTCTACGCGGAGACCGTCCGGCAGATCCACGCCGCCGTCCCCGGCTGCGGCGTCGAGCTGCTCATCCCCGACTTCAACGCCGAGCCCACCCAGCTGGCCGAGGTCTTCTCGTCCCGCCCCGAGGTGCTCGCGCACAACGTCGAGACCGTGCCGCGGATCTTCAAGCGGATCCGCCCCGGCTTCCGGTTCGAGCGCTCGCTGTCGGTGCTCACCGCCGCCCGCGAGGCCGGGCTGGTCACCAAGTCCAACCTGATCCTGGGCATGGGCGAGGAGCCGCACGAGGTCGTCGAGACCATGCACGCCCTCCACGAGGCCGGCTGCGACCTGCTCACCATCACCCAGTACCTGCGCCCCTCCCCCCGGCACCACCCGGTCGTCCGCTGGGTCAAGCCCGACGAGTTCGTCGAGTTCCAGCGGACCGCCGAGGAGATCGGCTTCCCCGGGGTGCTCGCCGGTCCGCTGGTCCGCAGCTCCTACCGGGCCGGCCGGCTCTACCAGCAGGCCGTCGAGGCGCGCGGGCTCACCCGCACCGTCTGAGGGAGTCGCCCGGGCCGGTCCATCGGGACCGGCCCGGTGCGCCCCTATCCTCTAGGCATGGCGCGCAGCAGGTCCACCGACTCCCCCGCACCCGCCGGCAAGGCCGGGCGGGGTCCCTCCGGACGCAGCCGGGGGGCGAGCGCCTCGGGCGCGTCGGCGTCGGGCGGGAAGGCCCCGAAGCTCGGCAAGGACGGGCAGCCCAAGGTCGGCCGGCTCAAGAAGGTCGGCAACCAGGCCCGCATGATCAAGCAGGCCTACTCGCTGACCCGCAAGAACGACCCCAAGCTGCCCTGGGTGATGCTGATCGCCTTCGTGGCGGTCGCGGCGGTCGTCGAGCTGATCGGCATCCTGCTGGGCTCGCCGTTCCTCTTCATCCCCCTGGCCGTCATCCTCGGCGCGCTGGCCGCGATGGTCGTCTTCGGTCGCCGCGCGCAGGGCTCGGCGTACCGGCAGGTCGAGGGCCAGCCGGGCGCGGCCGCCTGGGTGCTGGAGGGCATGCGCGGCGACTGGCAGGTCAGCGCGGGCGTCGCGGGCACCACCCAGCTGGACGCCGTCCACCGGGTGCTCGGCCGCCCCGGCGTGATCCTCGTCGGCGAGGGTTCGCCCTCCCGCGTGCGCCCGCTGCTGGCGCAGGAGAAGAAGAAGATCGCGCGGGTCGCGGGCGAGGCCCCGATCTACGACATCCTCGTGGGCGACGAGGAGGGGCAGGTGCCGCTGCGCAAGCTCGGCGCGCACGTCATGAAGCTCCCCCGCAACCTCGACGGCGGTCAGCTCAACGCGCTGCGCAAGCGGCTGTCGGCCCTCGGCGGGTCGCGCATGCCGGTGCCCGGCGGTCCGCTGCCCGGCGGCCGGCAGATGACGGTGAGCCAGCGGCAGGTCCGCCGGAGGTAGGTTCCGCGGCCTCCCTGCAGGGTCCCGCCGCGCGGTCGCGAGCGGTGGGGGCAGGGAGGTCCTCTCAGGCGCGGACGACGGCGGTGTCGGTGAGCCGGTCGTGCAGGCCGCGGCCGTCGGCGTCCACCACCAGGGCGGGCAGCAGCAGCATCAGCAGCGCCGTCCGGACGACGGCCCGCCACGGCGCCAGGCGGGCCCCGGGCCGCGGGTGTGCCAGGCGCAGCCCGAGCAGCCGCATCCCCGGCGTCTGTCCGAAGAGGACGAGCGTCCCGACGGTGACCAGGCCGAAGGACAGCAGGCTCCAGTTGCCGGGCAGCTCCGGTGCGGTGAACACGCCGGCGACGAGGGCCGCGGCGATCGCGTCGACGACGAAGGCGCCGGTCCGGCTGGTGAAGGTCGCCAGGGAGCCGGGGCCCCCGGCGGGCAGCCCCAGCGAGGCGCCCCGGGGACGCTCCTGAGAGGGTGGCTGCACGTCCCTGACCATGACCGCCAGCGTAGGACCCGCTCGCCACACCGCTCCCCGACCCGGTCAGGGGGACGCCGGCGACACGCCCGCGCCGTTGTTACCGGTCTGAAACACCGGAGACACTGGCGGGCAACTCCCGGCTCGTAACTTGCGGTTCGGCAATCCGCCCAATACCGGAGGATCGATGTTCACCAGTCCCGACGAGGTCGCCGCCTACATCCGCGACAACGACGTCGAGTTCGTCGACGTCCGCTTCTGCGACCTGCCCGGCGTCATGCAGCACTTCACCATCCCGGCGTCGACGTTCGGCGAGGACACGTTCTCCGAGGGCCTCGGCTTCGACGGCTCCTCGATCCGTGGCTTCCAGGCCATCAACGAGTCCGACATGCTGCTGCTGCCCGACGCCAACAGCGCATACGTGGACCCCTTCCGCAAGCACAAGACGCTCAACGTCAACTTCTTCATCCACGACCCGATCACGCGCGAGGCCTACAGCCGCGACCCGCGCAACGTGGCGAAGAAGGCCGAGGCGTACCTGGCCAGCAGCGGCATCGCCGACACCGCCTACTTCGGCCCCGAGGCGGAGTTCTACGTCTTCGACTCGATCCGGCACTCGACCGGCATCAACGAGGGCTACTACCACATCGACTCGGTCGAGGGCTCCTGGAACTCCGGTGCCGTGACCGGCGAGAACGGCGGCCCCAACCTGGGTTACAAGACCCGCGCCAAGGGCGGCTACTTCCCGGTCGAGCCCTACGATCACTACAGCGACCTGCGCTCCGACATGATGCTCAACCTGACCCGGGCGGGCCTCGAGCTCGAGCGCGGTCACCACGAGGTGGGCACCGGCGGCCAGGCCGAGATCAACTACAAGTTCGACACGCTGCTGCGTGCGGCCGACAGCTTGATGCTGTTCAAGTACATCATCAAGAACACCGCCTGGCAGGCCGGCAAGACCGCGACCTTCATGCCCAAGCCGCTGTTCGGTGACAACGGCTCCGGCATGCACTGCCACCAGAGCCTCTGGAAGGACGGCGAGCCGCTCTTCCACGCCGAGACCGGCTACGCGGGCCTGTCCGACACCGCCCGCCACTACATCGGTGGCCTGCTGGCCCACGCCCCGTCGCTGCTGGCCTTCACCAACCCGACGGTGAACAGCTACCACCGCCTGGTGCCCGGCTACGAGGCCCCGATCAACCTCGTCTACTCGGCCCGCAACCGCTCGGCCTGCTGCCGCATCCCGATCTCGGGCGACAGCCCCAAGGCCAAGCGCATCGAGTTCCGCGTGCCCGACCCGTCGGCCAACCCCTACCTCGCCTTCTCGGCCATGCTCATGGCCGGTCTCGACGGCATCAAGAACAAGATCGAGCCGCCGGCGCCGGTCGACAAGGACCTCTACGAGCTGCCGCCCGAGGAGGCCCTGGGCATCGAGAAGGTCCCGGCCTCCCTCGACGCCGTCCTGGACAACCTCGAGACCGACCACGAGTACCTGGTCGACGGCGGGGTGTTCACCCCCGACCTGATCGAGACGTGGATCGAGTACAAGCGGGAGAACGAGATCGACCCGATCCGCCTCCGCCCGCACCCGCACGAGTTCGCGATGTACTACGACATCTGATCCCGAGGGGCGACCGCCCCCGCCGCACAGCCCCCGCCCGGGTCGCTCCCGGGCGGGGGCTGTGCGCTGTGTGGCGGACGACCCGCCGGGCGGCGCGCCGACCAGCGAAGCGTCCGCCCGGACGGCGTCGACGGCCCTGGACCGGGCACCCGCCCGCCCCCAGACTGGTGCGACGGGCGGCGGTCAGAGGGGGTCGCAGCGGTGGAACTCGGCATCGACCTGGGCACGGCCAACACCGTCGTGAGCGACGTCCGCCGCGGCATCGTCTTCGACGAACCGACCGTCATGCTGCTGCGCCGCGGCGCCGTCCGCCGGGAGCGGGTCCTCGCCGTCGGCCGGGAGGCGGCCGATCTGGTCGGTCGCGCCCCCGCCGCGTACGCCGCCGTCCGCCCCCTGCAGGACGGCGTGGTCACCGACCTGGAGACGGCCCGGCTGTACCTGCGCGCGGTGCTGCACAAGGCGGGGCTGCGGGTGTGGAACTTCCCCGTCCGCGCCGTGATCGGCGTGCCGGTCGGGTCGACCGCGCTGGAGCACCGCGCGCTCCTCGAGGCCGCGGAGGAGGCGGGCCTCCGCCCGGTGACCGCGCTCGAGGAGTCGATCGCGGGCGCGATCGGCTGCGGCATCGACCCGCTGGAGCGGCGGGTGCACATGGTCGTCGACGCCGGCGGTGGCACCGCCGAGGCCGTGGCGTTCTGCTTCGGCGGGGTCCTCGCGCACCGGACGAGCAAGCTGGGCGGCGACGAGATGACCCTCGCCGTCGCGCGGCACCTGCGCGAGCAGCACCAGCTGCACGTCGGGGAGCTCGAGGCCGAGGACCTCAAGATCCGGTGCGGGGCGGACGACGACGACCCGCTCGTCGTCCAGGGTCGGGACGCCGTCACCGGCCGGCCGCGGCTGGCGACGGTGCACGCCGCCGAGGTGGCCGAGGCGGTGCGGCCGATCACCGACGAGATCGTCCGGACCCTCGCGGCCTGCCTCGACGACCTCCCGCCGCAGGCGCTCGCCGACGTGCTGGCGGAGGGCGTGCTCGTGTTCGGCGGCTCCTCGCGGGTCGCCGGCTTCCCGCAGGAGCTGGAACGGGGCCTCGGCCTCCCGGTCAAGCTCGCCGAGGAGCCGATGACCTGCGTGGCCGACGGCGCCGCGCGGGCGCTGCGCAACCGCCCGCTGCTGTCCGCCTACGGCCGCCGCTGACGGTCAGGTCGCGGCACCTCAAGGCGTCGGCACCTCAGGGGCGTCGGCACCTCAGGGCATCTGCACCGGCCCGGTGGCGACGACCTCCGCCCGGTGGTCGAGGTAGTGCCGCAGACCGTCGGCCACCACGACCTTCGCGGTGTTCCCGCCCGTGCCCGGCCCCTGCACCAGGGCGGTCACCACGATCTCCGGCGCGTCCATCGGGGCGGCAGCGCTGAGCCAGTTGTCGTACTCCCCCTCGGGCAGGCCGCCGTCCTGCGCAGTGCCGGTCTTCGCCCCGACCGGCACGGGCAGGTCGGCGAGCCGGACCGCCGTGCCACCGGTCACGGCCGCGCGCATCCCCTCGCGGATCGGTCCCAGCTCGGCGGCGAACGGCACCGGCGTCGCGGCCGGCGCGGGCAGGGCGGTGTAGGTGCCCTCCCCCGCCCCGACCGCCAGGCCGAGCCGCGGGGTGACCAGGCTCCCGGTGGCGACGGCGGCGGTCCACCGGGCGTTCTGCAGCGGGGTGACCTGCAGCGCGCCCTGGCCGATGCCGAGGATGACGGTGGACCCGCCGTACCACGTGCCCCCGTCCGCCTCGACGGACTCCGGCGTCCCGAGGTAGCCCGCGGACTCGCCGGGGAGGTCGATGCCGGTCGGCTGCCCCACCCCGAGCGCCCGGGCCGTGTCGATGAGCGACTCGGCCCCGAGCGCGACGGCGAGCTTGTAGAAGTAGACGTCGTTGGAGACGGCGATCGACTCGGCCATGTCCATCGGGCCCATCGGCTTCCAGTTGCCGAAGGTGTGACCGCCGTAGGTGTAGCTGGCACCGGTCGGGATGGCCCGGTCGGGGTCGAACACCGGGTGGGCCTGGTTGGCCGCGGCCACGACGAGCTTGAACGTGGACCCGGGCGGCGCGACCGCCTGGGTCACGTGCTCGAGCGTCGGCGACCCCGGCGCCTCGGCCAGCGCCTGCAGCGCCCCGGTGTCGACCGGCGGCCCGTAGACGTTGTTGTCGAACGACGGGGTGCTCGCGATGGCGAGGACCTGGCCCGAGCGCGGGTCCATCGCGACGGCGGCGCCGATCCTGCCCCGCGGCCGGGGCTGGGCCTGCACGGCCTCGGCCAGGCGGGCGTCCAGCACCCGCTGCAGGCCCAGGTCGATGGACAGCCGCAGGTCGGCCCCGGGCAGCGGGTCCTGCCGCTCGCCGAGCGCGACCGGCACGCCCTTCGGGTCGACGTACACGCACTGCCGCCCGTTGACCCCGCGGAGGACGGCGTCGTACTCCTGCTCCAGCCCGGCCCGGCCGACGAACTCGCCGATCGGCAGGTCCGGCCAGCGTTCCTCGTCCTCGGGCGTGGCCACCCCGACGAAGCCGAGCACCGGCCCGAGCATGGCCCCCTGGGGGTACGACCGGCGCGGCTCCGGGACGACGAGCACGCCGGCGATCCCGGCCGCGGTGACCGCGTCGCCGACGGACCGGGGCACCTCGGCGACCGCCAGCGACAGCGTGGTGCCCGGCACGGCGGCCAGCTGCGCGGCGAGCTCCTCGCGCGGCCGGCCGGTCAGGTTGGCGAGGCGGTCGACGTCCGCGGGGCGGGCGCGCACCAGGGCGGGGACGACGAGCACCCGGTCCACGCCGCCGCCGACGTCCGCGGCGTCCACCGCGAGCGGCTCGTCGTGCCGGTCGGTGATGGCGCCCCGGGGGGCCGGCAGCCGGATGCAGCGGGTCATCTGCTCCTGCCCGACGAGCGCGAGCTCCTCGCCCTCGGTGCGCTGCAGCTGCCAGCCGTAGACCCCGAACGAGACCAGCAGCACCGAGAGGCCGAGCGCCGCGAACCGGACCAGCCGGGGCCGCGGGTTGTGCCAGCTCGGCAGCGCCCACAGACGCCTCCGGGCGCCGTCCCGGCGGACGGCGAGGACCACCCCGATCGCGGCCAGGTGCACGACCAGCGCCGTCCCGCCGTAGCTGAGCAGGGGGAACGGCACGCCGGCCAGCGGGAGCAGCCCGAGGTTGGCGCCCACCGACACGACGGTCTCGACCCCCATGAGCAGCGCCAGGCCCCCGCCGACCAGGGCGCCGTGCAGCGTGCGCGACGTCCGGCTGGCCAGCGCGAGCCGCCAGACGAGCACGATCGCGGCGAGCACCACCCCGGCGCCGGCGACCAGGCCCCACTGGCCGACCAGGCTGGCCAGCGCCAGGTCGGTCTCCCGCTCGGGCAGGTACTGGGCGCGCAGGACGCGGAGCGGGTCGTCGGTCCGCCCGAACAAGCCCCCGGAGCCCACCGCGATGTGCGCCTGCCGCACCGCCCAGCCCGAACCGGTCGGGGACTCGTGCGCCCCCACCAGGAAGGAGCCGAGGCGGGTCAGCTGGTAGGGGCGCAGCAGGCTGATCAGCAGCGGCGCGGAGATCGCCGCCGCCGCGGTCAAGGGCAGCAGGAAGCGGGCGGGCACGCGCCCGATCACCAGCAGGGACCCGGTGAGGACGACGAGCAGCGTCGTGGTGCTGAGGTCCGGCTGGAGCAGGGTGAGCCCGACGGGCACGACCGCGAGCAGCACGGCCAGGCCGAAGCGCTGCCACGCCGGCCGGCCGGAGCCGAGGACGGCGGCGAGGACCAGCAGCAGCCCGAGCTTGGCCATCTCGGAGGGCTGGAAGCTGAACGAGCCGATCGCGACCCAGCGGGTGGCGCCGTTCAAGGACAGCCCGAACGCCAGGACGGCGACGAGGAGGAGGACGGCGGCGCCGTAGGCCGCCCAGCCCAGGACGCCGAGGTACCGCACGCGGACCCGCCAGAACACCGCGAGCGCGAGCAACCCGCCGGCGGCGATCATGGCCTGCCGCGCCGCGAGCTCGGTCTCGCCGATGAGGTACAGGTTCGCCAGTCCCAGGCCGACCAGCGCCAGGGCCGCCACGACCGCCAGCAGGTCGAACGCGCTGCTGCGCCGGTTCCTGCGCTCCGCCCGGGTCCGCCGCCGGGTGCCGCCCGCGTCTCCCAGCGGCCCGGCCGGTCCGGCGATCGGCACGGCGCGCCTCCTCCGGCGGGTCACGGGGCCGGCCGGTCGGGATGGCAGGAGCCGGCGAGCACCGGCGAGGAGGCCGCCGCGGCCGGGCCCTCGGTGACCGCGACCACCGCCACGGCCGGCAGGTCCGGGAGCGCGACGGTGCTGACGGCCTCGGCCCGGTCGCCTCCGGCCGGCACGGTGACCGACCCGCCGGGGACGGCCTCCGTGGCGCCGGTGCAGCGGTCGACGACCCGGTACGACCAGGTCACCACCTGCTGCTCGACTCCCGGGGTGAGCCGTACCAGCAGGCGCACCGTGCACGCCGCGCCCGGCGCACACCGGGCGAGGGGCCGCAGGTCCACCGCGGCCACGCTCCCGGCCGCCGCGGGGGCCGGCGGCACGACGGGCAGGCCGTCGGGCTCCGGCGCGGTGGACGCCTCCGCCCCGCTGCGCCCGGCGTCCAGGAGCAGGTCGATGTCGGTGGCGATGTCGTCGCGCAGGAGGGCGACCTCGCCCAGGACGACCGCGGCGAGGACCACGATGGACAGCAGCCAGGCACCGGTCCGCCGGGCGGCGGTCCTGTGCTCCCGGCCGGTGCGCCCCACCGGTGTCCCGCCGGGGGCCTCCGCCGGTTGCCGGCCGCCGGACGGCCTCGCCTCCCCACCGATCACCCGCACCAGCGCGGCGAGCTCGGCGCGGACGGCCGCGCGGTCGATCCGGCCGGCCGCCTCCTGCAGCGTCCGCGCGGCGGCGGGGACCCCCGCCTCCGGCAGCTCCGCCGCGGCCCGGTCGAGCGCGGCGAGCACCGGATCGGCGGCCGGGTCCGCGCGACCGGTCCGGAGCCGGGCGGCACCGGAGACCGTCGCGAGCACCGACTCGACGGGGGCGGCGCCGAGCACCGCCCGCCCGTCGGCGGCGACGACGACGACGACCTGGTCACCTCCGGCCCCCGCGCCGGTCGCCGACCGCAGCGCGGCGTCCGCCAGCACGGTCGCGCCGATCTCGAGCGCCTGGGCGGGCGTGAGTCCGGCGAGGGCGACGAGGCGGGGCAACGGCACGCCGCCCGGCGGCTCGGCCGGCCGCGGCTCGTGCTCGCCGGTGGGGCCGGCCCCGGGCGCCGGCCCCGAGCGCTCGGCCGCCCGCGCGTCGGCGAGGTCCGTCATCGACCGCCACCCCCGCCCAACCGCCGCTGACTGGGCCAACCCCCGTGACTGATCAGGGCCGATGCTGGGGCCTGGGCGACCTGGCTGTCACCGGGTTCCTGCGCGGCGCGCTCGAAATCGGCGCAGGATCGTCCTGGTCGGATGAGTGCCGGCGGACGTCCGGCGCAGGACGACGGTCGGCCCCGGACAGGGTCAGCCGAGGAGGGGCCCCAGGCGCTCCGCGTACGGCACCGCGCACGCGGCCCGGCCGGCAGCCACCGACTCGTCCTCGCCGGCGCCGGTCACCGCGATCGCCCCGACCAGCACGCCGGACGGCGCGCGCACCGGCACCGCCGCGCAGGAGACGCCCTCGTGCAGTTGGCCGGCCTGCGCCGCCGTCCCCCGTTCGGCGATCCCGCGCAGCTCGGTCTCGAGCTCGGCCGGGCGGGTGACGGTCCGGGGTGTCAGCTCCAGCAGCCGCCGGGGGTGGACGACGTCGCGCCAGTCGGGCTGCTCGGCGAGGAGCAGCTTGCCGACGGCCGTGGCGTGCAGGTGCCGTTCCACCTCCTCGGTGGAGCGCAGGGGGTGGTCGGGGTCGACGTCCGCGCAGCGCAGCACCGGCCCGGCGTAGAGCACCAGGTGGACCCCGAAGCGCACCTGCTGCCGCAGCTCGCCGATGACGTCCCGCGCGGCCGTGGGCACCTGCACGGGGGCAGCGCCGCCGGCCAGGCCCGCGACCTTGCGGCCCAGCGCGAACCCGTGCAGGTCGGGCAGCCGGACAAGGTACTCCTCTCCCACCAGCAGGTTGAGCAGCCGGTAGGCGGTGGCCGGCGGCAGGCCGACGTCCTCGGCCACCTCCTTGGCCGTCACGCCGGCGCCCGCCCGGGCCACCGCCTCGAGGATGGCCAGCGCGCTCTGCACGGCCTTGGGCTGGCGGCCGGTGAGGCCCCGGTCGACGGCGCGCGTCATCGCCGCGGCCCGACGCTGCCCGGCAGCACGCTGCTCGCCGTGGCCTGGTCGTAGACCCCGACGGCGGTCAGCCGCGCCGCGTGCCGGAGGCGCAACCACGCCGCCCAGGCCAGGCCCGGCGCCATCGCGGCCAGGAAGAGGACGACCGCGGTCCGGCCCCCCGACCAGGCCCCGGCCATCGCGGCCAGGAGCACGACCAGGCCGACTCCCCCGGCGACCAGCCCGCCGACCGCGGCGGGCGTGGTCAGCTCGCCGATCCGGCGGAGGAAGGCCGGCACGGCCAGGCAGGCCAGCACGTAGGCGACCACGTAGCAGAAGGCGGAGACGGTCAGCGAGGCGGCGAGGACCGCGCGGGGACCTCCCCCGGCGGCCAGCGCGACGACGGGCACCCCGACCACCGCCGGGAGGACGACGGCCAGCGCCACGTGCGGCGTCTCGTACCGCGGGTGGGTGCGGCCGAGCGCGGGCGGCAGCACGCCCTCGCGGCCCATCGAGAACAGGACCCGCCCCAGCGCGTTGGTCGAGCCGGTCACGCAGGCGAAGAAGGACGCGGCGATGCCCAGGTCGAGGACCCGCCGCACCAGGCCCAGCCCCTGCCGGTCGGCGAGCTCGGCCACCGGCACGGGACTGGTGAGCACGTCGAGCGGGGCGGCCCGGAGGAGGACCACCTGGGCGGCGGACGCGACGACGAACAGCACGCCGGCGACCGCGGGGGTCCACAGCACCGCCCGGGGGACGGCGACCAGCGGCCGGCGGGCCTCGACGCCCAGCGTGGCCGCGCTCTCGAACCCCATGAACGCGGTCACGCCCAGGACGACGCCCACCGCGACGCCGTCCCACCGCACCGGGGCGTCCACGAGCGCGGCGGCGGTGCCCGGCCCGCCGCGCGGCGCGAGGAGCAGGACGGCGAGCACCGCGAGCACGACGCCGATGGAGAGCACCTCGAGGGTCAGCGCCACCCGGGCCGAGAGCTGGATGCCACGGACGGTGCACAGCGTCGCCAGCGCGCCGATCCCCGCGCCGAGGCCGGCCACGACGAGGGGCGTGGGCCGCAGCCCGACGACGCCGGCGAGGTAGATCCCCGTCCCCACGAGGGCCGACATCGCGACGGCGGCGTAGGCCACGAGCGAGGCCCAGCCGCCGACCAGGGCGCCGACCGGGCCCAGGCCCTTGGCGGTGTAGCTGTAGGTCCCGCCGACCGCGGCCATCCGCCGGCCGAACTGGCCGAGGCACCAGCCGACGAGGAGCACCAGCGCGGTCGCGGCGACGAAGGCCGGCAGCGTCGCCGCCCCGGACTCGACCAGCACGATGGAGGGGACGACCACCATCGCCGCGGACGGCGCCAGCGCGGAGACCGACTGGGCCAGCACCTCCGGGAAGCTCAGCCGCCGTCGGCGCAGGCCGGCGACCGGCGAGGACGCGGGCAACCGGGCGGCCGCGGCCCGCCGCGCCCCGGTTCGCTCCGCCATGGCCCTCCCGTCCGGGTTCCGCACCGGAGTGGGGGCCGTCCCGCCCGGACTCCGCTCGACGGGTGGCGAGCGTAGCCACGCGGCGTCCCCGTGAGGCCGTTCTCGAATGAGAAAAGTGTGACCGGGCTCTCGTTCGGGGTTACACGGACGTTTCCGTGATGTTACGGCCGTGTGACCGCCCAGGCCGGGGCGGGGGCCACAGTGGGCAGGTCGTCCCCGACCCCCGGAGGTCCGCATGGCCACCGTCTCCGATCCGCCCCCCACCGCCGCGGGCACCGCCCGTACCGACGCCGGCCACCGGCTGAAGGGGCGCCTCGGACCGGCCGCGATCGTGTTCATGGTGGTGGCCGCGGCCGCCCCGCTGACGGTGATCGCCGGCTCGGTGCCCATCGGGATCGCGGCGGGGAACGGGCCGGGCTACCCGGCGATGTACGTGGTCGCCGCCGTCGTCCTGCTGTTCTTCGCCGTCGGCTTCACCGCGATGACCAGGCACGTGCCGAACGCCGGCGCCTTCTACTCCTACATCGGCACCGGCCTCGGCCGCGGCGCGGGCCTCGGCAGCGCCCTGGTCGCGCTGATCAGCTACGTCACGGTGCAGGGCGCCGTCTACGGCTACATCGGGTTCCTGCTCGGCGACCTGATGACCGGCTACGGCGGGCCGGGCCTGCCGTGGTGGCTGTGGACCGCCGTGGTCCTCGTGATCACCGGGGTCCTGGGGTACCGGCACATCGAGCTGTCGAGCAAGGTGCTCGGCGTCCTGCTGATCGCCGAGGTGGGCATCGTGCTGGTCCTGGACGCCGCCGTCGTCGCCCAGGGCGGCGGGGACGAGGGGCTGTCCACGGCGCTGCTGACCCCGGGCGACGTCCTCTCCGGCGCCCCCGGCATCGGGCTGATGTTCGCCATCGCCGGGTTCATCGGCTTCGAGGCGACGGCGATCTTCCGCGACGAGGCCCGCGACCCCGACCGGACCGTCCCGCGGGCCACCTACGCCGCACTGGCCATCATCGCGGTCTTCTACACCGTCTCCGCATGGGCCATCGTGAGCGCATGGGGCGACAGCCGCATCGTCGAGGAGGCGGCCGCGGACCCCGGCGGCATCGTGGTCGCGACCGCGCAGCAGTACGTCGGGACCGCGGCCGCCGACGTCATGCAGGTGCTCTTCGTGACCAGCCTGTTCGCGGCGATCCTGGCGTTCCACAACGTGCTGGCCCGCTACTTCTTCTCGCTGGGCAACACCGGCGTGCTGCCCGGAGTCTGCGGCCGCAGCCACGCCCGCCACGCCTCCCCGCACGTCGCCTCGCTGGTGACCTCCGGCGTGGGCGCGCTCGTCATGGCCGTCTGCGTGATCGCCGGCCTGGACCCGGTCCTCGAGGTCTTCACGTGGCTGGCCGGCATCGCCAGCGTCGGGATCGTCGTCCTCATGCTGCTGGCCTGCCTGGCGGTCATCGTGTTCTTCCGCCGCACCGGCGTGGACCGCCGTCCCTGGCAGACGCTCGTCGCGCCCGTCCTCGGCCTGCTCGGGCTCGCCGCGATCCTCGTCCTCCTCGTCGAGAACCTGCCGCTGCTCATGGGCGGCTCCACCGTCCTGGGCGTCGGCGCCGGCGTCCTGCTCGCCGCCGCGCTGGCCGCGGGCTGGGCACTGGCCAAGGCCCGCCCGCGGGCGGCCCGCGACCTGACCACCGCCTCCCCCGCCGACTCCGCCCCGCAGATCTGACCGCCGTCCACACCCGATCGGAGACGCCGTGACCATCACCGCCCCCACCACGACCGCCACCCACCCGCTGTCCCGGATGACCGCCGAGGAGGTCACCGCCGCCCGGGAGGTCGTCGAGGCCGCCGGCCTGCTCACCGACACGACCAAGTTCGTCTACGTCGGCCTCGACGAGCCGCACAAGCGCGACGTCCTCGCGTGGCGGCCCGGGCAGCCGGTGGAGCGCCGGCTGCGCGTCCTGCTGCTCGACCGCGCCACCGGCGAGGGCCGCGACCTCACCGTCTCGGTGACCGGCCGGTCGGTCGTCCGGGACGTCGAGATCGACGGCGTCGCCGACGGCCAGGTGCCGATCCTCGACGCCGAGTTCGAGGCGATCGAGCCGATCCTGGCCCAGGACGAGCGCTGGGTCGCCGCCATGGCCAAGCGCGGCCTGGACGTCGCGAACGTGCGGGCCGTGCCCCTGTCGGCGGGGTCGTACTTCCCCGAGGAGTTCGGCCACCGGGTGGTCCGGGTGCTCGGCTTCGCCCAGGCGGACGAGCGCGACCTGCCGTGGGCCCATCCCGTGGACGGCGTCGTCGCCTACGTCGACATCACCCGCGGCGTGACCACCGCGGTGCACGACCACTACGACCTGCCCGTCCCGGCCGAGCGCGGGGAGTGGGACGGCGAGGCCCACGCCTCCCCCGCCCGCGACGTCAAGCCGATCGAGATCACCCAGCCGGAGGGGCCGAGCTTCACCGTCGAGGACGACGTCGTCCGGTGGGCCGGCTGGGAGGTGCGGATCGGCTTCGACGTGCGCGAGGGGCTCACCCTGCACCAGGTGTCGGTCGACGGCCGGTCGGTGGTGTACCGGGCGTCGATCTCGGAGATGGTCGTGCCCTACGCCGACCCCTCACCGGTGCGGTTCTGGCAGAACTACTTCGACACCGGCGAGTACCTGTTCGCCCGCTACACCAACGCCCTGGAGCTCGGCTGCGACTGCCTCGGCGAGATCCACTACTTCGACGCCACCATCGCCGACGAGGACGGCGCCCCGCGGGTGCTGCCCAACGCCATCTGCCTCCACGAGGAGGACTACGGCGTGGGCTGGAAGCACACCGACCTGTTCAACGGGATGGCCGAGACCCGGCGTTCCCGGCGGCTGGTGATCAGCTTCTTCACCACGATCGGCAACTACGACTACGGCTTCTACTGGTACCTCTACCTCGACGGCACGATCCAGCTGGAGTCCAAGGCGACCGGCATCGTCTTCACGTCGTCCCACCGGGGCGACGAGCACCCGTACGCCACCGAGATCGCGCCGGGCCTCGGGGCGCCGTTCCACCAGCACCTGTTCAGCGCCCGGCTGGACATGGCCGTCGACGGGCTGACCAACACCGTGCACGAGGTGGACGCCGTCCGGCAGCCGGTCAGCGACACCAACCCGTACGGCAACGCGTTCACCCGCCGGTCCACCCCGATCACGAGGGAGTCGGAGGCGGCCCGGGTGACCGACGGGACGGTCGGCCGGGTCTGGCACGTGGTCAACCCGGAGCGGACCAACCGGCTGGGCCAGCCGGTCGGCTACGCGCTGCACCCGGAGAACCTGCCGCTGATGCTCGCCGACGAGGCCTCCTCGATCCACCAGCGCGCCACCTTCGGCACCAAGAGCCTGTGGGTCACGCAGTACGACCCGGCCGAGCGCTACGCGGCCGGCGACTTCGTCAACCAGCACCCCGGCTCGGCGGGCCTGCCGGCGTTCGTCCAGGCCGACCGCCCGCTGGAGGGACAGGACGTCGTCCTGTGGCACACCTTCGGGCTGACCCACTTCCCGCGCCCGGAGGACTGGCCGGTCATGCCGACCGACTACACCGGCTTCACCCTCAAGCCGGTCGGCTTCTTCGACCGCAACCCCGCCCTGGGGACGCCGAGGTCGACGTCGGCCCACTGCGCGCACGAGTGACCAGCCCCGTCGGGAGAGGCGCCGTCGCCGGGCGGGCGGCGGCGCTGCTCGCCCTGACCTCGGCCGCGGTCCACCTGGCCGGTCTGGACGCCGCGTCGCTGACCTCGCTGGCCGCGGCCGGGATGGGGCTGGCCTGCCTGCCGTGCGCCTGGCACCTGTGGCGCTCGCCGACTCCGGCGGTGTGGGGGACGACGGTGCTGCTCGACCTGGGCATGCTCGCCGTCCACGCGCCCCCGGCCGGGCACGTCCACGGCGCCGGCGGGATGCCGTGGCCCGTGCTGTGGCTGGTCGGCGGTTCGCTGCTGCTCGGCCTGGCGGTGCTGCTGGCCACCGCCGTCCGGGCCGCGTCCGGCCGGGTGCTGCTGGCCGCCGATCGAGAGGAGACTGCCCGACCATGACCGCCACCGACGCGTACCGCGCCGCCCGGGACCAGCTGCTCGACCTCCGCGGGGAGCACGACCGCGCGGTGGCCGAGTTCCGCTGGCCCGACCTCGGGGACCGGTTCAACTGGGCGGTGGACTGGTTCGACGCGATCGCCCGGGGCAACGGACGCCCCGCCCTGGTGATCGCCGGGGACGACGGCACGACCACGACGCGGACCTTCGACGAGATGGCCCGCCGCTCCGACCAGGTCGCCGCGTGGCTGGCCGGGCACGGCGTCGGCCGCGGCGACCGGGTGCTGCTCATGCTCGGCAACCAGGTCGAGCTGTGGGAGTCGATGCTCGCGATCATGAAGCTGGGCGCGGTCATCATGCCGACCACCACCGCGCTCGGTCCGGCCGACCTCACCGACCGGGTCGAGCGCGGCGGCGCCCGGCACGTCGTCTGCGCCCCGGCCGACACCGGGAAGTTCGACGCCGTCCCCGGCGACTACACGCGGATCAGCGTGGGACCCGCCGACGGGTGGGCCGACCTGCACGAGGCCGCCGAGCTCGACGCCGCACCCGCCGAGCACCCAGGCACCGCGCCCGGCGACCCGCTGCTGCTGTACTTCACCTCGGGCACGACCTCACGGCCCAAGCTGGTCGAGCACACCCAGGTCTCGTACCCGGTCGGGCACCTGAGCACGACGTACTGGCTCGGCCTGCGCCCCGGCGACGTCCACCTCAACGTCTCCTCCCCCGGCTGGGCCAAGCACGCGTGGTCCTGCTTCTTCGCCCCGTGGATCGCCGAGGCGACGGTCTTCCTGCACGACTACAAGCGGCTGGACCCCGCCGTCCTGCTGGACCGGATCCGCGAGCACGGCGTGACGTCGTTCTGCGCGCCGCCCACGGTCTGGCGGATGCTGGTCAACGCCGACCTCTCCGGCGGGCCCGGCGCGCTGCGCGAGGTGGTCGGCGCCGGGGAGCCGCTCAACCCCGAGGTCATCGAGCAGGTCCGCCGGGCGTGGGGGCTCACCATCCGCGACGGCTACGGCCAGACCGAGACCACCGCGCAGATCGGCAACACCCCCGAGGCGGTGGTCAAGCCGGGGTCGATGGGCCGGCCGCTGCCGGGCGTGCCGGTCGCCCTGGTCGACCCGCTCACCGGCCGCCCCGTCGAGGGCCCCGGCGAGGGCGAGATCTGCCTCGACCTGTCCGCGCACCCGCTCCCGCTGATGACCGGCTACCAGGGCGACCCCGAGCGCAACGCCGACGCCATGGCCGGCGGCTACTACCACACCGGCGACATCGCCGGCCGGGACGCCGACGGCTACATCACCTACGTCGGCCGCACGGACGACGTGTTCAAGGCCAGCGACTACAAGATCAGCCCGTTCGAGCTCGAGTCGGTGCTCATCGAGCACCCGGCGGTGGCCGAGGCCGCCGTCGTCCCGGCGCCCGACCCGGTGCGGCTGGCCGTGCCGAAGGCCTACGTCGCCCTCGCCCCCGGACACGAGCCGACCGCGGAGACCGCGCAGGCGATCCTGCGGTACGCCCGCGAGCACCTGGCGCCCTTCCAGCGGGTGCGCCGGGTCGAGTTCGCCGAGCTGCCCAAGACCATCTCCGGGAAGATCCGCCGGGTCGAGCTGCGCGGGCGGGAGGAGGACCTCGCCGGCGTGGAGGGGTCCCGCCCGGGCGAGTGGCGCGACGACCAGTTCCCCGGGCTGCGCTCCTGACGTCCCGGACGTTCCGGTTCCGCGGTGCGGTGACCGGGTGACGGCGGACGGCGGTGTGCGCCACGATGCGCCGCCGCCGCTCCTCCCGTCTCCCGGAGATCCGCCATGCCTGCTGCCTCGCTGCCCGGGGACCAGGTGATCGCCTTCGTCCTCCTGGACGTCGCGATCATCCTGGTCGCCGCCCGGCTCGTCGGCGCCCTCGCGCTGCGCCTCGGCCAACCCCGCGTCGTCGGCGAGATCGTCGCCGGCGTCCTGCTCGGCCCCTCGCTGCTCGGCGCGAACGTCTTCACCTGGAGCGAGCCGTGGGAGGTGTTCGCCTGCGACCGCTCGCTGCCGGAGGGGGTGGCGCCGAGCATCACCTCCTGCCTCTTCCCGGTCCAGGCGCAGAGCGGGCTGAACCTGCTCGGTCAGCTCGCGCTGGTCCTGTTCATGTTCCTGGTGGGCCTGGAGCTCGACACCGAACGGCTGCGGGGCCGGGTCAAGGGGATCGTCACGCTGGCCTTCGGCGTCGTGCTCATCCCCGTCGCGGTGGGCTTCCTCATCGTGCCGGTGCTGTTCACCGACCGGTTCACCGGCGCCGGCGACCCCACGCAGCTCGGCTTCACGCTCATGGTCGGGGCGATGCTGGCGGTGACGGCGTTCCCGGTGGCGGCGCGGATCCTGCAGGAGAAGCGGCTGGACCGGACGCAGATGGGAGTCGTCGGCATCGCCGCGGCGGCCCTGGTCACCATCCTGATGTTCCTGGCCGTCGGGGTCGCCCGGGGCGTCGCCGCGGGCGAGCCGGGCAGCACGCACTTGTGGCGGCTGGTCGGCACGCTCTCGTTCCTGGCGGCCATGTGGTACCTCGTCCGCCCGCTCATGGCCCGGCTGCTCGCGCGCCAGCTCGACGGCGCACCGCTCGCGGGCACGCAGCTGGCCGCCGTCCTGGTGATGGTGACGGGAGCGGCCTACGCGGCCGACCGGATCGGCATCCACGCGCTGGTCGGTGGGTTCGTCGCCGGTCTGGTCCTGCCCCGGCACCCGGCGATCACCGCGGCGCTGCTGGACAAGCTCTCCGACGTCGCGATCACCTTTCTGCTGCCGGTGTTCCTCGCCTACAGCGGGCTGCGCACCGACTTCACGACGCTGGGCTGGGCGTGGCTGCCGGGCATCGCGCTGTTCCTCGTCGCGGCGGTGGTGGCCAAGTGGGGCGGCGGGCTGCTCAGTGGCCGGCTCGGCGGCCTGAGCTGGGCCGAGAGCAACGCGCTGGGGATCCTGATGAACTGCCGCGGGCTGATGGTGCTGGTCGTGGCCCTGGTCGCCCTCAACGCCGGCGTGATCGGCCCGCAGATGCAGACCGGTGCGGTGGTCATGGCGCTGGTCACGACCGCGATGACCGGCCCGCTCGTGGACCGGTACCTCGGCCGGGGGCCCCGGCAGCCGGTCGACGAGGTGCTCCAGGCGGCCTGACGCGGACGCACCGCGGCCCCCGGTCCCGGGCGGGACCGGGGGCCGCGGCGGATCTCAGCAGCAGCGGCTGACCGGGGTGCGCTCGAGCGCGTCGGCGCGGCGCCGCTCGAACTCGCGCCGGGTGACCGGCTGGTGCCCGTGCTCGGCGCAGTGCCGCAGGTAGTCGTCCCAGCGGGCCTCGCCGCTCCACTCGCGCAGGTACCACCGCACCCCGTGCCAGGCCCGGACGGCGGCCTCCGCGGGGGTCACGTCTCGTCCCTCGACGAGAACGTGCCGCCGGAGCCCGCCCCCGCGCCGACCAGCCGCTCGTGCTCGGCCACGGCGCGCTTCTCTTCGGCGGTCGGGAAGATGCCCGAGGGCTCGACGAGCTGCGACGGGACTGCCGGCTCCTCGGTGGTCGGCAGCCGGCCGCCGGCCCGGAGCGCCCGGGTGATGACGACCACCGCGTTGACCACGACGACCAGCGTCAGCAGTGCGAACAGCGCCTGCAGGATCCCGTTGAGCGTCGAGTTGAAGATGATCTGGTCCATCTGCGCGGGGTCCTGCGCGGGTGGGAGCAGCTCCCCCGCCGCCTGCGCGTCGGCGTACCGCTGGCGCTGCGCGAAGTAGCCGACCGCCGGGTCGGACGAGAAGACCTTCTGGTAGCTCGCGGTCATGGTGACGACGAGGTCCCACACCAGCGGGACGGCGGTGACCCACGCGTACTTCAGCTTGCCGTGCTTGATCAGCAGCACCGTGACCAGCGTGAGGGCGATGGCGGCCAGCAGCTGGTTGGAGATGCCGAACAGCGGGAAGAGCTGGTTGACGCCGCCCAGGGGATCGGTCACGCCGACGTAGAGGATGTAGCCCCACAGCGCGACCACGGCGGCGCTGGCGATGACGTTGCCCGGCCGCCAGGACAGGTCGCCGAACTTCTTCCAGACGTTGCCGATCGTGTCCTGCAGCATGAACCGGCCCACCCGGGTGCCGGCGTCGACGGCGGTGAGGATGAACAGCGCCTCGAACATGATCGCGAAGTGGTACCAGAACGCGGCCATCCCGGCGCCGAACGCGTCGGACAGGATGCTCGCGATCCCCACCGCCAGCGTGGGCGCGCCACCGGTGCGCGAGACCAGGGTCGGCTCCTGCACCGCCGCGGACGCCGCCGCGAGGTCCTGGGCCGTCGTGTCGAACCCCAGCCCGTTGACGTAGGCGGCCGCCGTCTCCACCGTCCCACCGGTGGCGCCGGCCGGGCTGTTCATGGCGAAGTACAGCCCCTGGTCGATGACCACGGCCGCGATCAGGGCGCTGATCGCGACGAAGGACTCCATGAGCATGCCGCCGTAGCCGATCAGGCGGACCTGGCTCTCCTTGGCCACCATCTTCGGCGTCGTCCCGGAGGAGATCAGGGCGTGGAAGCCCGACAGGGCGCCGCAGGCGATGGTGATGAAGACGAACGGGAACAGCGACCCCGCGAACACCGGGCCGGTGCCCTCGCGGGCGAACTCGGTGACCGCGTCGGCCGCCAGCACCGGCCGGGCCAGGATCAGGCCGACGGCCAGCAGCACGATGACGCCGACCTTCATGAAGGTCGACAGGTAGTCGCGCGGGGTGAGCAGCAGCCACACCGGCAGCACCGAGGCGACGAACCCGTAGATCACCAGGGCGAGGACCAGCCACTCTTTGGAGAGGGTCAGCGCGTCGGCGAGGGGGGTGTCTTGGATCCAGCCACCCCCGATGACCGCGAGGAGCAGCAGGACGACGCCGATCGCGGTCGCCTCGAGCACCCGGCCGGGCCGGATGGTGCGCAGGTAGACGCCCATGAACAGCGCGATCGGGATGGTCAGCGCGATGGAGAAGACGCCCCACGGCGACTCGGCCAGCGCGTTCACCACGATCAGCGCCAGCACCGCCAGGATGATGATCATGATCGCGAAGACCGCGATGAGGGCCGCGACGCCGCCCACGACGCCGATCTCCTCGCGCACCATCTGGCCGAGGCTCTTGCCGTTGCGGCGCATGGAGAAGAACAGGACGGTCATGTCCTGGACGGCGCCGGCGAAGATGACACCGACGATGATCCAGATGGTCCCCGGCAGGTAGCCCATCTGCGCGGCGAGCACCGGCCCGACCAGCGGCCCGGCACCGGCGATCGCGGCGAAGTGGTGGCCGAAGAGCACCCGCCGGTCGGTGACGTCGAAGTCGACGCCGTTGTGCAGCCGCTCCGCGGGGGTGGCCCGCCGGTCGTCCACCTGCAGCACGCGGCGGGCGATGAACTTCGCGTAGAAGCGGTAGGCGATCGCGTACGAGCAGAGCGCCGCGAACAGGATCCACAGCGCCGACACCGTCTCGCCGCGGGCCAGCGCCAGGACGGTCCAGGCGACCGCGCCCACCGCCGACACCACGAGCCAGACCGCCACGCTGCGCACCGACGGACGGCGGCGAGCGCCCGGTGGCTGCCCGCCCCCGGTGGCGTCCGTCCTGACGGTCGTGGACATGAGCGCCCTCCCAGCAGGTCAGGGCAGCGCCCGGACGACGCCGCCCGCGTCAGGGTCGAGCATGCAAGCACCGCGCCCGGATCACCACCCGACGGAGACCGGCCCGTTACCGGGGTCGGCCCTCTGCAGGGGCCCGCCGCGAGCCTGGTGACGTACTGGAACGGCCACCCTCCAGGGCCCACCGCCCGAGCCTGCGAGGCGTGGGGGGAAGGGTGGTCCTCCTAGTACCCCCAGACCTCCTCGGCCACCTCCACCACCAGCCGCAGCTTGGCGATCTGGTCCTCGCGGGTGAGCGCGTTGCCCTCGACCGTCGAGGAGAAGCCGCACTGCGGCGAGAGGCACAGCTGGTCGATCGGCACGTACTCCGCCGCCTCGTCGATGCGCCGCTTGAGGGTGTCCTTGTCCTCCAGCTCCGGGCGCTTGCTGGTGACCAGGCCCAGCACGACCCGCTTGCCCGGCGGGACGAACCGCAGCGGCTCGAAGCCCCCGGACCGGGCGTCGTCGTACTCGAGGAAGAAGCCGTCGACCTCCAGCCCGCCGAACAGCGCCTCGGCGACGAAGTCGTAGCCGCCCTCGGCCACCCACGAGGAGCGGAAGTTGCCGCGGCACATGTGGGTGGTGACGGTCAGCCCCTCGGGCCGGCCGGCCAGCGCGGCGTTGATCTGCCGGATGTACCGCTCGTGCTGGTGCTCGGCATCCCGGCCCTGCGCGGCGAGCTCGGCGCGCTGGGCGGGGTCGTTGAGGTAGGCCAGGCTGGTGTCGTCGAGCTGCAGGTAGGTGCAGCCCTGCGCGGCGATCCCCTGGACCTGCGACCGGTAGGCCGCCGACAGCGCGTCCCAGAACGCGTCCTCGTCCGGGTAGACAGCCGGGTCGATGGCCGCGGGGCCACCGCGGTAGTGGACCATCGACGGCGAGGGGATGGTCAGCTTCGGCGTCTGCCGCTCGCTCACCACCGACTGCAGGTAGGCGAAGTCCGCGCCGAAGATCGGCTCGTCGATCGACAACGGCCCGTCGACGTGCAACCCCGCGGGGACCCAGTCGATGTCCCCGTTGGCGTTGTGGAAGTGGACGGGGCGGCCCTCCCCCTCCACCTTGGTGATGCCGTTGATCGCGTAGATGAAGTCCATGTGCCAGGTGGCCCGGCGGAACTCGCCGTCCGTGGCGGTGCGCAGGCCGACGTCCTCCTGCAGCCGGACGACGTCGACGATCGCCTCGTCCTCCACCGCGCGCAGCTCCGCCGCGTCGATCTCCCCAGCGGCCGCGCGGGCGCGCGCGTCGAGCAGGGACGGGGGTCGGAGGAGGCTGCCGACGTGGTCGGCGCGGAACGGCGGGCCGGAGGAGTCGGTCATGGCGACAGCTTGCTCGCCCCGGCCACGCCGCGCAGCCCCCTCGCTCAGGGCCGGCCGAAGGTGGCGATCGTGTCCACCCGCAGCTCGAACAGCACGCGGCGCTCGTCGCGGCCAGGGTCGCGCAGGCCGTAGGAGCCGGTGTTGCCGGTGTACTTCTTCCAGATCCGGTCGAGCTGCTCGGTCACCCGCGGGCCCTCCTCCGGGTCGTCCTCGGAGACCTCCCGCGTGACCGTTGCCTTGATGCTCAGCCAGTGGTAGGGGTTCGCCGGGTTCATCAGCAGGAAGGTCGCCTGCGGGTCGGCCCGCAGCCAGTCGACCTTCTTGCGGTGGGTGGCCAGGTTGAGCAGCACGGTGTTGCCCTCGTAGTCGAACCAGACCGGGGTCAGGTTCGGCCGGCCGGTGGCCCCCATGACCGCCACGACCGCGGTGACCGGCTCGTCGATGAGCTGCTTGTAGACCGGGTCGAGGTCCTCGAGGGTGTCCACCGCGTCATGGGCGCCGACCTCGAACTGGCCGGGCTGCGTCCCGTCCGCCACGTCCCGGAACTTGGCCACAGTGATGGTCATGCACGGCTCCCGCCCGCCAGGCCCGCCCGCGCCGGTGCCGGCGGGCTGGCCGGACGCTAACGAGCCCCTCTCCCGCCGTCGACCTGCGCGGCCGCCAAGCCGACCCCGCCCGATCTGTCCGCCGGCACAAACGGGGGGCTCAGCCTTGCGGCGTCGGCACGACCAGCTGCTCGGCGCGGGTCGGCACGAACCACCCGGCCACGCGCTCGGCGAGCGCATAGAGCAGGAGGCCGGGTGCGATCGCCACCGCGGGCGGGACGACGAGCGGCGCGGCGAGCACCGAGACGGCCACCACCCCCGGGGCGCTCACCAGCCACCCCGGTCGCCGGTGCGCTTCGGTGAGCGCGCCCCACCGCACGGCGGCCCACATCATCCAGCGGCGCAGCACCGGCACCCCGCCCTCCCGCATCACCCGCCGGAACAGCCCGTCGGCCTCCCGCGGGGTCACCGCCCCGGACCAGATGCCCTCGTCCGCCAGCCAGTCGTGCAGGATCGCGGCCAGGGTGTAGGCCCCGTACCGCGGGATCAACCAGGCGAAGACCCGTGGCACCGACGCGAAGTCGGTGCGGAAGCCGGCCGGGACGACGAACCGCTGCCGGTCCCCGCGGTAGACCAGCGGGTCGACCAGTTCCCACGTCTCGGCGTCGACCCGGCGGACCACCAGCGACGTCGACTCGAAGGGCACGACGCCATGGTCGCAGCCCGGGCACGCGGCGTCCGATGGACCGTGTCCGGGCCCGGCTCCCGGGTAGCCGGAGACCATGAGCGAGCCGTTCCAGATCGAGGCCCAGGGCGACCACCAGTACGTCATCCGCCTGCAGGGCGGGGGCGAGGAGGTGGAGACCTGGGTGCAGCTCACCCCGGAGGTCCTCGACCGGCTCGGCGTCGCGGACGTCGACGAGGTCGCGGTGGTGGAGCGCACCGTGCGGTTCCTGCTGCAGCACCAGGAGGTGCCGGACTTCCCGCGGATCGTCGAGCTCGAGGACGTCCTCTCCGGGTACCCGGACTTCGCGGACGCCGTCCGGGGCTGACCGGGCGGGTCAGGGCGGCCCGTGGTGCAGGTCGGCCAGGGCGTCGGGCGGGAAGCGCGTGGTCGTGTCGCCCAGCAGGAGGGCGCGGTAGGTCGCCGTCGCCGCCTCCTCCAGGTTGAGCGCCCGGCGGAAGGCCATGCCGACGTCCCGCCCCAGCGCCGAGCAGCCGTGGTGCGCCAGCACGACGCAGTCGTGCTCGCGCGCCTGCTCGGCGGCGCCGTCGGCCAGCTCGTCGGAGCCGTTCGGCGCGTAGGGCACCCGGCCCACCGACCGCACGTAGGCGGCGTGGTCCAGGGTGATCAGCCGGATCGGGTGGCCCAGCGCGTCGACCAGGACGGTGTGCTGCGGGTGCAGGTGGACGACGGCGTTGACGTCCGGCCGGGCGAGGTAGGTGCGCTGGTGCAGCTTCCACTCGCTCGACGGCCGCGGGGCTCCGTCCACCACCGCACCGCCGAGGGTCAGCACGCTGAAGTCGCCGGGCGTGAGCCGGTCGAGCCACGTCCCCGCCGCGGTCACCACGAACTCGGTCTCCCCGGGCAGCCGCGCGGAGAGGTTGCCGCCGCTGGCGAGGACCAGCCCCCGCTCGACGGCCAGCCGGCCGACCTCGACGAGCTGGGCGACCGCCTGGTCCCGCGTCGTGGCGGCCCTCATGCCGGGGAGTAGGACGCGAGGTCCCACGGCGCGAACCGCCCGCGGTCGGTGACCACGACGCTCACGAAGCGGGCCGGCGTGACGTCGAAGGCCGGGTAGACGCCGGTGACCCGCGCCGAGGCGGTGCGGTGGCCGAGGCAGTGCAGGACCTCCCGGCCGTCGCGGTCCTCGAGGTCGACGGCGGTCACGTCCGGCGCCTGCCGGTCGGGGGCCTGCACGAGCGCCACGAACGGCACGCCGAACGCGTGCGCCGAGACGGCGATCTGCAGCGTGCCGATCTTGTTGACGACGCAGCCGTCCATGGTGACCCGGTCGGCCCCGGTCACGAAGAGGCTCACCTCGCCGCGGCTCATCAGGTGGGCGGCGGCGCCGTCGGTGATCAGCCGCGTGGGCACCCCCATCTCGGCGAGGCTCTCCGCCGTCAGCCGGGCGCCCTGCAGATAGGGCCGGGTCTCGGTGCAGACCGCGTCGATCCGCTTCCCCGAGCGCAGCACCGCGGCCACCGTCTCCGTCAGGTACGTCTCGGCCCAGCAGTGGGTCAGCACCGTGGCGCCGTCCGGGACCAGCGCCGCGGCGTGCTCGCCGAGCCGGCGGTGCGCCGCCCGGGTGCGCTCGGCGAGGTCCCGGGCGGCCGCCGCGACGGCGGGCCCCACCGGGTCGCCGGCGTCCGCGGCCCCCGTCGCCACCGCGAGCAACTCCGCCACGACGTCCCGGATCGCGTTGTTCGTCGGCCGGGTGGCCACCAGCCGGCGGCCGGCGGACGCCACGAGGTCCCGGCGCGCCTCCGCCGTCGGCAGCCGGTCGGCGTCCCGGGCGGCCAGGGTCATGCCGCCGGCCGCCGCGAACAGCGGGCCGAGGCTCTGGGTGACCATCTGCTCGATCGCCGTGGCGACCTCTTCGTGGTCGCGGCAGGTCACCCAGCGGCGCTCGAGGGGGAAGACGCGGCGGTCGAGGATGCGCACGGCGTCCGGCTCGACCACCACGCTCTGCCCGACGAGCGTGGGGACGGGGACGTCCACGGGAGCGGTCACGGCTTCAGGTGCCCGTGACGTGCTCCGGGCGGATCGGCACCCGGCGCAGCGGCTTCCCGCAGGCGGCCCGCACCGCGGCGGCCACCGCGGGCCCGGACGAGATGGTCGGCGGCTCCCCCACGCCCCGGACGCCGTAGGGCGCGTGCGGGTCGGCGTACTCGAGGACCTCCACGCGCATCGGCGGCACGTCCAGGATCGTCGGCAGCAGGTAGTCGGTGAACGACGGGTTCCGTACGTGCCCGTCGGTCACCAGGACCTCCTCCATCAGGGCCAGCCCCATGCCCTGGGCCGACCCGCCGTGGATCTGCCCGACGACCGCGTCGGGGTTGATCGCCCTCCCGACGTCCTGGGCGGTGTCCAGGGCGACCACCTTGACCAGGCCGAGCTCGGTGTCGACGTCCACGACGGCGCGGTGCGCGGAGAACGCGAACTGCACGTGCGCGTCGCCCTGCCCGGTCTCGGGGTCGACGGCGTGGGTGGGGCGGTGCCGCCACTCGACGGTCTCCTCCACCGCGTCGTCCCCGAGGACCTCAGCCAGGCCGGCGAGCACCTCGCCGCCGGTCCCGACGACCTTCTCCCCGTCCAGGCGCAGAGCGCCGAGCGGCCGGTCGAGGGCGACCGCGGCCCGCTGCAGCACCGCCGTCCGGACCGCCTCGCAGGCGGCCTTGACCGCGCCGCCGGTCACGTAGGTCTGGCGGGACGCCGACGTCGAGCCGGCGGAGCCGACCGCGGTGTCGGCCGGGACGACGACCACCCGCTCCACCCCGAGCTCGGTGCGGGCGATCTGCTGCTGCACGGTGACCAGCCCCTGACCGACCTCGGCGGCCGCGGTGTGCACGGTGGCGACGGCCTCGCCGCCGACCACCTGCAGCCGCACCCGGGCGGTGGAGTAGTCGTCGAAGCCCTCGGAGAAGCCGATGTTCTTGTAGGTGACCGCGTAGCCGACGCCGCGGCGCACCCCCTCGCCGTGGGTGGTGTTGCCGACGGCGCCGGGCAGGGCGCGCAGGTCGGCGGTGTCCGCCGGCGGGGGCAGCGGCATGGCGGCCACCCGCTCCAGCAGCTCGGCGACCGGCGCGGCGGAGTCGACCAGCTGGCCGGTGATGGTGCGGTCGCCCTCCCGCAGGCCGTTGCGCTGCCGGATCTCGACCGGGCTGACCCCGACGGCGGCCGCCAGCTCGTCCATCAGCGCCTCGTGGACGAAGGCCGCCTGCACGCAGCCGAAGCCGCGCATCGCGCCGCAGGGCGGGTTGTTGGTGAACACCCCGTAGGCGTCGACCGCCACCGACGGGATCCGGTAGGGCCCCATGCCGAGCAGGCCCGCGTTGCCCACGACCGCCGCGGTGGACGAGGCGTACGCGCCGCCGTCGAGCAGCACCCGGGCCCGCGCGTGGACCAGCGTGCCGTCGCGCTCGGCGCCGAACTCGTAGGTCATCGTCGCCGGGTGCCGGTGCACGTGGCCGTAGAAGGACTCCTCGCGGCCGTAGCTCATCTTCACCGGCCGGCCGGTCCGCAGCGCCAGCAGGCAGGCGTGCACGTGCACCGAGAGGTCCTCGCGGCCGCCGAAGGCACCGCCCACGCCGGCGAGGGTCAGCCGCACCTTCTCCGGCGGCAGGCCCAGCGCCAGGCACACCTGCCGCTGGTCGACGTGCAGCCACTGGGTGGCGACGTAGAGGTCGACGCCGCCGTCCTCGGCCGGGACGGCGAGCCCGGACTCGGGGCCGAGGAAGGCCTGGTCCTGCATGCCGACCTCGAAGTCCAGGCTCACCACGACGGGGGCCGGAGGGTGCTCCTCGCCGCGGCGCAGGCGCACGTGGCGGACCAGGTTGCCGCCGGGCTGGACCTGCGGGGCGTCGGCGTCGAGGGCCCGGCGGGGGTCGGTGACCGCGGGCAGCACCTCGTAGTCGACGCGGATCCGCGCCGCCGCCCGGCGCGCGGTCTCGGGGTGGTCGGCGGCGACCAGCGCCACCGGCTCGCCCTCGTAGCGGACGACGTCCGCGGCGAGCACCGGCTGGTCGGCGTGCTCCAGCCCGAAGGCGTTCTCCCCCGGCACGTCGTCGGCGGTCAGGACGGCGGTCACCCCCGGGACGGTGAGCGCCTCGGACACGTCGATCCGGCGGATGCGGGCCGACGGGTGCGGGCTGCGCAGCGTGACGCCCCAGACCATGTCGTCGTGCCAAAGGTCGCTGGCGTAGGCGAACTCGCCGGTGACCTTCAGCGTGCCGTCCGGGCGCTGCACGTTCTCGCCGATGCGGCCGGTGGTCCGCGCCCCGGCCTCGGTGGTGGTCATCGCTCCGGCCTCGGTGGTGGTCATCGCTCCGCCTGCCGCGCCGCGGCCAGCCGGACGGCGTCGAGGATCTTCTCGTAGCCGGTGCAGCGGCACAGGTTGCCCGCCAGCGCCTCCCGGATCTCCGGGTCGCTGGGCCGCCGCACCCGGGCGAGCAGGTCGTGTGCGGCGACGACCAGGCCCGGCGTGCAGAACCCGCACTGCACGGCGCCGGCCTCGACGAACGCCTCCTGGACCGGGTGCAGGCGGTCGCCGTCGGCCAGCCCCTCGACGGTGGTCACCTCCCGGCCGGTCGCCTGGCCCGCCGCGACCAGGCAGGCGCACACCGGCTCGCCGTCGAGGTAGACGGTGCACGACCCGCACTCCCCCTGCTCGCAGGCGTTCTTCGCGCCCGGGAGCCCGAGCCGCTCGCGCAGCAGGTACAGCAGGCTCTCCCCGGCCCAGACGTCGTCCACGTCGTGGGGCGTGCCGTTGACCGTGGTGGTCACGCGCATCAGGCTGCCTCCCTCAGGTCGTCCCAGGCCCAGGCGGCCGCGCGCCGGGCCAGCACCGCCAGCGAGTGCCGCCGGTAGGCCGCGCTCCCCCGGACGTCGTCGATGGGTGCGGCCGCGGCGGCCACCCGCCGTCCGAACTCGGCGGCCACCGCCTCCGACAGCGGCCGGCGGGACGCCCAGTCCAGCTCGCCGGCCAGGAACTCCTCCGCCTCGGGCGCCCGCCGCGGGGTCGGCGCGGCCGAGCCGATGCCGGTGCCCACCGCCTGCCGGTCCGGGTGCAGCGCCAGGGCGAAGGCCGACACCGCGATCACCATGGCGTTGCGGGTGCCGACCTTGCAGAACTGCTGCGGCCCCGCCGCCGGTGGCACGAGGACGGCGGCGATCAGCTCGTCGGGGGCGAGCACGTTCCGCTTGACGCCGGTGAAGAACTCGGCGACCGGCACCCGCCGGGCGCCGCGGGCGGCCGAGGCGAGCTCGACCTCCGCGCCGGCGGCCAGCAGCGGCGGGTGCGCGTCCCCGGCCGGCGACGCCGAGCCGAGGTTGCCGCCGACCGTGCCGCGCACCCGGATCTGCGGCGACCCGACGGTGCGCGACGCCATCGCCAGGCCGGGCAGGTGCGCCCCCAGCTCGCGGATCACCCGCGCGTACGGCACGCCGGCGCCGAGGCGGACCCGCCCGTCCTCGGTGCTCCACTCGCGCAGCTCGGGCACGCGGGTCAGGTCGAGCAGGGCCGCCGGACGGCGCCGGTCGAAGTTGAGCTCGACCATGACGTCGGTGCCGCCGGCGATCGGCAGCGCGTCCGGCCGCTCGGCACGCGCGGCGAGCGCCTCGTCCCACGTCGTCGGCTGCAGGAAGTCCATGCGCGCTCCTCGCTCTTCCTCGTGCACGGCACTGTGCACGAGAGACGTGACGAGCAGGGAACAGCGCGACGCGGACCGTGACAAGGTGCCTCGTCCCGTCTCGGGACCACCCGTCCGGGTGGCCGCCCGCCGCTGCGTGAGGACCTCCCTCGGCGGGCGCGGCCGCCCGGCGCGGGTCCGGCGGCCCGGCCGACGGCGGCCCGGCCCGCGGGAGGCGGGCCGGCGCCGGGCCGGTCAGACGGGCGCGATGCGGTCCAGCGCCGGGGCCTGCACCGGCGACGCCGCGCCCAGGTGGGCGGTGAAGGCGTCGAGGTCGATCGGTCCGGTCACCGCGTTGGTGCCGCCGGTCAGCACGGTGAACCCGTCCCCGCCGCCGGCGAGGAAGTTGTTGACCGTCACCCGGTACGTCGCGTCGGCGGCCACCGGCGAGCCGGCGACCTGCACCGACCCGTCGGGCACCCGGGTGCCGGAGCACGGGTCCGCGCCCGCCGCCGCGCCGGCCCCGGCGGGGTCGACGCGGTACGAGATCCCGGCCGGGTACAGCACCCGCTCCAGCTGGAACTGCTGCTCCAGCAGGCACTGCAGCTGCGCACCGGTGAGGTCGAGGGTGACCAGGTTGTTGGCGAACGGCTGCACGGTGAAGGCCTCCTCGTAGGTGACCTCCCCGGCCTGCAGGTCCGCCCGCACGCCGCCCGGGTTCATGAAGGCGGCGACCGCGCCGGCCTCGTCGTCGGTGGCCGCGAGCTGCCCGTCGGCGATGACGTTGCCCAGCGCGGACTCCGCGCCGTCGAGCAGCGGCTCCTGCGTGCGCGTGAGGTCGACCGCCGCCGTCCCGACGACCTCGCTCGCGATCGGGCCCAGGGCCTCCCGGTAGCGGGAGATCAGCCCGGTCTGCGCCGGGTCCGCCGCGACGTCCCGCCGGACGACGACGTTCTCGGCCGCCGCGGTCAGGACGTCGCCGGTGGCCCGGTCGAGAGTGAGGTCGATGTCGGTCACCAGCCGCCCGAAGGAGCTGCCGCTGGTGACCAGCTTCCCGCCCAGCTCGCAGTTGTAGGCCTGGTGCGTGTGGCCGCTCACCACGACGTCGATGGCCTCGGCCATGCCGGCGGCGATGTCCACGACCGGCCCGGCGAGGCCGCTGCAGCCGTTGACGTCCCACGCGTTCTCGCCGGTCTGCGCGCCGCCCTCGTGCAGCAGGACGACGATCGCCTCGACCCCCTGCTCCTGGAGCTCGGCGGCGAGCCGGTTGGCCGTCTCCACCTCGTCGCGGAACTCCAGGCCGGCGGTGCCCTCCTGGCTGACGATCGCGCCGGTGCCCTCCAGGGTCATCCCGATGAAGCCGATGTCGACGGCCTGCACCCGGTGCACCGCGTAGGGCGGCAGCAGCGGCTCTCCGGTCTCGGTGACGAAGGCGTTGGCCGACAGGTACTGGAAGTCCGCGCCCTGGTAGGGGGTGCCGTCCGCGCAGCCGTCGACCGGGTGGCAGCCGCCGTCCTGGATGCGAAGCAGCTCGGCCGGACCCTCGTCGAACTCGTGGTTGCCGACGCTGGCGTAGTCCAGCCCCGCCAAGCCGAGCGACTCGACGGTCGGCTCGTCGTGGAAGGCCGCCGACAGCAGCGGGGAGGCGCCGATCAGGTCACCGGCAGCGACGGTGATCGTGTTCTCCCCGCGCTGGTGCTCGGCCAGCGCGGCGAGCTGGGCGGCCAGGTACTCCGCGCCGCCGGCGTCCACGGTCTGCGGGGTGCCGTCCGGGTTGACGCCGGTCTGGATGCGCCCGCCGGAGCCGGACGGCGGCTCGAGGTTGCCGTGGAAGTCGTTGAGGGCCAACAGCTGCACCTCCACCGGCGGCGGGGCGGCGCCGGCCGGGGCGATGACGCTCCCCGTCAGCGCGGCCAGGGTCGAGGTCGCGGCCGCGACGACAGCGGTGCGGCGCAGGACGGTGGGGCGCATGCGGACCCTCCCGGTGGAACCGACCGGACACCCCACCGTGGGGTCTGCACCTCGGCCCGTCAAACGCCGGGGCCGGTCCGCCGCGCCCTGGCCGGGAAGGGCGCGGGAGCGAGATTCTCCACCTCAGCAGCGCCCGGTACTCCAAGACCCACGACGTCGAGGCACGACGACACCGACCCCCGACCTCGGTGAGGCCGGGGGCCGGTGTCGCGTCGACCGGGGCTGGAGAGCTGGGGGCAGGGCTGGGCCCGAAGGCGGCGTCCCTGTGCCCGTACGGTCAGTAGGAGTTCTTGCTCGTCAGTCGGTCGCCGTCGAAGCAGAACTGGAAGACGTCGCCGAACGTGCCACCATCGCGGTTGAAGTAGATGCAGGACGTGTTGATCTGCTCCTGGTCGAGGACGCCCTCCTGCGTGAACTCCTGCGCGTCCTGAGGCACCGCCGGAGCCACCGCCGCGTCCACGTCCGCCCGAGTGGCCCCGATCTGGATGCCGTCGAACGTCTCCTGCGAGATGGCGCTCTTCGCCTGCTCCTCGTTGAGGGTCTCGACCGCCTCGTTGACGGCGCCACCAACGAGGGCCATGCAGCCGCCGATGATGGCGATCATCAGCACGGCGATGCCGAGCAGGATCTTCAGCGCCGCGCTCTTCTTCTTGTACTTCTTCCCGCAGTGCGGGCACTTCATCTCAACCGTCTGCGCCTGCACGCCGCAGTGGGGGCAGACCTTGACGGGAGCCGAGGTGGGGACAGTCACAGCAAGTCCTGATCCTGAGGGCGACGACAGCCGCCGGGGGTGATGACCTCGGAAACGTAGGGCGGCCGTTCCCGTACGGATCGGTACCGGAGCTGTGTCGCGCCGGAATTCGGCACACCGTCGCCCCGGTGGCCACTCCAGGCGCTCTGATCTCGGGGCGCCACTGCGCTCAGCGGGGTGGGTGCGAGCGTGGGGCAGATCGGATCCCGCCGATGCTCAGCCGGTCCGCCGCGCCACCGACCGGGCCGCGATCCGCCGCACCCGGTCGGCCTGGCGGGACAGCGTCAGGTCGAGCAGCCGGTCGACCGGCGGCACCTCCCCCAGCCGGGCCAGCCCCATCCACCGGGGCACGGCCACCGTCCGCGACCACGGGGCGGCGAGGCACCGCTCGACCTGGGCGGCCACCCGGTCCGGGTCGATGCCGCGCGAGAGCCGGCCGGGCACGTCGGCGTCCGAGGCCGGTGGGGAGCCGTGCCCCCGGGCCAGCCACTCGGTGGCCACCGGGCCGGGGTTGACCGTGTGCACGCGCACGCCGCGGGCGGTGACCTCCCGGCGCAGCCCCTTGACGAACCCCTGCACGCCCGCCTTGGTCGCGGAGTAGACGGTCAGCGGCGCCACCTGCGACCAGGCCGCGACCGACGCGATCGTCACGACGTCCCCCCGCCCGCGCTCGGCCGCCGCCGCGAGCAGGTGCGGCAGGGCCAGCCGGGTCACCTCGATGACGCCGGTGAGGTTGAGCGCGACGATGCCCTCCACGACCTCGCCGGGCATGTCCTCGACCAGGCCGGCCCAGCCCAGCCCCGCGTTGAGGACGACGGCGTCGAGGCGGCCGTGCTCGTCGAGGACCCGCTCCACCAGGCGGGCGCGGTCACCGGCGTCCGCGACGTCGGCCACGACGCCGGTGACCCCGGGCAGCCCGTCCACGGCCTCGGCCAGCCGGTCGCCGCCCCGGGCGCAGGTGACCACCCGCGCCCCGCTGCGCGCGAGCCGGGTGACGGTGCTGCGGCCGATGCCGGCGCTGCCGCCGGTGACGAGGACGACGCGGTCCGGGGTGCTCGACATGGTGGTGTCCTACCCATGGGCGAGACCACACGCCTCCCGCGCATCGATTCCGCAGGTGCTGGGCATGGGCGCTGCATGCAGTTGCCCGAGCCCCGGGGCCCGCTCACCGCCGCCCTGCGTGCCGACCTCGCTGACGGCGCGCTCACCCCCGACACCGTCGAGCAGGCACGGCGGACGGCGGCCGGCGCCGCGGACCCCCTCGCCGACGAGGACCTCCAGCTGGCCCTCGCGGTCTGCTACGAGCTGCACTACCGCGGCTTCGACGGGGTGGACGACGCCTGGGAGTGGGACCCGGACCTGATCGGCCTGCGCGCGCACCTGGAGCGCCGGCACACCGAGGCGCTGACCGCGCTGGCCGGTGAGCTCGCGGTCACCGACGAGCCGATCGACCGGCAGCTCACCGCGCTCATCGCTGCCGACGACTCGCCGTCCCTGTCGTCGTACCTGGCCCGCACCGGCACCCTCGACCAGTGGCGGGAGTACCTGACGCTGCGCTCGGTCTACCACCTCAAGGAGGGCGACCCGCACACCTTCGCCGTCCCGCGCCTGGCCGGCCGCGCCAAGGCGGCCATGGTGGAGATCCAGGCCGACGAGTACGGCGGTGGCGCGCCGGCGCGCATGCACAGCGAGCTGTTCGCCGGGCTGATGCGCGACCTCGGGCTCGACGCGGGCTACGGCGCGCTCTGGGACGCGGCCCCCGCCCCGGCGTTCGCGTCGGTGAACACCATGTCGCTGTTCGGCCTGCACCGGCGCTGGCGGGCCGCGGCGATCGGCCACCTCACCGCCGTGGAGATGACCTCCTCCGAACCCTCCCGCCGGTACTCCGCCGGGCTGCGCCGGCTGGGCTTCGACGAGCGCACCACCGTGTTCTACGACGAGCACGTCGAGGCCGACGCGGTCCACGAGCAGATCGCCTCGGTGGACATGTGCGGGTCCCTCGTCGCCGAGGACCCCGCCCTGGCCCGCGACGTCCTCTTCGGTGCGGCCTGCGCCCTGGCCGTCGACGGGCTGGCCGCCCGGCACCTGCTGGCCGCCTGGGAGGCGGGCCGCTCCGGGCTGCGCGGGGAGCGGCCACTCGCGGCCTGACCCGGCCTCGCGCCCGGCTGGACTCCGGGCGGGCGCTGCCGATGTTCTCCGCGACCCCTCGGGGTGGGGCGGTGGACGTCGGCGGTTCCGGCGGTCGCGGGTGCTCCACGCCCGCCCACGCGATCCCCGGAGGCCCACCCATGTGGCGGCGTACCGATGCCCCGACTCCGACCGCCGCGCCGTCGGCCGCGCGGATGCCCCGCGACGTCGAGGCGCTCGAGCGGGTCCTCGCCGTCCTCGACCAGGGCGTGACCAGCGAACGCGACGCGCACGTCAGGGTCGTCACCGCCCTGGTGGACGCCCTGGGGATGGCCTACGGCGCGGTGTGGCTGCCCGCGGGCGACGGGTTCCGGCTCGAGGCGCAGATCGGGGACCTCGGCCGCGCCATGTCGGCCCGCTGGCCCGCCGACACCCTCATGACCACGGAGGACGGCTTCGGCGGGCAGGCGGTGCGGGAGCGCCGCGAGGTGGTCTGCGACGAGTCCAGCCCCGCCGGCGCGTGCGGCCGGTGGGCCACGGCGGCGGCCGCGGGTGCCCGGCGCGGCTGTTTCCTGCCCGTACTCCTGGACGGCCGGGTGGTCGCCGTCCAGGAGTACTACACCCGTGGTGACCTGCCGTTCTTCGGTGGCCGGGCTGAGAGGTGGCGGGCGGTCTCACGGGTGGCCGCGCACGCCCGGCGCCAGGCCCTGGCCGCCACGCTGCTCCAGGAGACCCTCGACGACCGCGAGGCGGTCACCACCGTGGTCGCCCGCGTCGGCGAGGCCCGGGACGAGGCCTCGGCGCTGCGGATCGCCCTGGAGACCGTCCGCTCCGCCTTCGGCTGGGCCTACGGCTCCTACTGGGCGCTGGACCCGGCCGAGAACGTGCTGCGGTTCAGCGTCGAGTCCGGCTCGGCCGGCGACGAGTTCCGCCAGGTGACCCTGCGCGCGAGCTTCGCCGAGGGCGTGGGCCTCTCCGGCCGCGCCTGGCGGTCCCGCGACCTGGAGTTCGTCCGAGACCTCGCCGAGGTCACCGACTGCGTCCGTGCGCCCGCCGCCCAGCGGGCCGGCGTCCGCTCGGGCGTGTGCTTCCCGATCATCGCCGACGGCCGTGTCGTCGGGACGATGGACTTCTTCGTCACCGAGACCATCGACCTGTCGGAGTCGCGGGCCTCCGCGCTGCGCAACGTCCAGCAGCTGGTCTCCCAGCGCCTGGACGTCCTGCGCCGCGCCGAGGCCGACGCCGCCAACTCCCGGGAGCTGCTGGAGACCGTGGCCCGGCTGCGCGAGGCCGCCGCCGAGGCCGGCCGGGTCGCCGAGAGCGCCGTCGCCAAGGCCTCGTCGATGACCGCGGAGGTGGAGGCCCTCGGCCGGGCGTCGGCGTCGGTGAGCGACGTCATCCGGATCATCTCCTCGATCGCCGACCAGACGAACCTGCTGGCCCTGAACGCGACCATCGAGGCCGCCCGCGCCGGTGAGCTCGGCCGGGGGTTCGCCGTCGTCGCCGGGGAGGTCAAGGACCTCGCCCGCGAGACCGCGGCCGCCACCCAGCGGGTGTCCACGCAGATCACCGGCATCCAGACCAGCACCGATTCGGTGTCGGCCGGCATCCACGCCACCAGCGAGGTGATCGGTCAGCTCGACGCCGTCCAGGCCAGGATCGGCGAGGTGCTCGAGGAGCAGGAGCGCATGGCCAGGGCGTTCGAGGGCCGCGACTGAGGCGTCCGGGCGGGTCAGCCCACGGCCGAGCCGGGCCGGCCGTCGCGCAGGATGCGGGCGGCCGGCCGGGGGCGGCTGGGCGCGCTCGGCGCGGAGAAGCCGGCCCGCTTGTGCGTGCCGTCGCAGAAGGGCTTGATGCCCGACTTCCCGCACCGGCACAGCGCGACGGTCTCCCGGCCGGGGTCGATCTCGTGGCCGTCCTGGTCGACCAGCCGGAAGTCGCCGCGCACGATCAGCGGGCCGTCCCGGTACGGGGTGATCGTGGCAGCGCCGGCCGGCTCGGTGTGCGGCGCGCCGTCGACGGGCACGTCGGAGCCGGACGGGTCGGTCGGGACGGGGTGGATCGCGGGCACGGTCCTCCCCTGCCCCGCCCGGCCCGGGCGCACACCCCGTTCCCCCGCGGGGGTGGTCAGCGACCGGCGCGCGGGTCCTCGCCCCACCGCACCCACGACGCCGTGAACGGGTGCTCGGTGGCGAACTCCTCCCGCGCGTCGCGCTCGCGCTGCCGGCGCTCGGGGTGCTCGTGGTGGTGCAGGAGCTCCTCCCGGCGGGTGTGGCTCAGGTTGTGCAGGAGTGCCGCTGCGGGGTCGACCCGACCGCCCCGGGCGGCCACGTCGTGACGGGCCTCCCACTCGCACATCAGCTTCTCCGCCGGGGACATGTCGACGAAGTCCGCCGGCTGCTCCGGCGAACGGTGGACGGGGTCGGACATACCGCTCTCCTCCCGACACGGGGGCCTGCCCCGATGGTCCGCCCCATCGTCGCCCGGCTGCAAGCACCTCAGCGGTCCCGCTGCCGGGCCTGCTCCCGACCGGCCGGCGAGCGAGGCGCCGGCGCGGTCTCCGGGGGCAGGTCCGCGCCGGTGCGGTCGGCCGGCAGCGGCCCGGCCTTCTCGACCGCCGGCGGCAGCGGGACGAGCCGGGCGAAACCCACCGCCAGGACGGCGCCGACGAGCGGCGCGACGATGAACAGCCAGACGTGGGCCAGCGGCTCCCCGCCGGCGAACAGCGCCGGGCCCAGCGACCGGGCGGGGTTGACCGAGGTGCCGGTCAGCGGGATCCCGATGAGGTGGACGGCGGTCAGGGTGAGCCCGATGGCCAGGCCGGCGAAGCCCGGGACGGCCGCCCGCCCGGTCACGAGCAGGATGACCAGCACGAACACGGCGGTGAGCAGCACCTCGAGGACGAACGCGCCGCCGAGGCTGATCGTGGCGCCGTAGTCGTTGCTGCCGAGCGCCCCGGTCTGGTCGAACAGGCCGCCGAAGCCGCTGGTGAGCAGGGCCAGCAGCGCGGCCCCGACGATCCCGCCGGCGAACTGGGCGACCCAGTAGGCGCCGGCCTCGGCCGCTGTCATGCCCCGCGACAGCAGCACGGCCAGGGTGACGGCGGGGTTCACGTGACAGCCCGACACCGGGCCGAGGGCGTAGGCCAGGCCCAGCAGGACCAGCCCGAATGCCAGGGCCACGCCGGTCGGGCCCAGCTGGTCGATGCCCGCCACCGCCGAGCCGACGGCGACGAAGACCAGCACTGCCGTGCCGACGAACTCGGCGAGCACCTGGCGGGTGAGCGTGGGGGCCACGGGGCCACCTCCGGGGACGACCGCATCCGCTCCCCCGCGCCGCCCCCGTGGCGACCGCGATGCGGGCTCCGGGACCCAGGCTGGCCGCACCGGCCCGCGACCCGCCAGGGACCTCCGTCAGCCGGACGGCGCCTGCCCGTAGAACACCCGCTCGACGACGCCGCGCGCCCGGCGGGTGGCCCGCCCGTAGTCGTCGAGGAACTGCCCCGGGTCGGCGTCCGGGCCGTAGCCGCTGGCGCGGGCCACGCCGGCCAGCTCCGTGCCCGGCCGCGGCAGCTGGTCGCTGGGCCGGCCACGGACCAGGAAGACCGCGTTGCGGGCCCGGGTGGCCAGTTCCCACGCCGTCCGCAGCGCGTCGGCGTGGTCGGCGTCGAGCAGCCCGGCCTCCCGCAGCGCCTCGAGCGCGCCCACGGTGGAGGGCACCCGCAGCGCGGGCACCTCGGCGGCGTGCTGCAGCTGCAGCAGCTGGACGGTCCACTCGACGTCGGCGAGCCCGCCGCGGCCGAGTTTGGTGTGCGTCTTGGGGTCGGCACCGCGCGGCAGCCGCTCCCGCTCCACCCGGGCCTTGATGCGGCGGATCTCGGCGACCTGACCGTCGTCGAGCCCCTCGGCCGGGTACCGGATGGGGTCGACCAGCTCGACGAACGCCGCCCCGAGCGCCTCGTCGCCGGCGACCGGGACCGCACGCAGCAGCGCCTGCACCTCCCAGACCGACATCCAGCGCTCGTAGTACTCGCGATAGGAGTCCAGGCTGCGCACCAGCGCGCCCTGCCGCCCCTCCGGGCGCAGGTCCGCGTCGACCTCGAAGGCCGGGTCGGGCGCCGGCTCGCCGAGCAGGCGGCGCAGCGTGTGCGCGATCGCGTTGGCCGCCGCGGTCGCCTTCGTGTCGTCCGCCCCCACCCGCGGCCGGTGGACGAACAGGACGTCGGCGTCCGAGCCGTAGCCCATCTCGCCCCCGCCGAGCCGGCCCATCCCGATCACCGCGACGTCGGTCGGGACGTCGGCCGGCTCGAGCCCGTCCTCGGCGGCGTACGCGCGGACCGCGGCGTCCAGCCCGACCCGGAGGGTGGCGACGGCGATGTCGGTGAGCGCCCGGCCGACCTGCTCGACGTCGAGCATGCCCAGCAGGTCGGCGGCGGCGACGCGGAGCAGCTCGGAGCGCCGCAGGCTGCGCAGCACCCGGACGCCGTCCTGCGGGTCGGCGGCGCGCCCGGCCGCCTGCCGCCACGCCCCGGCCAGCGCCGCCGCGGTGCGCGGCCGCAGCTCGTCGTCGGTGGCGAGGATCCGCAGCGCCTCCGGGGTGCGGGTGAGCAGCGAGGCGATGTACTGGCTGGAGCCGAGCAGCTGGGCCAGCCGCTCGGGGACCTGCCCCTCGTCGCGCAGCAGCCGCAGGTACCACTGGTTGCCGCCGAGGGCCTCGCTCACCTTCCGGTAGGCCAGCAGCCCGGCGTCGGGGTCGGCGCAGTCGGCGAGGGTCTGCAGCACGACCGGCAGCAGGTACTTCTGCATCGCCGCCGACCGGGACACCCCGCCGGTGAGGGCGGCCATGTGCCGCAGCGCACCGTCGGGGTCGGCGAAGCCGAGGGCCCGCAGCCAGTCGGCCGCCGCCTTCGAGCCCAGCTGCGCGGCCTCGGCAGGCACCTTGGCCACGGCCGACAGCAGTGGCCGGTAGAAGAGCTTCTCGTGCAGCCGGCGCACCTCGCGGGTGTGCAGCGCCAGCTCCGCGTCGAGGACGGCGACGGCGTCCCCGCGGGTGTCGGGCTTGTACCCCAGCGAGCGGGCCAGCCAGCGGCGCTGCTGCTCGTCGGTGGGCAGCAGGTGGGTGCGGCGCAGCCGGAACAGCTGCAGACGGTGCTCGACGGTGCGCAGGAAGCGGTAGGAGGCGATGAGGGTCGCGGCGTCGTCGCGCCCCACGTAGCCGCCGGCGGAGAGGGCCATGAGCGCCGGCAGCGTGCCGCCGACCCGCAGCCGGACGTCGACCCGCCCGTGCACCAGCTGCAGCAGCTGGACGGCGAACTCGACGTCGCGCAGCCCGCCGCGGCCGAGCTTGAGCTCCCGCTCGGCCTGCGCCGGGGGGATGTTCTCCAGCACCCGGCGACGCATCGCCTGCACCTCGGCGACGAAACCCGGGCGGTCGCCGGCCTGCCACACCATCGGGAAGAGCTCCTCGACGTAGGCGCGGCCGAGGTCGGGGTCGCCTGCGACGGGGCGCATCTTGAGCAGTGCCTGGAACTCCCAGGTGCTGGCCCACTGCCGGTAGTAGGCGGCGTGCCCGTTCAGGGTGCGCACCAGCGCGCCCGCCTTGCCCTCCGGGCGCAGGGCGGCGTCGACCTCCCAGGCCGCCTGGTGGCAGATGCGCATGAGCGCGGCGGCCACCCGGGTGGCGCTGCGGATCGCCGGCGCCTCCTCGTCCGAGGGGTCGACCGGCTCGGCGACGAAGACCACGTCGACGTCGCTGACGTAGTTGAGCTCCCGCCCACCGCACTTGCCCAGGCCGATGACCGCCAGCCGGCAGGCCGCGGCGTCGGCCGGCTGCTCGGCCACGGCGACGGCCAGGGCCGCGGTGATGACGGCGGCGGCGATGTCGGCCAGCTCCGCGGCGACGTCCTCGGCGGCCAGGCCCTCGCCGAGGTCGCGGCCGGCGACCGACAGCACGGCCCGCCGGTAGGCCCGCCGCAGGTCCGCGACCCGCTTCGGTGCGGCGTCGGGCGCGGCCCTGCCCAGGCGCACGCCCCACGGCGGGTCGTCGGGGTCGGCGCCGACGGCGACGAGCATCTGCCGCTCCAGCGCGTGGGCGGTCGGGCGCACGGAGCCCCGCCCGTCCCCGTCCAGGGCCGTCCAGTCGCCGGGGTGGGCGGCGAGGTGGTCGGCCAGGCCGGAGCTGGCGCCGAGCACGCCGAGCAGCCGGGCGCGCAGCAGCGCCGAGCCGCGCAGCCGGGCCAGGAGCGTGGCCGCCGAGCCGCCGCCGGGGTCGGCCCGGTCGAGGGCCTCGATCAGCCGGTGCAGCGAGAGCACCGCCAGGTCGGGGTCGCCGGTGCGCGCCAGCGCCGACACCACCGGGCCCGCCTCGGGGTCGGCCGGCTCGTTGCGCTCGAGGTCCCACAGGCCGATCTCGGGCTCGGACAGGATCCGGGCGGCTCGCTCGCCGTCGAGGAAGCCGAACCGCACCAGCCGGACCACCGCCCGGCGCGGGACCTCCCGCTGCTCGCTGGCCGTCACGGGCTCAGGCCGCCGCGCGGGCGCGGGTGCGCACGAGGTCGGCGAAGCGGCCGGCGAACGGCGCCCACACCTCCTCGAGGTCGGGGTGCACCGCGGCGGCTCGGGCACAGACGGTCTCCCGGTCCAGGCCGCTGGCGGCCACGCCGACCACGTCGCGCTCCGCCCACTCCGCGACGATCTCGGGGGTCGTCTCGATGTGGAACTGGATGCCGTAGACGTGCCGGCCGACGCGGAACGCCTGGTGCGGGTACATCGGGCTGCTCGCCAGCAGCGTGGCACCGGCCGGCAGCTCGGCGATCTCGTCGTGGTGGAACTGGATCACGTCGGGGCTCAGCGGCAGCGGCCGGAAGAGCGGATCGGCGTCCGCGGCGTCCCGCTTGGCGACCAGCAGGGCGCCGACCTCGGGCCCGTCGACGCCCGGGCGCACCAGTCCGCCGCCGACCTGGGCCAGCAGCTGCGCGCCGAGGCAGACGGCCAGCGTGGGGACGTCGGCCTGCAGCGCCTCGGCCAGGAGCTTGCGGACCCCCACGAGCTCCGGGCTGGTCGCCTCGTCGTCCGTCGCCGACTGTGGGCCGCCGAGCACCAGCAGCCCGTCGACCGCGTCCAGCGTCTGGGGCAGCTCGTCGCCGGTGCCGAGGTGCCGCTCGTCGAGCTCGAGCGCGGCGTCGCGCAACCACCCGGCGAGCCGGGCGGGCGGGTCGGTCTCGTGCGGGACGACGACGAGCAGGCGGGCCACGCGTCGAGGGTAGGTGAAGGACCTCGTCGCCTCCGGGGTGACGTGATGGAACGGCCTCGTCGCAGCGGTCCCCTGCCGAGCCTGCGAGGTGCGGGGGGCGACGAGGCCCTCCTACAGGCCCGGCAGGTAGGTGCTCAGCTCCCACGGCGTCACGTTGCGCCGGTAGGCGTTGAACTCCTCCCACTTGTTGCGCAGGAAGAACTCGAACACGTGCTCGCCGAGGGTCTCGGCGACCAGCTCGCTGCCCTGCATCGCGGTGAGCGCCTCGCCGAGGGACACCGGGAGGTCGTCGTAGCCGGCGGCCCGGCGCTCGGTGTCGGTCAGCGACCAGACGTCGTCCTCGGCCTCGGGCGGCAGCTCGTAGCCCTTCTCGATGCCGCGCAGCCCAGCGGCGAGCAGGACGGCGAAGGTCAGGTAGGGGTTGCACGCGGAGTCCGGCGAGCGGACCTCGACGCGGGCCGACTGCGCCTTGCTCGGCTTGTAGGAGGGCAGCCGCACCAGCGCGGAGCGGTTGGCCCGGCCCCACGTCACCGCCGTCGGGGCCTCGGTCCCGGCCAGCAGCCGCCGGTAGGAGTTGACCGTCTGGTTGGTGACGGCGGTGAACTCCTTGGCGTGGGTGAGCAGGCCGGCGATGAACTGCTTGCCGGTCGTCGACAGCTTCATCGGGTCCGACGGGTCGTGGAAGGCGTTGCGGTCGCCCTCGAACAGCGACAGGTGGGTGTGCATCGCCGACCCGGCCAGGTCGGTGAACGGCTTGGGCATGAACGTCGCGTGCACCCCCTGGGCCAGCGCGACCTCCCGGACGACGTGCCGCAGGGTCATGATGTTGTCGGCCATCGACAGCGCGTCGGCGTAGCGCAGGTCGATCTCCTGCTGCCCCGGCGACACCTCGTGGTGGCTGAACTCCACGGAGATGCCCATCGCCTCCAGCGCGAAGACCGCCTCGCGGCGGAAGTCGTGGGCGACGTTGTGGGTGGACAGGTCGAAGTAGCCGCCGGTGTCGGCCGGCTCGGGCGTGCGGCCGTCGGTCGGCAGGTCCTTGAGCAGGAAGAACTCGACCTCGGGGTGGGTGTAGAAGGTGAAGCCCATGTCGGCGGCCTTCGACAGCGCCCGGCGCAGCACGTGCCGCGGGTCGGCCCACGACGGGGAGCCGTCGGGCAGGGTGAGGTCGCAGAACATCCGCGCCGTGTCGCTGGGCCGCCCCTCGGTGGCCGGCATGACCTGGAAGGTCGCGGGGTCGGGCTTGGCCAGCATGTCGGACTCGTAGACCCGCGCGAAGCCCTCGATCGCCGAGCCGTCGAAGCCGATGCCCTCGGCGAAGGCCGCCTCGATCTCCGCCGGCGCCACCGCGACCGCCTTGAGGTAGCCGGAGACGTCGGTGAACCACAGCCGCACGAAGCGGATGTCGCGTTCCTCGAGGGTGCGCAGGACGAACTCCTGCTGCCGGTCCATGCTCGCCATGATCGCGTCCAGTCGTTTCCGGGGTGTGACGTCGCCCCAAGCCTGCCCCCTCGGGGTGCCCGACACACGAGGACCCGCCCTCCGACGTCCCCGGATCGCGCGGTCAGCCTGCCGCGAGATCGACCGGCGGGACGTCGGGGTCGGCCAGCCGGGCCGGGTCCACCGGACGGCGGGACCGGATCAGCGCCTGGACGTCGTCGGTGAGGTCCCACACGTTGACCGTCATCGCGGCGGTGACCCGGCCGTCCGCGGTCCAGAAGGCGGTGAACTCGCCGTCCTCCGGATCGCCGCGGCACACGAGGTCGTCCTCGGGCGAGGCCAGGCCGGAGTACTCCATGCCGAGCTCGTACTGGTCGGTGAAGAAGTAGGGCAGCCGGTCGTAGGGAGCCTCCGCGCCGAGCATGGACCGGGCGGCCGCCGGGCCCCCGTTGAGCGCGTTGGCCCAGTGCTCCACCCGCACGTGCCGCTCGTAGAACGGCGCGAACCACCGCGCCACGTCGCCGGCGGCGAACACGTCCGGCGCCGCCGTCCGCAGCCGCTCGTCGGTGACCACACCGTCGTCCACCTCGAGCCCGGCCGCGGCGGCCAGGCCGGTCTCCGGCGCCACGCCGATGCCCACCAGGACGAGGTCGGCGGGCAGCCCCTCGTGCCGGTCGGTGACGACCGAGGTGACCCGGCCGCCATCGCCCCGCAGCTCGCGGACCGTCTCCTCGGTGAACAGGTCCACGCCGTGGCCGCGGTGCAGGCGGGCGAAGTGGGTGCCCATCCGCCGGCCCAGGACGCCGAACAGCGGCGTGGGCTGCGGCTCGACGACGACCACGTCGTTGCCGTGGGTGCGCGCCGCCGCGGCCACCTCCATGCCGATCCAGCCGGCCCCGACCACCACGACCCGGCGTCCGCCCTCGGCCAGGTCGGCCTTCAGCCGGTCGGCGTCGGCGAGGGTGCGCAGGTACCGGACGCCGTCGAGGTCGGCGCCGGGCACCCGCAGCGGCCGCGGCGAGGCGCCGGTGGTCAGCAGCAGGCGGGCGTAGGGCAGTTCCTCCCCCGTGTCCAGCGTCAGCCGGTGCACGGCGGGGTCGAGGCGGGTGGCCCGCACGCCGGTGCGCAGGTCGACGTCGTGGGCGGCGTACCAGCCCTCGTCGTGGACGAAGGCCTTCCCGCGCTCGGCGGTCCCGAGCAGGTACTGCTTGGACAGCGGCGGCCGCTCGTACGGGCGCTCGGGCTCGGCGCCGACCAGCACGACCGGCCCGTGGAAGCCCTCCTCCCGCAGCGTCTCGGCGGCCTTGGCGCCGGCCAGCCCGGCACCGACGATCACGAACGGGTCCTGTGGGGGCACGGGTTCCTCCTCCCGGGCGGGGTTCAGGTGGTTCCGGTGAGCGCGAAGAACTCGGCACGGGAGCGCGCGTCGGAGCGCAGCGCGCCGTGCAGGGCGGAGGTGACGGTGCGGGCGCCCGGCGCGCGGACGCCGCGCAGCGACATGCACAGGTGCTCGGCCTCGATGACCACACCGACGCCGCGGGGGGCCAGGTGCTCCTGCAGCCAGTCGGCGACCTGCTGGGTCAGCCGCTCCTGCACCTGCAGGTCGCGCGCGAACAGCTCCAGCACGCGGGCCAGCTTGGACAGCCCGAGGATCCGTTCCCCCGGCAGGTAGCCGATGTGCGCGACCCCGGAGAACGGCAGCAGGTGGTGCTCGCACAGCGACTGCAGCGGGATGTCGCGGGCGATGACCAGCTCGTCGTAGCCCTCGTCGTTGGGGAAGCTGGTGAGCTCGAACGGCCGGCCGGTGAGCAGCTCGGCGAGGGACTCCGCCACCCGCCGCGGGGTGTCGGCCAGGTGCGGGGTCGACGGGTCGCGGCCCAGGGCCCGGAGCAGGGCAGCGACGGCGTCCCGCGCGGCCGGGAGGTCGACCGGCCCGCGCGGGTGGACCACCCGCAGCGGGGTGTCCCGCTGCGGGCCGGTCCCGACGACCTCCGCCGCGGTCACGCCGCCTCCCGGCCGGCGATCGGCTGCCGCGTCCGCGCCGGGGCGTACCGCGCCGCCAGGCGAGCGAGGGCCACCGCCGCGACGAGCAGACCGAAGTCACGCAGCGCGACGTCGTAGAACCCGGGGATCGTCAGCAGGTTCAGGATGATCCCGGCGAGCCACGCGGCGACCAGCCAGCCGCCGATCCGCGGCGCCACGGCGACCACGATCCCGGCGACGATCTCGACCACACCGACGGCGTACATGGCCTGCTGCGCGGTGCCGGGCACCAGGTCGTCGATCCACGGGGCGAGGTAACCGGGCCAGTCGGTGAGCAGGTTGGCGAACTTGTCCAGGCCGAACGCGATCGGTGCGACGGTGAAGACCGTCCGCAGCAGCACGAACGCCTGGTGGGCCGGGTCGACCGCCGAGGCGGTGTGAGACCGGTTGAGGTGGATCGTCATGGCGGACCCTCCTTCTAAGACCAACGATGGTTAGAAGTAGAGACCCGTGTCACATCCCTGTCAACGGAGGCCGATGCGGTGCCGCGGCCTCCAGGCGGACGCAGCAGAGGCCGGGCTCCGGCGCGAGGTGTGCGGTCAGGTCCGCGTCCGGGACCGCCTCGACGAGTCCGGCCAGCAGGTGCAGGTTCATGCCGCAGACCAGGTCGGTGTGCGCGGCGGCGAGGGCGTGGAACGGGCAGTTGGCCAGCACCACCGCGCCGTCGTCCCCGACCCGCGGCTCGAAGCCGTGCTCCTCCAGGACGCGCAGGACGGCGGCCCGCCCACCGTCGGTGGCGACCCCCTCCCCCAGCTCCCGCCCGCGTCGCAGGGCCCGTCGGCCCAGCACCTCGCGGGGGGCCTCACCCGAGGCGTCGGCCTCCTCGAGCGCCCCCGCGAGCAGTTCCCCGGCGAGGTCGTAGCGGCGTCCGGGCAGGGAGACCTCGACCGCGCAGTCCGCGCGCCGGTAGAGCTTGGCCGGGCGCCCCGCGCCCGGGCCGGTGCGGCCGGTGCGCCGCTCGAAGTGGACGTCGAGCAGCCCGTCGGCCACCAGCCGGTCGAGGTGGAAGGCCGTGGTGCCCCGGGGGACCCCCACGGCGGCCGCCGCCTCGTCCCGGCTCACCGGAGCCGGCTGCCGGACGACGTGCTCGTAGAGCCGGCGGCGGGTGGGCTCGGCCAGCGCGGCGACCGCGGCGACGTGGTCGGCCATGCCCGGGGATTCTAGGACCGATCTCGATCGGTGGAAGAGTCCTCGGCCTCCCCGAGCCGGGCGAGCAGGTGCTCCCGCAGCACCACGGCGCTGTTGTGCTCGCGGTCGCGGGCGCTGTACAGCAGGGTGACGTCGCCGGTGCGGGCGGCGTCGAGCAGCGGCCGGCACGCCTCCGGGGCGGCCCGCAGTTCGGCGAGGTAGCGGCGGCGGAACGCCGCCCAGCGCGCGGGCTCGTGGCCGAACCAGCGGCGGAGCTCCGTGCTGGGCGCGACCTCGCGCAGCCAGCCGTCGAGCGGCAGGTCGGCGCGGCGGACCCCCCGCGGCCACAGCCGCTCGACGAGGAAGCGCGGCCCCGGTCCGCGGACCGCGTCGGGGTCGTGGACCCGGGCGAGCCGGACTCCCACGGGGCCTCCTCAGTCGAGCGGCAGGGCCGCGAGCTCGGTCCGGCTGCTCACACCCAGCTTGGTGAAGACGTTGCGCAGGTGGAAGTCGACCGTGCGCGGGCTGACGAACAGCTGCGCCGCGACGTCGCGGTTGGACAGCCCCTGCCGCACCAGCCGCGTGACCTGCACCTCCTGCGCGGTGAGCTCGGTCGCCGGGACGCCGCCGTTCCGCCGCCGGGCGGTCTCCCCCGACGCGCGCAGCTCCTGGCGGGCCTGCTCGGCCCACGGCGCCGCCCGCAGGTCCTCGAAGGTCGCCAGCGCGGCCCGCAGGTGCGGACGGGCGTCGACCCGCCGCCGGTTGCGGCGCAGGAAGCGGCCGTAGGCGAGCTGGGTGCGGGCCTGCGCCGGCCGCCGCAGGGAGTTCTCGTGCGCGGCGAGCGCCGTCCGGAACTGCTCGTCGGCGTCCGCGCCGTCGGCGAGCACCGCCCGACCGTGCGCGGCGAGGGCGACCGCCCAGGCGGCGCCGGTCCCCTCGGCGTACGCCCCGAGGTCGTCGACCCACGCGCGCGCGGTCGCGGTCCGGTCGGCGCGCACGGCCGTCTCGATCCGGTCGAGCGCGGCCAGCTGCCCGCCGGGGATGGAGCGCAGCTGCTCGAGCGGGTGCAGCGCGGCCGCCGGGTCGGCCGCGTCGAGCAGCCCGCGGGTCCAGCGCGCGAGGTCGGTGACGATCTCGGTGACGATGCCCAGCGCGCACTCCGCGGCGACGGCCTCGAAGGCGGCCAGCTGCGCGACGGCCCGGTCGGTCTCGCCGCGCAGCGCCGCCAGGACGGCGAGGACCGCGGTGGGCCAGGCGGCGAGCACCGGCTGCCCGCAGTTCTGCGCCAGGGGGAGCGCCTCCCCGGCTCCGGTGGCCGCCGTGGCCCAGCGGCCGGTGGCCAGGTCCGGGATGCTCCGGCGGGTCAGGGCGTGCACGACCATCACCACGGCGCGCATGTCGCGGGCGGAGCGCAGCAGGCGGTCCTGCAGGCGCAGCGCGACCTCGTCGTCCCCGAGCGGCCACGCGGCGACGCCCAGGTTGAGCAGCAGGTCCTCGTCGGCGACGTCGTCGAGGTCGTCGGCCAGGTCGACGGCCGCGCGCAGGAACCGGGTGGACGTCGCCCAGTCCCGCCGCGGCACGGCGTGCAGCCCGCGGGTGAGCGCGACCAGGCAGCGGTCGCGGACGGGTGCGTCCGGACCCGCGTCGGGCAGCAGGGCGGTGGGGTCGACGGTGCTGCCCGAGCGGGCGCCGGAAGCGGCCAGCGCCGCGCCGAGCATGGCGAGGTCACCGGCCTGGCGGCGGTCGTGGGACGCCACCTCGGCGGCCGCGTCGAGCACCATGCGGTGCGCCTCGTCCGGCGACGCGGCGTGGAACTCCAGGTGCGCGCGCAGGCGGCGCAGGTCCGCGCGCAGCCCGGGGTCGGCTGTGAGGGCGAGCCCCGCGTCGACCAGGCCCGCGGCCCGCACCGACCGGGCGGCCCGCCAGGCGGAGAGCGCGGCGCGGTACAGCCGTCCGGCGCGGCCCTCCCCCGGCGGCGAGAGCTCGGCGGCCCGCTCCCACGCGGCCGAGGCGGCCTCGTGCCCGGCCCGGGCCACCGACCGCTCGGCGGCGGCGTCCAGCGCGGCGACGACACCCGCGTCCGGCTCCTCGACGGAGGCGGCGAGGTGCCAGGCGCGGCGGTCGGCGTCGTCCGGCCGGGTCAGGGCCGCGGCCAGGGCCCGGTGCGCCCGCCGGCGACCGGAGCTCGTGGCCGCGCCGTAGACCGCGGACCGCACCAGCGGGTGGCGCAGCTCGACCGCGCCGTCCCGGACCCGCAGCAACCCGGACCGCTCGGCGGTCTCCAGCCCGTCCTCGCCCGCTCCCAGGGCGGTGGCCGCCTGCCGGATGACCGCGGCCCGGCCGGAGTCGTCCGCCGCGGCCACCAGGAGCACCGACTGCGCCTCGGCGGGCAGTCGCCGGCAGCGGTCGAGGAAGGCCCGCTCCACGCCCTCGGTGAGCGGCAGCCGCTCGGGCAGAGGCGCCGCACCGGAGAGCTGGTCGGTGGTCAGCGCCTCGGCCAGCTCCACCAGCGCCAGCGGGTTGGCCCCGGTGCCGCCCAGCAGCGCGTCCCGGACCTCGGGGGGCACGGGCACCCCAGCCCGCTCGCTGAGCAGCGCGCCCGCCGCCTCGGCGTCGATGCCGCCGAGCTCGAGGGTCGGCAGGTCGCCGCTGTCGAAGGTGCGGACGTCGCCGGTACGGGCGGCGAACAGCAGGGCGACCCGCTCGTTCTGCAGCCGCCGCGCCGCGAAGAGCAGCGCCGCCGCCGACGCGTCGTCCAGCCAGTGGGCGTCGTCGACGACGGCCAGCACCGGAGCCTGCTCACCGGCCTCGGCCAGCACGCCGAGGACGGCGAGGAAGACCAGGAACCGGTCGGCCTCTCCCCCGGTGACCTCGCCGAATGCGGCCCGGAGGGCCTGCGCCTGGGGAGCGGGCAGCCGGTCGGTGCACGCGGCCACCGGCCGGAGCAGCCGCTGGAGCGCGGCGAAGGCCAGGGGCGACTCCGACTCGATGCCCTGGGTCCGCAGCACGGTGCGGTCCTCGGTGTCGGCCGCATCCGCCAGCAGCGCCGACTTGCCGACGCCGGGCTGCCCCCGCAGGACCAGGGCGCCGCCGCGTCCGGCAGCCGCGTCGGCCAGCAGGGCGGCCACCGCGGCCTGCTCCCGCTCCCTCCCCTGCAGCACCGGCCGAGCCTAGATCGGCCGCCCCAGGTCGCTCACGGGATCACGGCCCGGTGAGGACGCCGCCCGGTCGGGGTCGCACCGTGCCGACCGTCCGACCCCTGATCAGGTGAGACGAGGACCACATCCGGCCCGGGGAGAAGGGCCCTGGTCAGCGGCGGGCCGCCGGGCCAGGGTGCGGCATGACCACCCTCGTACCGGGCCGGGCGGCCGCGGCAGCCGACAGCCTCGCGCGCCAGCAGGCGCGCGTCGACCTCCTCTTGGCCCGCGCGGTCACCGGCGAGGGCTGGCGGGCGCGGCTCTCCCCCGACGACCGCGAGCGGCTGGTCCGCCTGGGGCACTTCCCCTCGTACTCCTCCGAGCTCGACTGGACACCGCGGGAGGTGGCCGGTCACCTGCGCGACAGCGCCCTGGTGTTCACCGAGCGCATCTACCGCCTGCGCACGCAGTCCGAGCCGTTGCTGGCCGACTTCGTCCCCGACGAGCCCGAGCGGGTGGCCGGCTACCGCGACGTGCCCCCGCTCCAGCTGCTCGAGCAGCTGCGGCGGGCGCAGGCGGCGCTGTTCGACAGCGTCGCCGGCCTCGGCCCCGCCGATCTCGACCGCGCGGGCGTCCACGAGGTGGACGGGCCGGTGACCCTCGGCGACCTGGTGGCGTTCCTCCCCGGACACCAGCGCGACCACGCCGACCAGCTGGCGGCCCTGCTCGGCAGGTGACGCCCGTCGGCGGCGGTCGGGCGGCGCCGCGGCGCATCTCCCGCCCGACCCCCGTGACCGTGACGGACCACGCGGCGACGGGAACTGATCCGCGCGTCCGCACGACCGCCGCGGGCCGGTCGGCGATCTAGCATGTGGGCGCCGTCACGAGGACGCCGCGGCCACGGGCGCGACCTGCGCGTCCGGCCCCGGCGCCGCCGGCGGAGGGCGAGATGGACGCCGTTCTGGCACTCCTGGCCATCGTCGTCGTCGGACTGCTCGTGCTGCTGGGCGCGAGCGTCCGGGTCGTCACCCAGTTCGAGCGGGGGGTGGTCCTGCGCTTCGGCCGGCTGCAGGGCGATCCCCGGCCGCCGGGCCTGACGTTCATCCGGCCCGCGGTGGACCGCATGCACAAGGTGAACATGCAGATCGTCACCATGCCGGTGCCCGCGCAGGAGGGCATCACCCGCGACAACGTGACGGTCAAGGTCGACGCCGTCGTCTACTGGCGCGTCTTCGACCCCGCCCGCGTGGTGATCGACGTGCAGAACTACCAGGCGGCGATCGGCCAGGTCGCCCAGGCGTCGCTGCGCTCGATCATCGGCAAGAGCGACCTCGACGACCTGCTGTCCAACCGCGAGCGGCTCAACCAGGGCCTGGAACTGATGATGGACAGCCCCGCCGTGGACTGGGGCATCCACATCGACCGGGTCGACATCAAGGACGTCGCGCTGCCGGAGACGATGAAGCGGTCGATCGCCCGGCAGGCCGAGGCCGAGCGCGAGCGGCGGTCCCGCGTGATCACCGCCGAGGGCGAGCTGCAGGCCTCGGAGAAGCTGGCCCAGGCGGCGCAGGTGATGAGCACCCAGCCCGCCGCGCTCCAGCTGCGGCTGCTCCAGACGATGGTCGAGGTGGCGGCGGAGAAGAACTCGACGGTCGTGCTGCCGTTCCCCGTCGAGCTGCTGCGCTTCCTCGAGCGCACCACTCCGGAGGGCCCCGCGCCCGGCGCCGTCAACGGCGTCCCGGCCCCGCGGCCGTCGCCCCCTGCCGTACCCGAGCCGAACTGACCCTGCCCCGCGTGGCCGGTGTGCCGGGTCGGCGACCAGACTGACCGGGTGACTGGACAGCAGGTACAGCTGCGCGTGGCCCTGGCCCAGGTCGACACCCGCGTCGGGGACCTCCCCGGCAACGCGGAACTGGTGGCCCGCTGGACGGCGCAGGCCGCCGAGGCCGGCGCGCACCTCGTCGTCTTCCCGGAGATGACCCTCACCGGGTACCCGCCCGAGGACCTCGTGCTCCGCGAGTCGTTCGCCGCCGCCAGCGAGCACGCCCTCGTCGACCTGGCCGCGTCGCTGGCCGACCAGGGCCTGGGCGGGACCGCCGTCGTCGTCGGCTACCTCGCGCACACCGAGGGCAGCGGCCCGGCACCGGTCGACGAGCCGCCCACCGACGACGACCGCCCGGCCGACGCCAACCCGCGCCGCGGCGCCCCGCGCAACGCCGCCGCGCTGCTGTACGGCGGCGAGGTCGTGGTCCGCTACTACAAGCGGCACCTGCCCAACTACGGCGTCTTCGACGAGGCGCGCTACTTCGTGCCCGGCACCGAGCTGCCCGTCGTCCGCCTGCACGGGGTCGACGTGGCGCTGACCGTCTGCGAGGACCTCTGGGTCGAGGGCGGCCCGTGCGGCGTCGCCGGCCAGGCCGGCGTGGACCTGGTCGTCTCCCCCAACGCCTCGCCCTACGAGCGGGCCAAGGACGACCTGCGGCTGCCGCTGGTCCGCCGCCGCGCCGCCGAGGCGCGCGCGAGCGTCGTCTACTGCAACCAGGTCGGCGGCCAGGACGAGCTGGTCTTCGACGGCGACTCGATGGTCGTCGCGCCGGACGGCGAGTTGCTGGGCCGGGCGCCGCAGTTCGTCGAGCACCTGCTCACCGCCGACCTGACCATCGACCCGTCGTCGGTCCCCGAGCGGCGCGAGGGCCGGATCGGGCCGATGACGGTCACCCGGCACGTGGTCTCCGAGGAGTCGGTGCCGGCGTTCGAGGCGCGCACCGCCTCGATCGTGCGACCGCTGGAGGACTGCGAGGAGGTCTGGCGGGCCCTGGTGCTGGGGCTGCGCGACTTCATCGACAAGAACGGCATGCCCTCGGTGGTGCTCGGCCTCTCCGGCGGCATCGACTCGGCGGTGTGCGCCGCGCTCGCCGTCGACGCCCTCGGCCCCGACCGGGTGTACGGCGTGGGCCTGCCCTCGAAGTACTCCAGCGAGCACTCGCTGGCCGACGCCGAGGACCTCGCCAAGCGGACGGGGCTGCACTACACCGTCGTCCCGATCGCGCCGATGGTCGACGCCTACCACGCGCAGGTGGACCTCTCCGGCGTCGCGGCCGAGAACCTCCAGGCGCGGGTGCGCGGCACGCTGCTCATGGGGCTGTCCAACCAGCACGGCCACCTGCTGCTCACCACGGGGAACAAGAGCGAGATCGCGGTCGGCTACTCGACGCTCTACGGCGACTCGGCCGGCGGCTTCGCCCCGATCAAGGACGTGCCCAAGACCCTCGTGTGGGAGCTGGCGCGCTGGCGCAACACCTACGCCCGCGGCCGCGGGGAGACCGAGCCCATCCCGCAGAACTCGATCGACAAGCCGCCGTCGGCCGAGCTGGCGCCGGGGCAGGTGGACACCGACTCGCTGCCGTCGTACGAGGAGCTCGACGCGGTCGTCGCCGACTACGTCGACCGCGACCTCGGGATGGCGCAGCTGCTCGAGCGCGGCCACGACCCGGAGGTGGTGGCGCGGGTGCTCCGCCTCGTGGACGCCGCCGAGTTCAAGCGCCGGCAGTCGGCACCGGGAACGAAGATCAGCCTGAAGGCGTTCGGCCGGGATCGGCGTCTGCCGATCACCAACCGCTGGCGGGAGAGCCTGCCCAGCGTCCGCGAGGGAGCGGCATCACACTCATGACGGAATCGGTGCTCTACGGCGGGACCTCGACCGCCCGGGTGCGCGTGCACCACCTGCAGCAGGCGAAGGAGCGCGGCGAGCGGTGGGCGATGCTCACCGCCTACGACACGGTGAGCGCGTCGGTGTTCGAGGAGGCCGGCATCCCGGTGCTCCTGGTGGGCGACTCCGGCGGGAACGTCGTCCTCGGCCTGGACAGCACGGTCCCGGTCACCGTCGACGACATCCTGCTGATGACGAAGGCGGTCACGCGGTCGACGCGACGCGCCCTGGTCGTCGCCGACCTGCCGTTCGGCAGCTACGAGGCCGGCCCGCAGCAGGCGCTGGCCACCGCCGTCCGGATGATGAAGGAGGGCGGCGCGCAGGCGGTGAAGCTCGAGGGCGGGACGCGAGTCGCGCCGCAGGTGCGGGCGCTGACCGAGGCCGGCATCCCGGTGATGGCGCACGTCGGCTTCACGCCGCAGAGCGAGCACGCGCTCGGTGGCTTCCGGGTGCAGGGCCGCGGCGCCGGTGCCGAGCAGCTGCTGGCCGACGCGCACGCCGTCCAGGAGGCCGGCGCTTTCGCCGTGGTCCTGGAGATGGTCCCGGCGGCGCTGGCCGCGCAGGTGACCAAGGAGCTGGCCATCCCGACGATCGGCATCGGGGCCGGGATCGACTGCGACGCCCAGGTGCTGGTCTGGCCGGACATGGCCGGGATGACCGGGGGACGTGTGCCGCGGTTCGTCAAGAAGTACGCCGACCTGCGGGCCGAGCTGCTGCGCGCGGCCCGCGAGTACGCCGACGACGTCCACACCGGGGCCTTCCCCGGCCCGGAGCACTCCTTCGACTGATCGTCCTCCGGACGATCGACCGCGGCCATCGGCCCCGCTGCAGGGTCCCGCCGCGAGCCTGCGAGCGGTGGGGGCAGCGGGGTCCTTCCTCACACGTCGGTGACGCGGATGCCGGCGTGCGCCTTGTACCGGCGGTTGACCGAGACGAGGTTGATGGTCAGCGCCTCGACCTGGCGGGCGTTGCGCAGCCGGCCGGCGTAGACCCCGCGCATGCCGGGCAGCCGGCCGGCCAGCGCCTGCACGGTGTCGGTCGCCTCGCGCACGTCGCCGACGACCATGACGTCTCCGTCGAGGACGGGCCGGGACAGGTCCTCGAGCAGGACGGCGGACAGGTGGTGGAACGCGCCCACCACCTGCGCGTCGGGCAGCAGCGCGGCCGCCTGCTGGGCGACCGACCCCTCGGGCACGTCCAGGACGTAGGCCCCCAGCTCGTCGAACGCCATCGGGACGACGCAGTCGACGACGACCTTCCCCGCCAGCGGCGTGGCCAGCTCGGCGAGGGTGTCGGCGTGCCCGGCGAACGGCACGGCGACGACCACCAGGTCCGCGGCGCCGGCGACGTCGACGTTCGACCCGCCCTGCACCGACACCTCGACGCCCCCGGCGGCGGCCGCGGCACGGCGGGCGACCTCCTCCGCCACGGCGGCGGCTCGCTCGGCGTCCCGCGAGCCCAGCAGCACCCGCTGGCCGGCCGCGGCCAGCCGCACCGCGAGCCCCCGGCCCTGCGGACCGGTGCCGCCGATCACCCCGACGACCAGGTCCTCCACCGAGCGTCCGTCCGTCACGTGGCCTCCTCCCGCGCCGCCGGACCGCCCGGCGTCCCTGGCCGATCATGCCGGGCGGGGGAGGCGGCCCCGTCCCGAGCCTCGCCCCGCTGGCGAGGGTGAGGAGGACGGCGGCCCCCTGCAGCGCCCCGCCGCGAGCTCGGGAGCGGTGGGGAGCAGGGGTCCTCCTTCAGTCCCCTTCCCAGGCGCGGTCCTCGGCGGTCAGCTTCTCCTCCCGCTCGGCCACCGACTGCAGCGCGTGCTCGGCCTCCTCACGGGTGGCGTAGGGACCGAGCCGGTGCCGCTCGGCACAGCCGTCCCGGTCCTCGACGGTGTGGTGCTTGAGGCAGTAGAACCACGGCCCCTGCGGCATGTGCGCCTCCTCGCGATCGCAGGCTGGGCACCTCACCCTGCCACCGTCAGACGTCGACCATCACCTGGTCGTGCCGGGCGTAGAACGCGGCCATCTCCTCCGGCGACAGCTGCCGTCCGCTGTTGCGCAGCTCGGCCATCTCGGCGAAGAACAGCTCGCGGGCGATGCCGGGCGCGAACAGGATGAGGAAGGAGGCCCGCTCCTCGCCGTCGTTGCGGAAGCCGTGCACGCCGCGTTCGGGCACCAGCGCGAAGTCGCCGGGACGGTGCGGGCGCCAGGTGCCGTCCGCGTAGACGGTCAGCTCCCCGGAGAGCACGTAGAAGGACTCCGAGAACGTGTGGTGGTAGTGCGGCGCCGCCCCGGAACTGTGCGGCGCGACGGTGTACTCGACGAGCCCGAACCGCCCGGCGGTCTCCGAGCCCGGGGCCACCATGCGCAGCGAGCTGGCCGGCCCGTTGGCGACCAGCGGGTGGTCGGTCAGCGTGCGGATGACGACCCGGCCGGGCTCGGGGTGCGACATGGCGGCCAGCCTGGCACCGGAGCGGACCGGCGTCGACCGAGCGCCGCTTCACGGAACTCGTCCGACTCGCGACGCGCAGCCACTCCCCGTGGACCCCCTCGGTAGGGCATCCTGCAGCGGTGACCGGGCGGCGACGCAACGACACCGACACACCGCGCCGCGCCTCCGGCACGGCGGTGAGCCGCGGACCGGAGCACCGGGTCGCCGTCATGACGCTGGCGATCCTCACCTTCCTCGGCGGGCTCGTCGGGTGCGTGACCCTGATGGTGGACGGCGCGGTGCACCCCGGGACCGCCCGCGTCTGGTACGCGGTCGTGATGCTGTCCTGCCTGGCCGTCTCCCTGCCTCTGGCGGTGCGGCAGCGGGCCGGCCCCTGGGCCACCTTCGGCGTGGTCCTCCTCGGCCACGTCGTGTACGTGGTCTCCGTCCTCAGCATCGAGGACCCCCGGCACGCGCCACCGCTGCTGCTGCTGTTCCCGTGCTTCGTCGCGGCCTGGTTCCTGGGCCCGTGGATGGTCGGCGTGAGCGTGCTGATGACCGTGCTCTCCAGCGGCATCGCGCTGACGCACGGCCCGGATGAGTCCCTGGTGGGGGTCCTCGTCCAGCTGGCGATCACCGCCGGGGTGCTCAACGGCGCGTCGCTCGGCGTCTACGTGCTGCGCCGCCGGGTGCAGCGGCTGCTGGAGGCCACACAGGCGCTGTCGAACCTCGACCCGCTCACGGGCCTGGCCAACCGGCGTTCGCTCGTCGAGCAGGCGCCGCGCGTGTGGCGCCAGGCCCGCCGTGAGGGGTCGCGGGTGGCGGCGATGGTGCTCGACCTCGACCACTTCAAGAAGCTCAACGACACCCACGGGCACGCCGCGGGTGACGCGGTGCTGCGCGCCGTCGCCACGGCCCTGTCGGCCACGGTCCGGCCCAGCGACGTCCTGGCCCGCATCGGGGGTGAGGAGTTGGTCGTGCTGGGCCTGGTCAGCGACTCCGCCGAGGCCTCGCGGCTGGCCGAGCGGCTCCGCGGCGCGGTCGCCGGCAGCCGCACCCCGGACCACCACGCGGTGACGGCGTCCATCGGCATGGCGCTGGTCCGGCCGGTCGACGGGGAGGACGCCGCCGACGCCATGTGGCGGCTCATCGACCGCGCCGACGGCGCCATGTACGAGGCCAAGCAGGCCGGACGGGACCGGGTGGTCGCCGTCCTCCCCCGCCAGCGCAGCGTGCGGCTGCACGACAACCACCCGCAGGAGGGCGCGCCCGCCGGCGAGCCGGCCTGACGCCGGTCCCTCCAGGGGCCGCACCGCTCGACCGGTGGGGACGCCGGGATTCTGGTTCCCTGTGTTGCGTGACCCTCGTCGCACCGGACCCGACGCGCACGGTGCCGATGCCGCTGCGCGTGCAGGCCGACGTCCGCGACCGGTGGCTCACCCAGCGGGTGCTGGACCTCCTGCCCGGGCTCATGGACCGCGCCGGCATCGACCTGTGGCTCGTGGTCGGCCGCGAGTACAACGAGGACCCCGTCCTGGCCACGCTCCTCCCCGCGACCTGGTTGTCGGCGCGGCGCCGCACGGTCCTCGTGCTGCACCGCAGCGACGACGGCGTCACCGCGGTCGCGGTCTCCCGCTACCCCGTCGGCCAGTTCCTGCCCGCGTGGTCCCCCGAGGACGACGGCGCACCCGCCACCGAGGCGGCGCAGTGGGCGGAGGTGCGCCGCCTCGTGGAGCAGGCCGACCCCGGTCGCATCGGGATCGACGTGTCGGCCGACTTCGCGCTGGCCGACGGCCTCTCGCACACCGAGCACCGGCTGTTGACCGAGGCCCTGGGCCCCTTCGCGGAGCGGCTGGTGTCGGCCGAGGACCTGGCGGTCGGCTGGCTGGAGACCCGGCTGCCGGAGGAGATCGCCGCGCTCGACGGGCTCAACCGGCTGGCCCGCACGGTGGTCGAGGAGGCCTTCTCCCCCGCCGTCCTGACCGTGGGCGAGACGGCCGCCACCGACCTGGCCTGGTGGCTGCGGCAGCGGTTCGCCGACCTCGGCGTCGGGCCCTGGTTCCACCCCGTGGTCGACGTCCAGCGGGCCGGGGTGCCGCCGGCCGCGGAGCGCGGCGCGCTGCTGCCCGCCGTCCCCTACGACGTGCCGGTCGAGCCCGGCGACCTCGTGCACTGCGACGTCGGCCTGTCCAGCCTCGGGCTGAAGACCGACAGCCAGCGCAACGGCTACGTCCTGCGGCCGGGCGAGACCGAGGCACCGGCGGGGCTGCGGTCGGCTCTGGCGACGGGCAACCGGCTGCAGGACCTCACCACCGCGCACCTCGTCGTCGGCCGCACCGGCAACGAGGTGCTGGCCGCCGCGCGCGCCGCCGCCGCGGCCGAGGGCATCGACGGGGACGTCTACTCCCACCCCGTCGGCTTCCACGGGCACGGCGCCGGCCCGGTGATCGGCATGTGGGACGACCAGCGCGGCGTCCCCGGCGCCGGGGACCGCGTGCTGCACCCGGACACCGTCTACGCCCTCGAGCTCTGCGTCCGCGTGCCGGTGCCGGAGTGGGGCGGCCAGCCCGTGCGCATGGCGTTGGAGGAGGGCATCGCGCTCACCGACGAGGGCGTGACCTACCTGGGCGACCGGCAGACCGAGCTGCTCCTCATCCCGACCGGCTGAGCCTCACCCTGCCCGGGCTCGGCGCGTCTCTGATCTGCTGCGGAACCGCGAACGGCAAGCTCGTCGAAACTGGCATCGCGTCCTCAGAATGGCAGCACCGGCGGGGGCGCGGCCCACATCGAGATCCACCGCGCCGTGCACCCCACTGCTCGGAGCAGAGTGGGAAGTCGTCCCCACAAGGGGGGTGTCGAATTCATGTGGATTCGAAGGTCTGTGCGAATGTTCTCGCATGAGCACCACGCCCCCCGACGGCGCCCCAGAACAGGACGCGTCCGGAGCGCCGACCGAATCCGCCCGGAACGGCCATGCGACCGCACTCACCACTCCGGCTGCAGGCTGGTATCCCACGCCCTCGGGGGGTCAGCAGTACTGGGACGGCGAGACGTGGCTCGCACTACCCCCTCCCATTGACACAGCCGGGCCGAGCTCGGGCCTTCGTGAACCCGACTCGGGCCCGAAGAACCGGCGGATCGTCAAGTGGCTCTTGATGGCCGGGGGCGCTCTGCTGGTCCTGGGTCTCATCGGGGGCGGTATCGCCTGGAAGGTCGCGGACAACGCACGACAGGCCGAGGCCGCCGCCGAGGCCGCGGCTGAGAAGGCCGCGACCGAGGAGCGCGAGAGGCAGGAGCGTCGAGAAGCCGCCGCTGCCGCCGCTCAAGAAAGACGAGACGAAGCGGAACGCGCGGCGCGGCGGACCTCCGTCACGGAGATCGAGGCAAGCGTCAAGAAGATGGCCGAGGAACACGCGGCCGACGGAGTCATCGACGGCCCGATCATCGAGGTGAGTTGTTCCCCGGTCGGTGGCGGTTCGACCGACGACCTCACCGAGCAGACGACCGTTTTCGAGTGCTTTGCGGCCAACGAGGACAACGGCGACGGAACGATGAGTGGGTACACGTACAACGCGACGATGAACTGGTCCACCGGCTCCTACACCTACGGCCTCGGCGCACCGTAAAGGGTCACGCAAGCGCGAAGCAGAGCCTGACGATCCGGTCGAGCCCGTTCTCGACCGGATCGTCCTCAGCGCACACCACGACCACATCGAGCCTGGATTCGTGATCGGCGCCCGTTTCAGCACGTCGTCGACACGTGTCGACCACTGAGGCTGGACTAGCGGCGGCTCTTGGCCGTCTCTCGGTCGTTCGCCTTCTGGATGGCGTCGACGAGCTCGTCCTTGGTCATCTTCGACCGACCGGAGACGTCGAGCTCCTTCGCGACCTCCATGAGGTGCTCCTTGGAGGCGTTGGCGTCGACGCCGCCCTTGGTCTCCCGCTTCGTGTCCCGGCCACCCTCGGCCTGCCGGTCCGAGGGCCCCTTCCGGCCGCCCTCCTTGGGCTCCCAGTGGTCGCCGACCTTCTCGTGGGTGTGCTTCACCGCGGCCCACGCCACCTGGTTGGCCCGGCGCTCGTCGTCGTAGGAGTCCATCGCCGAGTCGTGCGCCTTGGCGAAGGTCCGCTGCGCCTTCTCGTCGGACCGCTCCAGCGTGCTCGGGATCTCGTCCTTCTTGGCCTTCCCGCTCTTCGTCGTCTTGGGCATGACCTGCACGTACCCCGTCACGACTGCACGATCACACGCGCAGGAACGGGACCAGCGCCGCGACCAGCTCCTCCGGCGCCTCCTCGGCGACGTGGTGGCCGCTGTCGATCGGTCCGCCGCCGCGCAGGTCGTCGGTCCAGTCCGCCCAGATGGTCCGCGGGTCGCCGTGCAGGTCCTCGAGGTCGTCGCGGGCCGACCAGAGCACCAGCGTCGGGCAGGCGACCCGCCGTCCGGCGGCGCGGTCGGCCTCCTCGGCGGCACGGTCGACGGTCAGACCGGCCCGGTAGTCCTCGAGCATGGCCCGCACGGTGGCGGGGTCGGCGATCGCGCGGCGGAAGTCGGCGTGGTTCTCCGGCCCCATGCGCTCGGCCCGGCCGGGGGCGAGCGCGCCGTACCAGGCGTCGGGGTCGGCGCCGATGGCCCGCTCGGGCTTGTCGGGCTGGGCGAAGAAGAACCAGTGCCACCACGCGGCGGCGAACCGGGCGTCGGCGCGGTCGAGGTGCTCGACGATCGGGATGCAGTCGGCGACGGCCAGGTGGGTGACCGCCGCGGGGTGGTCCAGCGCCGTCCGCAGGGCCACGTAGCTGCCCCGGTCGTGCCCGACGACGGCGAACCGGTCGTGGCCGAGGGAGCGCATCAGCGTGACCACGTCGCCGGCCATCGCCCGCTTCGACGCCTGGGCGTGGTCGTCGGCCGGCGGCGGCGCCGTGGACTGCCCGTAGCCGCGCAGGTCGGGGCAGACGACGGTGTGCCCGGCCGCGGCCAGCCGCGGAGAGACCCGGTGCCAGGTGGTGTGGGTCCGCGGGTGGCCGTGCAGCAGGACGACCGGTGGCCCCGACCCGCCGCACCGCACCCGCAGCGTGACGCCGCCGGCCACGTCGACCCGCTGCTCGGCGAACCCTGCGAAGAACCCCACCGGCTCAGTCGGCGCGGAACCGGGCCCAGTACGCCCGCTCGGCGTCGGTCATGGTCCGGCTGGCGTCGGCGGCGAAGTCGAACAGCACCATGACGACGTCGGCGCGGATGGCGACCCGGTCGTCCTGCACCAGTTCCTGCCGCACGGTGATCGACTTCGTCCCCAGGCGGGTCACCCAGCTGCGCACGCACAGCCGCTCCCCCGCCCGGTAGTACAGCTGGCGCAGGTAGTCGACCTCGAGCCGGGCGAGGATCAGGCCCCGGTCACCGGAGTCCCCCTCCGCCATCGCCAGCCGCGCGTCCTCGAGCAGGCTCAGCGCCCGGGCGTGGTTGACGTGGCCGAGGGAGTCGGGATCCGACCAGCGCAGCTGGACCGGGTGCTCGTGGACGCCGCTCAGGGCAGGTCCGCCGTGTCGGACGACTGCCGGTGGCCACCCTGGGCGTCGTCCGGATCGGTGTGGACCGTCCGCTCCTCGGACTCGGCCAGGATCACCTCGGCCGCCACCTCCTCCATGCCGCTGCCCTGGAGCCCCTCCTCCTCGGGCAGCAGCTGCGAGCGGGTGCGGACGTTCTCCTCGGTGACGTTGGCCAGCGCCTCCGGGCTGGGCTCCTTGTTCGTGGTCATCTCAGAACCGCTCCTGCTCGGTGCCGATGCCCAGCGCGCGGGCGACGTCCTGCACGTTGGCGAACTGCTGCCCGGAGGGCAGCCGGCGCAGGTCGGCCACCACCCGGTCCGGCGCGTTCGCCTCCTCCGCCTTGGCGACGAGGGTGTCCCGGTCGGCGGGCCACACCTCCTTGCCGAGCACCTCGGCCAGCGCGGCGCGGTGCTCGACGTCCCCCGGCGACGTGCCGGGTGCGGTGGCCGGCTGGTGCGGGTCGCTCATTGTGGGCTCCTCCTCGGTCGGGGACGCGGTCACTGCGGGGAGGGCGTCGAGTCGTCGGTGTACCGGAGGACGGCGGCCACGGGGATGCCGTCCGGCATGGCCGAGCGGGGCACCACGACGACGGCGGCGCTGCTGGCGACGGCGGCGGCGAGCAGCGCCCGCTCGGCCGGGACGACGGTGCCCTGGGTGCCCAGCGCGTCCATGTCGTGCTGGTCGACCCCCAGCTCCAGGGCGGAGTTGCCGACGAGCAGCGTGTCGTCGGTGTCCTGCTGGTCGGCGAGGACCAGGGTCTCGACCTGCCCCTTGCGCAGGGCCTCCACCACCGACGCCTTGCCGGTCACCGCCAGGCCGTGCGCGCCGGCCGCGGCGATCTTCTCGACGGTCTCCGCCTCCTCGTGGGCCTCGTGCTCGGCCACGAGCTCGGCAGCGCGCCGGTCCACCGGCTCCCGGTCGGCACCGGCGGCGCGCCCGCCCTCGTCCATGGAGACGACGAGGTCCTTCCACGAGTCGCCGGCCCGGTCGGTGAGGATCTGCCGGGCCCGGACGTCACCGGCGACCAGCACGAACCTCGGCTGCAGCCGGCGCACCAGCGAGGAGATCCGCTCGGCGACGTTGTCGGCGTTGTGCACCCACTTGTTCTCCGCGTTGTGCTGGTAGCGGTGGTGCGCCCAGCCGCCGCCGGGGAACTTCCGGATCTGGAAACTGTCGCCCTCGACCTCGTCCTCGATCTCCGGGCGGCCGGCGAGGGTGGCCACCGAGATGTCGGCGCCGACGCGATCGGTGACCACGACGACGTGCGGCACCCGCCCGGGCAGCTGGCGCAGGACCGGCAGGAGGTTGGGGGTGGGCGACCACTCGGCCACCTCCTGCCGCGGCGTGTCGATCAGCGGCTGGTCCAGGACGACGGTGCCGTCGGCGGCCACGATCAGGGCCCGCCCTCGGAGGGTGGCGACGTCCCCGCCGTCGTTCGCCTCGAGCAGGCGGCCGCGGACCGCCTCGACGACCGCCTCCGGCGCGCCCTGCTCGCCGAGTCGCTCGGCGACGGCGCGGACCCGCAGCTCGACCTCGGTGTCGGCGCTCTCGGTGGTGTGCGTGACGTCGGCACACACGGTGGCGTAGGGCCCGGAGGCGGTGAAGACGGGCGCCAGGAAGGACACGTCCATGAGGTGGGGACCACTCCTCGATCGCTGTCGATGACGAACTGCGAGGCCCGCGGTGGGGCGCTCCCGCCTCCGCCGCCTACCCAGCGACCGTGGCCTCACACCCGGTGTCGGATCCGCGGGAACGGGTAGGCGGCCCCCCATGACCGAGCACGACCAGCTGCCGCTGCCCGACTACGACCATCTCCCGGTGGAGGGGCTCACCTCGCGGATCCGCACGCTCGACGCGGCCGGCGTCGAGACGCTGCTGGAGTACGAGCGCGCGCACGCCAACCGGCTGCAGGTGGTGACGATCATGGAGAACCGGCTGTCCGCGCTGCGAGAGGGCGCCCAGCCGTCCGGGGGCGACCCGGCCGCCGCGGCCGCCGACGACCCGGTGCACGCCGCGGCCGGCTCGAAGGTCTCCGAGGCCACCACCGGCCCGGCCATCAACCCGCCGTCCGCGGGTGACCCGACCAACCCGGCCCAGCCCCGCTCCACCGGCTGACCCCCGACGAGCGGAGTGCAGGAAGAGAGGAATCCTGCACTCCGCTCAGCGGCTGAAGGCGTCGACGATGTCCATGGCCGCGGGGCCGAGCAGCACGATGAACAGCGTCGGCAGGATGCACAGCATCAGCGGGAAGATGACCTTCACCGGGATCTGCATGGCCTTCTCCTCCGCCCGCTGCCGGCGCTTGAGCCGCATCTCCTGCGCCTGGGTGCGCAGCACGTCGGCGATCGAGACGCCGTAGACGTCGGCCTGGACGACCGCGCGGATGAACCGCTTGAGGTCCTCGACCCCGGTGCGCTCGGCCAGCGCGAGATAGGCCTCCCGGCGGGGGTGGCCCACCCCGATGTCCTGCAGCGTGCGCACCAGTTCCTCGGCCAGCGGTCCGCGCCCGTTCCTGCCGGCTCGCGCCATGGCCGCCTCGAACCCGAGGCCGGCCTCGACGGCGATGGTCATCTGGTCGAGGGTGTCGGCCAGCTCCAACCCGATGGCCTGCTGGCGTTCCTGGCCCCGGCTGTACAGGAGCAGCTCGGGCACGAAGTAGGCGACGACGGTGACGCCGGCGGCCATGAGCACGGTGAGGGGGCCAGGGCTGCTGCTCGCGACCAGCAGCCCGAGAGCCCCGGCGATCGCGGCCAGGACCAGCTTGGCCGCGACCAGCCGTGCGACGGGCCAGTCCGCGGGCCGCCCGGCTGTGCCGGCCAGCCGGTCGAGCCGGGTCACGGTCCCCGCCGGGGTGAGCGCGGCGGCCAGGCGGCCGAGGAGCCCCGGACCGGCCCGGACGGCCGTCCGCGGGCCGGCACCGGCCATGTCGAGCCCGCGGGTGAGGTTGGCCCGTGACCGGGCGGCGTCGTCCTGTGGGCGTGCGAACAGCGCCCAGCCGAGCAGCGGGACGCCGAGGGCCACCGCGAGCGTCGCGGCGAGGACGGGGGCGGGGACGGCGCTCATCAGAACCGGATCGCCACGGTCTTCTTGAGCCACAGCCCGCCGACGACCAGCAGGCCCACCGACACGACGACCATGATCCAGCCGGTCAGGGACTCGGTGAACGCGGAGAGGTAGACCGGGTTGGTCACCGTCAGGAAGGCGACGATGCCGACGGGCAGGGCCATGAGGACCCAGGCCGACAGCCGCCCCTCGGCGGACAGCGCCTTCACCTGCCGGCGGATCGCGTTGCGCTCCCGGATCGTGTTGCCGACGGTGTCGAGCACCTCGGCCAGGTTGCCGCCGACCTCCCGGTGGATCGCGATGGCCTGGGCGATCCAGCGGAAGTCGTCGCTGTCCACCCGCTCGGCCACCTCGTCGAGCGCGGCCCCGAGGTCACGGCCGACCCTCGTCTCGTTGACGATCCGCGCGAACTCCTCGCCGATGGGGGCCGGGGCCTGGTCGGCCACCGCGTCCACGGCGCGCAGCAGGCTGTGCCCGGCCCGCAGGCTGCTGGCCATGAGTTGGAGCGCGTCGTCGAGCTGGTCGGCGAAGCGGGCCTGCCGCCGGCTGATCCTGAGCCTCACCGTCGCGCGGGCGCCCAGCGGCGTGAGGAGGGCGAGCAGCAGGCCGGTCAGCAGGCCGCCGAGCAGCCAGCCGACCGCGCCGAGGACGACGGTCGCCAGGCCGGTGAGCAGGACGACCTCGGCCAGGGAGCTCGCGATGCCGGCTCGTTCCAGGGCGGCCGCGCCGGTCGCGACGCCGCCGCGGCGCGCGATCACCTGCTCGACCCCGCCCTGCGCCTGCGCCGCCACCTTCGAGAGCAGGGTCGGCGGCGGGGCGACCGAGGGGTCGAGCCGGGCCAGCGGCACCCGGCGCGGCCCTGCCGGCACCACGCCGAGGACGAGCACGGCGAGCCCACCGGCGACCAGCGCGAGCCCGCCCAGGAGCAGCGCCGGCGACATCAGGCCCACCTCCGCGCCCGCACGGGCTCGGGCATCCCGAACACCGACGGGGAGAGGCGGATGCCGAGCTCCTCGAACCGGTCGGTGAACCGCGGCCGCACACCGGTGGGGACCGGCTTGCCGAGGAACCGGCCCGAGGGGTCGACCCCGGCGGAGTAGTCGAAAAGGAACGCGTCCTGGAGGGTGACGGTCTCGCCCTCCATGCCCTGCACCTCGGTGACGTGGGTGACCCGCCGCGTCCCGTCCCGCAACCGGGTCAGCTGGACGACGACGTCCACCGCGGAGGCGATCTGCTCGCGGATGGCCCGCAGCGGCAGGTCCATCCCGGCCATCAGGACCAGCGTCTCCAGGCGGGCGATGGCGTCACGCGGGGAGTTGGCGTGCACCGTCGACAGCGAGCCGTCGTGGCCGGTGTTCATCGCCTGGAGCATGTCCAGGGACTCCCCGCCGCGGCACTCCCCGACCACGATGCGGTCGGGCCGCATCCGCAGGCTGTTGCGGACCAGGTCGCGGATGGTGATCGCGCCCCTGCCCTCGATGTTCGGCGGTCGCGACTCCAGGCGGACGACGTGCTCCTGCTGCAGCTGCAGCTCGACGGCGTCCTCGATGGTGACGATCCGCTCGCCCTCCGGGATGAACGACGAGAGCACGTTGAGCAGCGTCGTCTTACCCGTGCCGGTACCGCCGGAGACGATGATGTTCATCCGGGCCTCGACGCAGGCCCGCAGCAGCTCGGCCATCTCCGGCGAGAGGGTGCCGAAACCGATGAGGTCGTCGACGCCGAACGGGTCCTTGGCGAACTTGCGGATCGTGAGCGTCGATCCGGAGAAGGCCAGCGGCGGGATGATCGCGTTGACGCGGGAGCCGTCGGCCAGCCGGGCGTCGACCATCGGCGAGGACTCGTCGATCCGCCGTCCCACCTTCGACACGATCCGGTCGATGACCCGGCGCAGGTGCTCCTCCGAGGTGAACCGCGCGGCGGAGCGGACCAGCTTGCCGCCCTGCTCGACGTAGACCATGTCGGGGCCGTTGCACATGATCTCGGTGACCGTCGGGTCGTCGAGCAGTCTCTGCAGCGGGCCGAAGCCGAGCACGTCGTCGGCCAGCTCGGCGGTGAGCCGCGCCCGCTCGTCGGGCGACAGCGGCACCTTCTCCTCGTCGACGACGGCGTCGAGCTCGCCGAGGACGATGCCGCGGAGCTGGTCCTCCGACAGCGACGGGTCGTTCATCCGGGAGCCCATGCGGTCGAACAGCGCCTTGGCGACGCGGTCCTTGAGCCGGGTGAGCGCATCGGTCGGCGCGACCGTGGTCCCGCCGGCCCCGGCCGGGGTCACGGGCCGGGGAGCGGGCACGGCCGGCGGCACCGGCGCGGGCTTCTGCAGCGGGACCGGCGGGACGTCGGCGTCGGCCGGACCGCCCTTCGCCGCGGCGAGGCGGGAGGCGAGGTTCACGACGCCGCCCGGTGCTTGGCGCGGTACCGGCCCGGCTTGACCAGCGGGGTGGCCGCGAAGCGGGACACCAGGCGGCGGAACTCCTTGGCCGCCGGGTCCTTGCGGCCGCTGGCCAGGATCGGCACACCCTGGTTGGTCGACGCCGGCACGGCCGGGGACCGCGGGACGACGACGTCCACGCCGCACCCGATGGCGACCTCCACGTCGCGCACCGACAGCCCACCCTTGGGGTCGGCGAGGTTCATGACCACGTGCCGGCCGGCCGGGATCATCCCGAGCTCGCCGAGCACCGCCATCTCCTTGCGCAGGCCGCGGACGCCGGGCACGTCCATGCTGCTGAGCAGGATCACGTCGGTGGCCCGGTCGATCGCGGCCAGCGTCTGCTCCGAGAGGCCCGGCGCGGTGTCGACCACGACGTAGCGGAACTCCCGGGACAGCGCCTGCAGCAGGCGGCTGACGTCGTCCCCGGTCACCGTGTCGCCGGCGGCCGGCGACTCCGAGCCGCAGACGGCGAACAGCCCGCTGGGGTGCTGGGTGAGGAACGTCTTGAGCACCATCGTGTCCTCGCTGGCCGGGCCGTGGACGGCGTCGGGCAGCGTGTACTCGGGCGCCAGGCCGAGGGCGTAGGCGACGTCCCCGAACTGCACGTCGAGGTCGACGAGCACCGTGGACTGCGGCGCGGCCGCGGTGAGCCCGACGGCGAGGTTGGTCGCCGCCGTCGTCTTCCCGACTCCACCCTTGGGCGAGGCGACCGTGATCACCCGGCCGGTGAAGCGGGCGGTCTCCTCCAGCGGCCGCAGCACCCGGCGCCGGTCCGCGGCGGCCGCGCCGGCGCGGTCGACGGCCGCGGCGATCTCGGCCGGGTCGGCGCCGGGCGGCAGCAGGTCGCGGATGCCGGCCCGCATGGCCGCCTGCCACGTGTCCGGTGCGGGCTCGGTGACGAGGACGACGCTGATCCCGGGGCACTGCACGTCCAGCCGCCCGGCCAGGGTGAGCACCTCGTCGTGGGTGGCCAGCGGGCCGACGAGCAGGACGTCGGGCAGCTCCCCGTCGGTGAGCAGCTCGAACAGGCGGGCCGGGTCGGCGGGCAGCCGGCCGGGCGGCAGGGTCTGGACGTCGCCGTCCACGGCGAGGACCACCCGGGCGCGCAGGTCGTCACCGGCGCCGGCGAGGACGACGCGGCTCACTCGTCGTCACCTCCCACAGAGACCCGGCCGAGGACGGCGTCGCCGTAGACGTTGCCCTGAGTGATGATCTTGGTGTCCGAGGTGTCGGCGCCCTCGGGCTCCCGGGTGAGCCAGACGCTGCCGTGCTCCATGCCGAAGACGACGATCTCCGCGTCCCGGGCCGGCAGGGCCAGGGTGACCAGCACGCTGTCCGACGGCGCCGGGGTGCCGGTCGAGGCGGTCTGCGCGTCGGCGGGCACCGGGGCGCCCTGCACCTGGGTCACCAGCACGCCGTGGAGGGTGGCGTGCGTGGTGCCGATCTGCTCGTCCTCGGGGTCCTCGTCGATGTTGCCCTCGAGGTCCATGGAGATGTAGAAGCCGATCTCGTCACCGGCGGCCAGCCGGCCCCCGACGGTCCGCTGCGGCTCGAGCAGCACGCTGACCTCCGACATCCCCTCGGGAACGGGCACGGTGCCGGGCGCCTGGAGGTCGGCGGGTGCGGCGAACCGGCCCGCGAGCAGCTGCTCGCCGGGCTCGAGGTCGACGGTGGCGACCTGGTCGCTGAGCTGCCCGAGGTCGGTGACCCGCCCGTCGACCGCCGCCTTGGCGGGCAGGACCTCGGTGCGGACCAGGTCGGCGATCTCCTCGGCGGGGGTGCCCTGAGGGATCGGCTGGTCGACCACGAGCACCTCCACCGTCCGCACCCCGGCGAGGGCGCGGGCGTCGGCGCCGCGCACGTAGGCCAGCAGCACCACGGTGCCGGCGGCCACGAGGACCAGCGCCGCGACGGCGGCGAGCAGTCGGCGTCTCACGGAAGCGCCCCTATCGGATCAGTCGGAGGATGGACGCGCCCAGGTCCGGGGCGTCTGTGCTGGTGTCGAAGGCGCCGGAGGCGTCGACGAAGCGGGTGAAGTAGCCGCGGATGCAGCGCTCCTCGCCCGTGCAGGGCTCACCGGAGTCGAACTGGCCGCCGAAGTGGTAGCCGGTGATCGTGAAGGCGGCGTAGCCGTAGACCTCGTACCAGGCGCCGCTGCCGGTGCCGCCGGACTCGTCGAAGATCGGGAGCAGCACGGTCCGGCCCACCAGGGCCGCGATGTCGCCGACCGAGCAGCCCTGCGAGGGGTTGTTGCCCGGCTCGGAGTCGAAGCGGTTCCCCATCCGCGTGGTCGCCTTGCAGGTGTTGCCGCCGTCGGACTGCAGCCAGCCGAAGCCGCCGGGCACGAACATGCGCGAGGGGCCGGTGCAGCCGGTGTCGGACTTCTTGGGCAGCACGATGGTGCGTTGCGTCGTCCCCGAGGGCATGCCGCCGCCGGTCTGGGCCTGCCACTCGCACCAGGAGAAGATCAGCGGCAGCATCGCCGTCCCGCCGCTGGGCGCGCCCCAGGTGACGGTCGCCGTCGCCGACACCGCACTCGCGTCGTGGCCGATGACCGGGGCGAACCAGTGCTCGCGGGGAGCGCTGCCGGTGACCGTCACGCGGGTGGGCCCGCTCTGCAGCACGGGCGGTGCCGCGGTGGCCGCCCCGGCGCCTGCAGTGGCGTCGTCGTTGGCGTCGACCATCTCCTGGGCGGTGGCCTGCACGTCGCCGCAGGCACCCCGGGCGCAGTCGCGGGCCACGGCGAGGGCGGCGGCGTCGGCGGCGACCTGCAGCCGGGCCTTGTCCGCGTAGAGGGCGCCGACGTCGACGGCGATCGCGGTGAAGCCGAGCAGCGGGACGAGCAGGACCGACAGGAGCACGGCTGCCGCGCCGCGCTCGCCGGCCGGCCGGCGCCTGAGGACGCGGGCCCGCAGAGGACGGATCAGCCGTTGCACCGCATGACCCCCGTCCCGGTGAGGTCGACGTCGGCCCCGAAGAAGCCGGTCAGGAAGGGCATCGGGTAGCTGATGGTCACCCGCACGTTGGCCGGAGTCGTCGCGGTGGCCGGGCACGCGGCGGGCGAGACGGCGATCTGGGCGTCGGTGATCGCCGGGTCGAGGGTGGGGGCGGCGTCGCGGACGGCGGCGCGGGCGGCGGCCGGGTTGCTCTGCAAGGCCATGACCCGGGCGCCCTCGCGGGCCGCCGCGGACAGCGTCCCCTGCACGTGGAAGGCGTGGCCGAACTCGATGATCCCGAGGACCAGGATCATCAGCAGGGGCAGGATCAGCGCGAACTCGACGACGCTGGCGCCGCGCTCACGCTGCAGCCGCTCCCTCATGTCAGCCTCCTCCCTCGACGCTTGCGGCCGGGGGGGGGGGGGGGGGGGGGGGGGGGGGGGGGGGGGGGGGGGGGGGGGGGGGGGGGGGGGGGGGGGGGGGGGGGGGGGGGGGCGGCGGGGGCGGGCGCGGCGCCCACCGCGACCCACGGGTCCGGGGTCACCAACGGGAACCTGGCGACGGCCGTCGCGGCGCTGGAGCTGGTGACCTCCGACGGCGAGGTGGTGCGGATCGCCCGCGGTGAGCCGGACTTCGACGGCGTGGTCGTCGGACTGGGTGCGCTGGGCGCGGTCACCCGGCTCACCCTCGACGTCGAGCCGGCCTACGAGGTGGCCCAGCGGGTGTACGAGCGGCTGTCGTGGACGGCGCTCACCGGGCACTTCGACGAGATCGTGTCGTGCGGCTACAGCGTCAGCCTGTTCACCGGTTGGGGTGAGGACGTCGACCTGGTGTGGGTCAAGTCCCGCGCCGACGGGGACGCCGCTCCGGAGGGCGACCTGTTCGGTGCCGTCCCGGCGACGGTCGACCGGCACCCGGTCCTCGGCCTGGACCCCACGCCGTGCACGCCGCAGCTCGGCCGGCGCGGGTCGTGGTCGGACCGCCTGCCCCACTTCCGGATGGGGTTCACGCCCAGCGCCGGCGACGAGCTGCAGTCGGAGTACCTGCTGCCGATCCGGTCCGCCGTCCCGGCGCTGGAGGCGGTGCGGTCGCTGGCGCCGCGAGTCCGGCCGCTGCTGCAGGTCTGCGAGGTCCGCACGGTCGCCGCCGACCGGCTCTGGATGAGCACCGGCTACGGCCGGGACAGCGTCGCCCTGCACTTCACGTGGCAGCCGGCCCCGGATCCGGTCGCGGAGCTGCTGGTCGACCTCGAGCGCGTGCTGGAGCCGTTCGAGCCGCGGCCGCACTGGGGCAAGCTCTTCGCCGCCGACGCGGCGGGAATCGCTGCGCGCTACGAGCGGCACGCGGACTTCGTGCGCCTCGTCGAGCGGCTGGACCCGCGGGGCGCGTTCCGCAACGACTGGCTGGAGACCCACGTCCTGGGCTGACGCCGCCTACTCGGTCGCGACGGCGCCGGCCCGTGGGGCGAGGTGGGCCAGCGCCTGCCGCAGCTGCACGCGGCCGCGGTGGATGCGGCTGCGCACCGTGCCGAGCTTGATGCCCAAGGTCGCCGCGATCTCCTCGTAGGTCAGCCCCTCGATGTCGCACAGGACGACGGCCACGCGGAAGTCGGGCGGGAGGGCGTCCAGGGCCGCCTGCACCTGCGGGTCGAGGTGGGTGTCGGCGTAGACATGCTCGGGGCTGGGCGCGGTGCCCGGCAGCCGCTCGGTGTCCTCCGGCAACGCGTCGAACCGGATCCGCTGCCGGCGGCGGACCATGTCGAGGAACAGGTTCGTGGTGATCCGGTGCAGCCAGCCCTCGAAGGTGCCCGGCGAGAAGTCCGCCAGCGAGCGGAACACCCGGATGAAGGTCTCCTGGGTGAGGTCCTCGGCGTCGTGCGGGTTGCCCGAGAGCCGGTAGGCCAGCCGGTACACCCGGGCGGAGTGGTCGCGCACGACCTGCTCCCAGGTCGGCGTCACCCAGCCCTCGGGCTCGACGGACGCAGCGCCGGTCGACAGGTCAGCGGTACTCACGTAGGGGCCTCCACCACACGGTCGGCAGGTCTCCCCCGCCCGGTGGACTCCCGGGCCGACGCGCCGGACCTGGTGGCAGGTCGTACTGACGACGCTTCGTGGAGGGGTACTCCCCTACGCCGTCCATCATATCCGGTCGCGGGCAACGGCCGGGCGCTGCCCGCCGCGGGCGGGTCAGCGCGCCGTCCAGCGGACCTCGACCGTCGTCCAGGTGACCCGGACGTCGACACCGGCCACGGACGGCGGGGGCGGCGCCTCCGCCCGGGCCGGTGGCCGCGCGGCCGCCAGGGAACGGAGGAGCCGGCCCACGACCGCCGAGGTGACGGCGACCGCCGACGCGCCGAGCAGCGGCCCGGCCGTCAGCAGCCGGACGACGGACCGGCCGCGCACGCCGGGGAGCGTGTGCGACCGGTCCCGCACGGCGAGCTCCGAGCCCACGGGTCCCTCCAGACTCAGCAGATCTCGAGGACCCGTCCCTCGACCGCGTCCCGGGAGCCGTCGCGGGCGGCCTCCGTGCCCTCCCGGTCGTCGGCCCTGCGCCCGCGCCGGGCCGCCCACCAGCCGTAGCCCCCGGTTCCGGTGACCACGGCGCAGACCGCGACGTAGGCCCACAGCCACGGGTCGCCCGGATCGACGTCCGCCCGGTACCGCACCAGCACGGCCAGCTGCAGCGCGCCGAACAGCGTGTAGGTGACGGCCGGGACGAGCATGCGGGTCAGGTCGCGCTGCCGGATGACCAGGAGCGCGCCGACGCCCAGCGCGACCAGCCACGCACCGATCACCTGGCTGCTCAGCGGCATCACGTCCCACGGCCAGAACCGCGTGACCACCTCGGAGTGGTGGTGCACGGTCAGGCCGCCGAGGAACAGCACCGCGCCGGCCGCGGCCAGGACCACACCCTGGACGCCGAGCAGGCGGGCCAGCCACCGGGGCAGGGGGTGGCCGACGTCCGGCGCCGGCCGCCGGCCGACCTCCTGCAGCACGACGACGGCCGCGCAGGCGACCGGGACGACGAGGTACACGGCGAACCACACCCACGCGGCGAACTGCCCGGCCTCCTCGCCGTGCAGCAGGTTCAGCCGGTGCGCGTGGACCAGGGTGGCCACGAGGGTGAGGGCGGTGAACACGCCGACCGTGACGACGGCGACGCGGATCTCGTCCCACCGCCGGCGCCGCAGGGCCAGCAGGGAGAGCACCGAGCCCGAGGCGTAGGCCGCGCCGAGCCACGCCGCGGTGATCTCCATCTTGATGCTCCACGCGAAGGCCTCCTGCGCCCGCTCCGGCGAGACCAGCAGCGCGAGGACGGCGAGCAGGGTGAGCCCCGAGAACGCCGTCAGCAGCACCCGGGTGCCGGGACGCACGTCCGACTCCGCCGGATCGGGGCCGGTCCGCAGCAGCGGGTCGGTCTCCGGTGCGACGCGGGGATCCGCGGCCATGGGAGTCCCTCCAGGAACGGGGTTGGTGGACCAAGAGTGGCCCCGTGCCGGCGTGGTGCGCATCACCATTACGCGTCGTCTTGCGCGGGAGCGCGCATGGTCAGTTCTGACCATGCGCCGCCGGCCGGCTAGGTGCGGCGGGCCCAGACGGAGGCCCCCTGCCAGTCGATGGCCACGACGGGCTCGTCGCCGACGACCCACGCGTCGTGCCCCGGCGGCAGGGACGTCACGTCCCCGGGACCGGCCTCGAACTCGGTCCCGTCGTCCATCACCCCGCGGATCCGGCCCGAGACCTGGTACTGCTGGTGCGGCGCCTGGCACAGGTCGGTGCCGGCCACGGGCTTGACGTGGTCGGACCACCGCCAGCCGGGCTGCAGGGTGATCCGGCCGACCTGGGCGCCCCCGGCGAGGTTGACCAGTTCGAGCCGCCAGTTGTCGCCCTCCCGGACCTCGTCCGGCTGGGCGAAGGTGCGGTGCTCCAGAGGCTGGGTGGTCGTGTCCATGGCTCCCCTCCTTGTCGACTCGTGTCCGGGCCCCCTCGTTGTCCTCGCGACCGCGCGCACCGGTCAACGGGAACCGTCCCGATCCGTACGCCGGGAGCTCCTTGTGCGCCTCCCCCGGAGCGGACGACACTCGGGCTCCGCCGCCCACCTCCCGGAGGAGCGCCGTCCCCGGACGGCGCCGGCGCGCAGGTCGCGACCTCGCCGGAGGCGACGACAGGAGACGTGAGCCATGCAGCCCTTCGACCCCGACCTCACCCCCGACGACCTGGACGGCGAGAACGACTCCGGCGTCCTCGACCCCGAGGACACCCTCGACGACCGCGGCGTGGACCCCCTCGACGAGGGCTGGTCACCGGCCGAGCGTCCCTGGGCGGTCGCCGGCTGGGGTACCACCGGCGAGGAGGAGTCGGCCGGCGAGAGCCTGGACGGCCGGCTGGCGCGCGAGGTGCCGGAGCCGGCCGACCCGGACGGCGACGGGCTGGGCGACACGTCCGACACCGACGGGGAGCTGCTCGACGAGGAGGTCGGCGGCGACCGGGCGGGGCGGCTCGTCGAGGACGAGGGCACCTCGTGGGACACCGAGTCCGAGCTGCTCGCCTCCGACCGCGGCATCGACGGCGGCGCGGCGTCGGCCGAGGAGGCCGCCGTCCACCTGGTGGTGGAGGAGGACCTCGACGATGGCTGAGCCGACGACCGCCGACGACCTGGTGGTGCAGCTGGACGAGTCCTTCTTCGCCGATCCGCACGCGCTCTTCGCCACGCTGCGCGCGGACCGGCCGGTGGCGCGGGCCCGCACCCCGATCGGCCTGCCGGTCTGGCTCGTGACCCGCTACGAGGACGCCCGCGCGGCCCTCGCCGATCCCCGGCTGTCCAAGGACGGCGCCCGCTTCGCCGAGGTGCTCGACTCCTCCCCCGTCCCGGCGGAGCGGCGGGTGGCCTTCGCCCGCGAGCTGACCCGGCACATGCTCAACTCCGACCCGCCCGACCACACCCGGCTGCGCAAGCTGGTGGGCCGGGCGTTCACCATGCGGGCGGTCGCCGGGCTGCGTCCCCGGGTCGAGCAGATCGCCACGGAGCTGGCCGACGCGATGGCCGCCGGGCCGGCGGAGGTCGACCTGCTCGACGCCTTCGCCTTCCCGCTGCCGATGAGCGTCATCTGCGAGCTGCTCGGGGTGCCCGACGACGAGCGCTCGGCGTTCCGGACGTGGTCGAACACCCTGCTCGCCTCCGACGACCTCACCGCCGAGCGCACCGCCGCGGCGATGGCGATGGCGGGGTACCTGGACCGCCTGGTCGCGGACAAGCGGGCCCACCCCGGGGAGGACGTGCTGTCGGGGATCATCGCGGCCTCGGAGGACGCCGACCGGCTTTCGGCTGAGGAGACCGTCTCCATGGCGTTCCTGCTGCTGGTGGCCGGCCACGAGACGACGGTGAACCTCATCGGCAACGGGGTGTACGCGCTGCTCCGCTCCCCCGAGGCGCTCGCCCGGCTGCGCGCCGACCCCGACCTGACCCCGCGTGCGGTGGAGGAGTTCCTCCGGTTCGACGGCCCGGTCGACCTGGCCACGTTCCGCCACACCACCGAGCCGGTCGAGATCGCCGGCACTCCGATCCCCGCCGGGCAGGTCGTCCTCGTCGCGCTCGCCTCGGCCAACCGCGACCCGGGCCACTTCCGGTCCCCCGAGGAGCTGGACCTGGAGCGCGCCGACGTCGGCCACCTGGCGTTCGGCTTCGGCCTGCACCACTGCCTGGGCGCGCCGCTGGCGCGGCTGGAGGGGGACGTGGCGTTCCGGACGCTGCTCGCCCGCTTCCCGGACCTGACCCTGGCCGTCGACCCCGGCGAGCTGACCTGGCGGTCGAGCATCCTGATCCGGGGGCTGACCCGCCTGCCGGTGCGGCTGCACGGCTGACCGGCGGCAGGGGCGAGGGGTCGACGTCGAGAACGCCGCGTCCACGTCAGGCCTGGCGTCCCTGCGGCAGCAGGCCGAGGGCGCGGGCGCGGGCGATCGCGGCCGTGCGGTTGTCGACGCCGAGCTTCTGCAGGATGTGGGTGACGTGCTTCTTCACCGTGCTGAGCTCCACCACGAGCGCGTCGGCGATCTCCTGGTTGCGCCGGCCCGCGGCGACCCAGCGGAGCACCTCCACCTCGCGGGGACTCAGCGTCTCCAGCGGGCCCGCGGCGCCGGACGGGGCGGGGGCGGTCTCGAAGGCCCGGAGGACCCGGCCGAGGTGGTCAGGCGGCACGTCCCCGGCCGTGGAGCGGGCGACCAGGCGGCGGACCAGCGCGCGCAGTGACGGTCCCTCGTCGGTGAGCACCCGGACGAGACCGGCACGCGCCCCCGCACGCAGCGCGTCGGCCAGCACCGAGAGGGCCTCCGGCCCGGCGCCGCGGGCGGCGAGGGCGAGGGCGCGCAGTGCCCGGATCTCGACGAGACCGGCGACCCGGGACTGCTCCCGGGCCATCGGCTCGAGCCGGTCCAGCACGCCGAGCGCCTGCTCCGGCAGGTCCTGGGCGAGCAGCACCCGCGCGAGCACCAGGTACCCCGGCTCGTCCGGGTACGCAGGCTCGTCGTCGGCGCGCAGGCCGCTCGAGGTGACCCACTGCGCCGCACCGGCGACGTCCCCCTGCACCAGCAGCAACCGCGCGCGCTGCGCCGGCACCGGGTCGAGCAGGCTGGGCCGGCGGGGCCCGGGCGTCACGCCGGCTGCCTCGTCCATCGCTGCCAGGGCGCCCTCCGGGTCGCCACGCGCCTGCCGCGTCCAGGCCAGCAGCGCCAGGCCGGCGGCCATCGGCTGGCTGTAGACCAGCTGGCGGCACGCGGCGATGCCGTCGGACAGGTGACCGAGCGCGGCGTCCAGCTGGTCGCGCTGGTAGGCGACCCGGGCCAGGCCCACGGCCGCGATCCCCGCCGCCGGCAGCCCGCCCGGCCCGACGGTGCGGCGGGCCCGGGCGTAGGTGGTGGCCGCGGCGTCCAGGTCCCCCGCGCCTCCTGGACCTGGCCGAGCGAGTCGCTCATCCGGACCGCCAGGAACGTCTCCCCGGCGGTCCGGAGGTCGGCGACGCTGGCCGTGAGGACGCGCTCCGCCTCCGGGAGCCGGCCGGCGAGCCACTCGGCCACGCCCAGGTGCCCGGTGACCACGGCGGCCAGTGTCGTGCGGTCCCGGCCGAGCCGGGCCAGGGCGCGCCGGCAGCCGTCGACCGTGCCCGGGACGTCTCCGTGCAGTTCGGCGAGGAACCCCCGCTCGAAGGCCAGCAGGGCTCCGACGTCGGCGACCAGGCTCCTCGACCGGCCGACCGACGGCTCGAACGGCTCGTCGACCCGCTGCGCGCTGCGCTCGGCAACGGCCAGCGACGCCTCGGCCTCGTCGGTCCGCCCGGCCACCAGGGGCAGGAGCGCCTGCACGGCCAGCAGTCGCGGGCGGGCGCGCACGACCCCGTCGGGCAGGGCCGCCAGCCACCGCTCGACGGTGGCCCGCTCGCTGCGCAGCACCCGCTCGTCGACGTGCTGCTCGATCAGCCGGGCCGCCAGGTCGGGATGGCCGGCCGCCAGCTCGTGGCCGACCGCCTCCTCCACCATCCCGTGGGCGGCACACCAGTCCGCCGCCCGCGCGTGCAGGAGCGGCACCCGGTCGGGTTCCTCGTCGCGGAGACGGGTGCGCAGCAGGTCGGCGAACAGCTGGTTGTAGCGCCACCAGCCGCGGACGTCGTCCAGGGGCAGGAGGAACAGGTGCGCGGCCTCGATCGACTCGAGCACCCGCTGGCCGTCGCGGCCGCCGGTCACCGCGTCGCACAGCTCGCCGCTGAGGCGGTCCAGCAGGGAGGTCTCCAGGAGGAAGCGCCGCACCGGTCCGGCCTGGCGGTCGAGCACCTCCTCGGTGAGGAAGTCCAGGACGTGGCGGTGCGTCCCGTCGAAGGAGGCGACGAAGCCCGCGACGTCGGTCCGCTCCCGCAGGGACAGCGCGGCCAGCTTCAGCCCCGCGACCCACCCCTCGGTCCGCTCCGCCAGCTCCCGCACCGCGCCGTCCGGCACGTCGACGGCGGCTCCGCCGGCGCCGCGCACCAGGACGCCGGCCTCCTCGGGGGTGCACCGCAGGTCGGCGTCGCGCAGCTCGGTGAGCTGGCCGCGCGCCCGCAGCCGGCCAGCGGCAGCGGTGGGTCGACGCGGCTGGCGACCACCAGGTGCAGCTGCGGCGGGCGGTGGTCCAGCAGGGCGGCCAGGGCCTCGTGCACCCGCGGGGAGGTGACCAGCTGGAAGTCGTCGAGGACCAGCACGGCCTCACCCGGGACCGGCCGCCCCGGGCGCGCGGTCGCGAGCCGGTCCAGGGCGGCGGACACCGACCGCCAGAAGCGCACCGGGTCGTCGTCGCCGGCGTCCAGCGTGAGCCACGCGACCGGGTGCCCGGACCGGCGCGCCCAGTCCGCGAGGAGCGCGGTCTTGCCGGACCCGGCGGCGGCACAGACGAGGATCAGCCCACCGGCCAGACCGGCCTCGAGCTGCGCCAGCAGCCGTGGGCGCGACGCGAAGCCCCGCTCCCGGCCGGGCGGGGTGGTCTTCGTGGCCAGTAGCTCCTCCGACCGCACGGGGTCGGCCTGGAGGAGGACTCGCCCGACTGCTCCGGCCATCGCCGACGGCCCCGCCTGCCCTCGCTCGCCGCGACGGGACGCTGCGACCGGTCATCGTAGGCGCGGGGGCGGTGGAACGGGCGGTCCCCGGCCCCGGGCCGGACGCCGGGGCTTCCACCCGGAGGTCTACCGAGGGCGGATGCCGGATCGGGCCGGAGGGCCGATGCTCGGCGGTCACGTCGATCCGTCGACGTCCCGTCCCCGCTTTCGAGGAGGTGCCGAGATGAGGGTCCTGCTCGCCGGCGCGACCGGCGCACTGGGCCGCCCGCTGACCGCGGCGCTGGTCGCCGGTGGCCACGAGGTCCTCGCCCTGAGCCGCTCCGCCGCCCGGGCGCCCGCGCCCGGCGTCCGGCCCGTCGTGGCCGACGCCCTGGACCGGGACGCCCTCCTGCGCGCCGCCGACGGCCTGAGCGCGGATGCCGTGATCCACGAGCTCACCGCGCTGCGCCGGCCGCCGTACCGGCACTCCGGCATGGCAGCCACCGACCGGCTGCGCACCGAGGGCACGGCCAACCTGCTCGCCGCCGCGGACGCGCTCGGCGCGAACCGGTTCCTGACCCAGTCGATCGTCCTCGGCTACGGCATCCGCGACCACGGCGACCGGCCGCTGACCGAGGAGGACCCGTTCGGGGAGCCGCGGGGCGACCGGTTCGACCCGCACCTGGCCGCCATGCGCGCCACCGAGCGGCAGGCATTCACCGCACCCGAGGGGATCGCCCTGCGCTACGGGGCGCTGTACGGCGGTGACCTGGCCGCCGTGGCGCCCCTCCTCCGACGGCGGCGGCTCCCGGTCGTGTCCAGCGGGCTGCTGGCCTGGGTGCACCACGAGGACGCCGCGGACGCCACCGTCGCGGCGCTCGAGCGCGGGCTGCCCGGCCGGGCGTACAACGTCGTCGACGACCGGGCAGCCACGTGGCGCGAGGTGTTCACCGCGCTGGCCGCCGCGGTGGGGGCACCGCCACCGCGGTCGGTCCCGGTGTGGCTGCTCCGGCTCCTGGCGCCCTACCTCGCCGCCTGCGTCGTGGACACCTCCATGCGGGTCAGCAACGCCAGGGCCCGGGCCGAGCTGGGTTGGAGCCCGCGGTACCCCACCGTCACGGAGGGGGCGGCGGCGGCCGGCGCCGCCCTCCGCGAGGAGGCCCGGGAACCCACCCACCGGGCGGGACGGACTCCGTGACCGGCGCCGCGAGGCAGCCGGCCGGTTACGCGGTGACCGTGGAGGTGTTCGTCCCGGCCCAAGGCGCCGAGCGCACGGTGGACGCCCTGGACGAGGCCTGGCGCCTGGAGAGCTGGACGCCGGCAGCGGCGGCCGTCGTGGCCGTGCGCGAGCACTCGACCGTGCGGGGTTGCGCGACGTCGTCGCGGTCGGGACCCGCGAGGTCACATCGGGGGCTCCGGCGCGGCGGGGGTGACCAGGCCGCGGCCGCCGTCGACGGTGAGCTGCTCGCCGGTGGTGATCCGGGCGGTCGCGCCCGGGACGCCGACGACCGCCGGGATGCCGTACTCGCGGGCGACCACCGCGCCGTGCGAGTTGGCCCCGCCCATCTCCATGACCAGCCCGCCGGCGGTGAGGAACAGCGGCGTCCACCCGGGGTCGGTGGAGGGCGCCACCAGGATCTCGCCGGGCGCCAGGAACGCCCCGGTGGGCTCGAGCACGACCCGGGCCGGGCCGGTGACCGTCCCGGCCGAGGCCGCGGTGCCGCGCAGCGCGCCGTCCGCCTCCGGCCCGGGCACCGCCCGGGCCTCCGGCTCGCTCCCGTCGCTCAGCAGCACCCGGGGCACGTGCCGCCGCGTCATCTCCCGCTCGTACGCGCGGCGGCGCTCGACGACCACGTCCCGCACGTCCACCCCGTCGAGCGCGTCGGCGACCTCGCGCAGGTCGAGGAGGAAGACGTCGTCCGCCCGGTCCAGGACGCCGCCGGCCGCCAGTTCCGCGCCGACCGCCTGCAGCTGTGCCCGGGCCCGGCCGAGCACCAGGACGATGTCGTACTTGGGCAGCTCGCGCAGTCCGGCCAGCTGCCGGGCGCGGTCCAGGGCGACCCCGACGGCCCGGCCGCGGACGGGGCCGCGGCGCCGGGCCCGGGCGGTGAGCGTGGCGACGGCGTCCTCCGCCTCCGCGGCGCTGCGGGCGAACACCGCGTCGGGGGCGGCGGCCGGGTCCTCCAGCCGCAGGTAGTTGGCGAGCACGCCGAGGACGTGGGTGGGTTCGTCGGCCCAGCGCGGCACCCCCAGGTCGATCTCGGCCACGGCGCGGAACCCGTAGCGGTCGAGGAACCCGCGCAACCCGTCCTGCAGCACCGCCGGCAGGGCGCCGTCCCGGTAGCGCTCGGCCAGCCCCTGCGGCGGCGTCCGACGCAGCACCTCGGCGGCGTCGGCGTCGGCACGGACGGCGGACGCCAGGTGCCACAGCGCGAGGTCCATCTCCGTGGTCACGTTGTGCGGCAGCCCGCGCAGGACCGTCGCCAGGTCGCCGGGGTGCGCGTCGGGCCCGAGCAGCTTCCCGGCCAGGCCGAGCAGCGCGAAGCCGGTGGCCGGCGGCGGGGCCATCCGCGGCGCCAGGTCGCCGAGGGCGTGCCCCAGGAGGTCCACGACGGCGTCCAGCCGCTGCCGCCCGGGGGCGCCGTCCCCCGGCAGCGGCCGCTCCCGCAGCCGGGTCTCGATGCGGTCGAGCCGCCGGCGCGCGGCGGCCGGGCGGACGACGGCCTGGGCGACCTGCAGCGGGACGCCGTACCGCGCCGCCACCCAGGCCAGCCGCCGGACGACGGGCCCCCACCCGTGGACCACGGACAGTCGCGGGTCGTCGAACAGGCCGCGGAGGACGGCGGCCGAGCGCGCCTCCATGACGTCGAGGACCCGGGGGAAGACCGCCCGGCCGGCGCGGCTGCGCAGGACCAGGCTGACGTCGAGGAACAGCCGGCCGGCGGCGTCGCGGACCCGCGGCGGGCCGGCGACCGGATCGGCCGGGGGGTGGCCGTACAGCCGGGCGACGGAGGAGCCGAGGACGCGGGCGGCCGCCAGCCCCATCGGCGTCAGCGGCCGGGTCAGCCCCTGCGCGAGGCTGAGGCAGAACCACACCCGCAGCGCGTCGCCGGCCGGGTCACCGTCCGGGATCGGGAACAGGGTGGTGATCGGGCGGGCCTGGGTGAGCCAGAGCGTCCCCGCCGCGTCGATCGCCCACTCGGTGTCCTGCGGCCGGCCGTAGTGCTCCTGGACGCGGTTGCCCAGCCGGACCAGCGCGCGCAGCTGCTCGCCGGTGAGGCACGCCTCGGTCGTCGCCGGTCGCTCCACGGTCTCCGTGCCGCCGCCGGGCCGGGGGCGGACGACCAGGCGCTTGTCCCCCAGCCGCTGCTCGACCACCTCGGCGGTCGCGCTGTCGAGCACGACGTGGTCGGGGTCGACCGCGCCGCTGACCACGGCCTCGCCCAGCCCCGGGCTGGCGTCGACCACGGTGTGCCCGCGATGGCCGGCGACGGGGTCGGCGGTGAACAGCACGCCGGCCACCGCGGCGTCGACCATCCGCTGCACCACGACCGCCAGCCGCACGCCGGCGGGGTCGACCCCGTTGCGCAGGCGGTAGACGACCGCCCGGTCGGTGAACAGCGACGCCCAGCAGCGGTGGACCGCGTCGAGGACGGCCTCGGTGCCGACCACGCCCAGGTAGGTGTCCTGCTGGCCGGCGGCGCTCGCCGACGGCAGGTCCTCGGCGGTGGCCGACGACCGGACCGCCACCGGCTCGGACTCCCCGAGCGCGCGCAGCGCGGCGGTGACCGCCTCGGCCACCGGGCGGGGCATCGGCGTGGCCAGGACGCGCTCCCGGGCCTCGCGGGCCAGCGCGGTCGCCACGGCGGAGTCCTCCACCGGGGTGGCGGCCAGCCGACCGACGACGTCGGCGAGGTCCGCGGCGGCGGCCAGGTCGTCGTAGGCATGCGTCGTCACGCAGAAGCCGTCGGGCACCGGCAGCCCCGCGCGGAGCAGCTCGCCGAGGTTGGCCGCCTTGCCGCCGGCCAGCGGCAGGGACGACGCGTCGAGGTCCCGCAGCCGCACCACGAACGGGGAGCCGACCACCGCGGAGCCGGTCTGCTGCGGTGCTGCACCCATCGCGTGGTCTCCCGCCGTCCGCACCGGTGGAGCGAGGTGCGGACGCTACTCCCGATCCGCTCCGGCAGGCAGGATCCCCCCGACGCCCAGGCGAGGGAGGACCGGTGCAGGACGGGATCGCGGTGGTGACGGGCGCGGGGAGCGGCATCGGGGCGGCCACGGCCCTCGCCCTCGCCGACGCGGGCTGGCGGGTGGTCCTGGCCGGCCGCCGGCCCGAGCCGCTGCGGGCGGTGGCCGGCCGCGGTCCGGCCGGGCGGCTGCACCCGGTGCCCACCGACGTCACCGACGAGGGGGCGGTGCGGGCGCTGTTCGACGCGACCGTCGCCGCCCACGGGCGCGTGGACCTGCTGGTCAACAACGCCGGCCGGTCCGCGCCGGAGGCCGAGGTCGGCGCCGTGCCGCTGGACGTGTGGCAGGCGGTCGTCGCGGTGAACCTCACCGGCACGTTCCTGTGCACCCGCGAGGCCTTCCGCGTCATGCGCGACCAGCGGCCGCAGGGCGGCCGGATCGTCAACAACGGCTCCATCTCGGCCCAGGTGCCGCGGCCTCTGTCGGCCGCGTACACGGCCACGAAGCACGCGGTCACCGGGCTGACGAAGGCGACGTCCCTGGACGGCCGGCCGTACCGCATCGCCTGCGGCCAGATCGACGTGGGCAACGCGGCGACGGAGATGACCGAGCGGATGGCGGCCGGCGTCCGGCAGGCCGACGGCAGTGTCCGGGCCGAGCCGCGGATGGCGGTCGAGGACGTCGCGCGGGCCGTCGTCTACATGGCCGGCCTGCCGCTGGACGCCAACGTCGCGAACCTGACCGTGCTGGCCACCGGGATGCCCTACGTCGGACGGGGTTAGCCCGGTTCCGGGGCACCGGAGCGCAGTACGGTCCGACCGGGCCCTGGACGCGGCCGCCGCGGTCCAGGCCGCGATCGGCGTCCTCGGCCCGGTGGACCCCTTCGTCCGCGGCGGCCGAGGCCCTCAGCAGCCGCCCGGCGGTGGTGGCGGCGGCAGGGTCGGGAGGACGCCGAGGAGCGCCGGCCCGTCGTCGGTGCCGAGCACGATCGTGATGCCGTCGACCGCGGCGGGCCCGGCGGCCACACCGAGGACGTCGGCCACCTGCTGGGCCCGGGCGCTCTGGGTGCCGGCGTACTCGACGGCCGAGGCAGGACGCGCGGGCTCCTCGGTGACGCTGCCGACCAGGAGACCGGCCGCGGCGAGGGCGGCGGCGACCTCGTCCGCGACGTCCGTGCCGGTGGCGTCCACGACGTCGATCGGCGCGGGGACGGCGCAGTCGGGAGCGGGCGTCTCCGCGGTCGGCTCCGGCGCCTCGGGGGTCTCCGGAGCGGGCGGTCCCTCGGGTACGGGTGGTTGCTCTGGAGCGGGCGGTTCCTCGGGTGTGGGTGGTTGCTCTGGAGCGGGCGGTTCCTCGGGTGCGGGTGCCTCGGGGACCGGCGCGGGTTCGGGTGCCGTGGTCGGCTCGTCCGCCGGCGCCTCCGGGTCGGGCGTGATCGGCCCCTCCGGCGGCGACTCCGGGGCCGGTGCCTCCTCCGGAGCGGGGGTGGGCTCGTCGGGCGTGGACGGGTCGGCGGGGGGAGTCTCCGCCGGCGGTTCCTGGGACGGGTCGGTGTCGGGAGCCGGCGCCCTCGGCTCGTCCGACGGCGTCTCCGGCGTCGGCGCCTCCGGGTCCGGGGTGATCGGCTCACCGGGGGCCGGCGTCTCCTGCGGCGTGGACGGCTCGTCCGCCGGCTCCTGGGTGGGCTCGTCGGTCGGTGTCTCGCTCCCGGTCGAGGTCTCGCCCTCGGTCGACGTCTCGTCCTCGGTCGACGGCGCGGTCGGCTCCTCGGACGGCGCCTCGCTCCCGGTCGAGGTCTCGCCCTCGGTCGACGTCTCGTCCTCGGTGGACGGCGCGGCCGGTTCGTCGGTCGCCGTCCCCTCCGTCGACGTCTCTGCCGGCGTCCCCGTCGGTGCCTCGGCCGGCGGGGTCTCCGGCGCGGGGGCGGCCGGCGGCTCCTCCGGAGCCGGCGCGGGCGGCGACTCCGGAGGAGCCGCGAGCACGGTCACGTCGGTCGGCGGCTCCTCCGGCGCCGGAGCCGGGGCCTCGGGCTCGGGTGGCGGCTCGACGGCGGGCGGCGGGCCGGGGTGGGCGGGCTCGATCGGTGGTGCGGGCTCCGGGACCGGGACGGGCAGACGCGGCACCGGCGTCCCGGCGTAGGAGGCGGCGAGCGCGAGGACGGTCGCCACGTAGGAGTTCGAGTGGTTGTACGCGAACACCGCCCGCGCCTGCCCCGCAGGCCCGGAGAGGTCCCCGCCCGCGGCGCAGAGGTACCGGGCCGCCGCGGCGGCGGCGTCGTGCACGTCGAACGGGTCGCGCCGGCCGTCGCCGTCGCCGTCGCTCGCGTAGCGGGACCACGAGGACGGGATGAACTGCATCGGCCCGACGGCGCGGTCAAAGTGCGGGTCGCCGTCCAGCCGGCCGCGGTCGGTGTCCAGGACCACCGCCGTCCCCGGTCCACCGGACAGCCGCAGACCGACGATCGGCGGCGCCGAGCGCCCGTCGGTGTGCACCACGGCTCCGGCGAACCGGCCGTGGTCGGACTCGACCCGCCCGATCGCCGCGATCAGTGACCAGTCGAGGTGGCACCGGACCGGGCTCGCGGCCGCCGCGGCGGTGTACGCGTCCAGGGCGGTGGCCGGTATCCCGCCGGCCGCGAGCCGGGACGCCGGTCCCCTCGCCGAGGGCGGCGGCTCGGGTGCCGGGGCGTCGGTCCGTGGGGGTTCCGGGGACGGCGGCGGGGGCTGCGGCGCGGGAGGCGGCGGTGGGGCGGGAGCCGGCCGGGGCGGTGCCGTGGACGGCGTCGTGGCACTCGGGGCGCCCAGCAACTGGGTCCGCGCGACGAGGGGCGCGGGTTCCGGCTCCTGCGCGGACGGCGCGGCCGAGGGCTGCGGGTGGGCGGCCGGCGTCGCGACGAGGGCAGCGGCCACGACGGCCGCGGCGCTCCCCCAGCGGAACCTGCGCGCCCTCCCGGCGGTCATCCCGCTGATCCCGGAGGACCGTTCCGGCGGACCCGCCCCCGTCGCATCGGCTCAGCCGCCCGGACGCGGCGGGTCGGAGGCTCTCCACGGACTGGGGTTCCGGGTCACGGCACCTCCTCGGCCACGGGTCCGTCCTCGACCGACCACCGGCTGGCACTGCCGAGTGTCACCCAACCCCCGCCGGGTCCGCACCCGTAGGGCTGAACGTCCCGGAGCCGTAACTGCGAGCGGCCCGGCGCGGACCTCACGGCCGCCACTCGTCCTGGTAGTCGTGGTGCTCCGCGTAGGGCATGGCGAGCAGGGCGAGGGTGAGCGCGGCGAGCTGGTGCTGGTCGGTCGGCGTGAGCGGGAAGTCGGCCATCCCCCGCGGCCGGGCGCCGAGGAAGTGCAGGTCAGGACGGGCGTCCCGGCAGGCCAGGACCAGCCGCCGCCGGGCGGCGCACTCGGCGAGGACCCGCGCCGGGTCGAACCGGGCGACGTGCTCGGCGCCGCCCTGCGGCGACCCGGAGGCGTCGTCGACGCGCCACTCCTCCCGCCCGCTCGCCGCGGCGGCGTCCGCTGCGATCCGCTTGTCCTCGGCGATCCGGGCGAGCACGAACTCGTCGAGGTTGGGTTCCCGGTCCGGCTCCAGGCCCGACTCCGCGTCCACGGCCCCATCCTGCCGCCGGACGGAGTCCCGCGCAGGGCCCGCGAGGGTGACGCCATGGGGCCGTCCTGGTGCCTCGCCGACGCCAGGACCCCGACCTCGGCCCGGGTCGACCTCCGGCCCGGGTCACCGCGCACCGGGCTCCGCGCCGCGCACTGGCTGCCGTGGGTGCGGCCACCGCGGCGGCCGTCGTGGCCGCCGGGCTGCTGCTCGCCAGGAGGGGGGACGCCGGGCCGTCCGCGCGCCCGGGGCGGACGGCGGATGCGGCCGCGCCGCGGGCGGCGTCGCCTGCGCCTCCGGCGTCGGTCCCGCCGGCTGGTCCGCGCCGGCCGCTGGCCGGTGGTCGTCGTCCCCTGAAGGCCCGGCGGCGGCGCTCAGCGTGCGGACGCGAAGCGGGCGATGTCGGCGACGGTCGAGTCGTAGACGTCCCCGACGGCGTTCTTGAAGATGCTGTCCGCGCCGTGGGTCAGCCCGAGGTTGACCCGGCCGGTCGAGGGCACGTCGGCCGCCTGGAGCTTGCGGTAGTAGGCGATGCCCTCGTCCCGCAGCGGGTCGAGCTCGTTGACCGAGACGACGTGCGGCGGCAGCCCGGTGAGGTCCTCGACGGTCGCGAAGTAGGGCCAGGCCAGCGGGTCGCGCCGGTGGGCGTCCTCGGGATCGTAGCCGGAGACGAGCAGGTCCATCATCGCGGTGTTGAGGAACCAGCCCTCGTTCTCGACCAGCGACGGGAGCTCGGCGAGCTTCTCCTCCTCGGTCCAGCCGTAGGCCCCGGAGATGTAGGGCACCATGGCGTAGACGCCGGCGATCGCGGCGAGCGTCCCGTTCCGCTTGGCGGCCAGCGTCGTCGCCAGGCACAGGTTGGCCCCGCCGGACTCGCCCTGCAGCACCAGCGTCGACATCCCGAGGTCGGTGCGGTGCGCGTCGATCCAGGCCACCGCGTCGCTGCAGTCGTCCAGCCCGGCCGGGAACGGGTGGTGCCCGGCCGGACCGCCGGCGTTGCGGAAGTCGACGGCGACGACCACCAGCCCGCGCGCGGCGAGGTCCTCGCACCAGCGGGTGTGCACGCCGTTGTCGCAGTTCAGGATCGTCATGCCGCCGCCGTGCAGGTAGACCAGGCCCGGCAGGGTCCGCCCCTCCGCGCCGGCCGGCCGGAAGACGTGCAGCGGGATGTCGTCGCCGTTCCGCCCCGGCGCGGAACGCCGGCTGCGGACGACGTCGTCCCGGCCGGGTTGGTCGCCGCAGATCGCCGCGTACAGGCCCTCGAAGGCGTCGTGCGCGCCGGAGAGGAACTCCAGCTGGGCGCTCATCGGCGCCGCGCGGGTGAGCGGCGGGGGCGCGGCGGGCGCGTCCATGCCGAGGGCGGCGAGGGCCTCGCGGAGCCGCCGGTCGGCCCGGGGATCGGTGCGGTACTCGGCGGTCGGGTCCCCGAGCCGGCCGGGGAGCACCGGCCCGCGGGTGGACGTGGTGGGAGCGGGGTCGGACGTCGTCGTCACGTTGCCTCCAGGGGGTCGTGCGGCGGGACGGTAGTGACCCGCGCCACACCGGCACAACGCCCCCGGAGGTGCGAACTCAGTCGGCAGCGACCAGGCCGGGGGTGAACGGTTCGCCGCCGCCCTCCCCTGAGCCGAGCGGAGGTCGTGCCGCGCCGAGGACGTCGTCGACGACCCCCGCGGCGCCGCCGCCCCGGCGCGACGGCTCGGCGGCGGCGAGGAGCAGCCCGCCGGGGAGGAACTCGACGCCGGTCGCCGCCCCGATCTCCGGCACCTCGGTGAAGGTGTGCCCCCGCGCCTCGAGCGCCACGGCGGAGGCGGCCAGGAACGCCGGCTCGGCCTCCACCGCCGCGCCGTTGCGCGAGCTGGCCCGCGGCGCGGCGATCGCCTCGGCCAGGTCCATGCCGAGGTCGACCCGGTTGACCAGTGCCTGCAGCACCGTGGTGATGATCGTGGCGCCGCCGGGCGAGCCGAGGGCCATCAGCGGCTCGCCGCTCTGCAGCACGATCGTCGGTGCCATGCTGCTGCGCGGCCGCTTGCCCGGGCCGGGCAGGTTGGGCTCCGGTCGCGCCGGGTCGGCTTGCGCGAAGGTGAAGTCGGTGAGCTCGTTGTTGAGCAGGAACCCCCGGCCGGGGACGGTGATGCCGCTGCCGCCGGTCTGCTCGATGGTGAGGGTGTGGCTGGCCACGTTGCCCTCCGCGTCGGCGACGGTCAGGTGGGTGGTGGAGGGCCCCTCGGCACCCGCGGCCACGGGCTCGCCCGCGGGGGCCGGGCAGGGGCCGTACCCGCCGTCCGGGCTGCCGGGTGCGACCGGCTTCGGCAGGGCCCGCGCGGGGTCGAGCCCGCAGGCGCGCTCGGCGGCGAAGCCGTCGGAGAGCAGCTCGTCGGTGGGCACCGCCACCACGGCGGGGTCGCCCACGTAGGCGTTGCGGTCGGCGAAGGCCAGCGCGGCCGCGTCCAGGTAGGCCGACAGCGCGGACTCCCTCGGCAGCGAGCTCATCGGGAGGCCCTCGAGGACGCCCAGCGCCTCGCCGACCGTCGTCCCGCCGCTGGACGGCGGCGCCATCCCGTACACGTCCAGGCCGCGGTACCCCACGCGGGTCGGCGTCCGCACCGGCGCGGTGTAGGCGGCGAGGTCGGCCTCGTCGAGCAGGCCGCCGCGCACCGGTGCGGCGCCGGGCGCCTCGGGTGGGTCCTGCGCGGTCCGCACGACCTCGGCGGCCAGCTCCCCGTCGGCGAAGGCCGCCGCGCCCTTCGCGGCCAGCAGGTCGTAGGTGCCGGCGAGGTCCGGGTTGCGGAACACCGAGCCCACCTCCGGCAGCGCGCCGTCCGGGAGGAACAGCTCGGCGGTGGCGGCGAACCGGCGGAACTTCTCCTCGTTGTCCGCCGTCTGCTGCCGGAAGGTCTCGTCGACGACGAAGCCCTCCTCGGCCAGGGCGATCGCCCCCTCGAGCGCCTCGGCCAGCGGGATCGTGCCGAACTCCGCCAGCGCCCGCTCCCAGGTGAGCGGCGTCCCCGGCGTGCCGACCGACAGCCCGCTCTGCACCGCCTCCTGCAGGGGCAGCGGCTGCCCGGCGTCGTCGAGGAAGGCGTCGGGGCCCATGGCCGCCGGCGCGGTCTCCCGCCCGTCGATGGAGGAGACCGTCCCGGTCGCGGCGTCGAAGTAGAGGAAGAACCCGCCCCCGCCGACGCCGGCCGAGTACGGCTCGGTCACCCCGAGCGCGGCGGCCGCCGCCACCGCGGCGTCCGCGGCGTTGCCCCCGGCCGCCAGCACGTCCAGCCCGACCCGGGTGGCGTCGGGGTCGACGGTGGCCACCGCACCGCCGGTCCCGACGGCCAGCGGTGCGCGCTCCGCCGCCGGGGCGGCGGAGGCCGGTCCCGCGGCCGCGAGGACGCCGGCGGCGAGACAGGGCAGGGCGACCAGCGTGGTCCGGCGACGCGGCATGGGGACTCCTCGGGGTCGAGGGCTCTCGCGGTCGGCCCCAGCCTGCGCCCCGCCCCGCCGATCCGCGCGCCGGCGGTCAGACCTGGAAGACCGCCCAGACGAGGCAGAGCAGCAGCATCACCCAGCTGGTGATCCAGGCGGCGGCGGTGGTTCCGAGGGAGCGCATGTCAGACCATCCCGAAGTGTTCGCTGTGGACGCGGTCGGCGGGCACGGAGAGCTCGCCGAGCGAGGAGCGGACGGCTTGGACCATCTCCTCGCGAGCGCAGATGAAGTACTGCAGGTTGCGGAAGTGCGGCGGCAGGTGGCGGGCCAGCACCTTGGCGTCGATGCGGCCGCGCTCGCCCGGCCAGGTGTCGGTGGGACGGCTGATGACGTGCACCACCGTGAGGTTGAGCCGCCCCTGCAGCTTCTGCAGCTGGCGGATGCCGGTGATCTGGTCCTGGGACCGGTTGCCGAGGAACAGCCAGACGGGCCGCTGGTCCCCCTGGTCGGCGAGCGTGGCCAGCATGCTGAGGAACGGGGTGACGCCGACCCCGGCCGCCAGGAAGACGAAGCCCATCCCGGGGTGGCGCTCGAGCGTGAAGGACCCGTGCGGGCCGTCCACGTAGACGGTGTCGCCGACGCGCAGCTTGCGGATGGACTGGGTGAACTCCCCGACCTGCTTGATCGTGAACTCCAGCCGGGAGCGGTGCGCGCTCGAGGAGATCGAGAAGGGGTGGTAGGTCGGCCGGAAGGGCATGCGGCCGGGCATGATCCAGGCGAACTGGCCCGCCTGGAAGCTGAAGTCCCGCCCGTGGTGCCGGTGGGCCTGCTCCAGCCCGACGGTCACGCTGCCGCCGGGCTCCGGCCACAGCTCCACGACCCGCCAGGGACGCCGCCACAGCCGCAGCGGCTTGACGACCCGGACCCACACCGCGAGCCAGAGGAACAGCGCCGCGTAGAGGATCCACGCCACGCGCATCCACAGCTCGCTGAGGTAGTAGTCGACGAGGAAGGCGTGCCCCAGGCCGGCCAGCACGATGGTCACGCCCAGGACCGAGTGCAGCACGTGCCAGACGGGGTAGCTCAGCCGCAGCGCCCGCCGCCAGATCGAGGTCACCATCAGCAGGGCCAGGGCGGTCACCGACAGCCAGGCGCACTTGGCTCGCAGCGGCGCGTTGACGACGTCGAGCAGCACCCGGTAGCGCTCCTCGGCGAGGAACAGCAGCAGCGGGTGGCCGAAGGCCGCGGCGACGGCGAGGAACGAGATCTGCCGGTGGTAGCGGAGGACCCAGTCGATCCCCATCGGCGCCGTGGGCCGGGAGAAGCGGGCCGCCAGGGCGAACTGCAGCCCGAGCACCGACAGCGCGAGGAAGCCCAGGGCGACCGACAGGTTGACCGCGAAGCCGCGGCCCGGCCGGACCTCGGTGAACGACAGCGCGAGCGGGGCCAGCGCGACCACCACGTGGACGGCGAGCCAGAACACGGCCCGGCCATCGCCCGAGGGGGCCCGCCGGGACCGCGGGACGGCGGGGACGACGGCGGCGTGCTCGGCGGTGACCCGCTCCAGGACCGCGGTCACGGCCGGCCCGCCCGACGCACCCGGAGGTGGTCACAGGGGTGGTGCATGAGGTGTACTCCCGGAAGGTCCCCGCGGGCGCGCCCCGGGTCACCGTCCGACCCGGGCGGCAGGCGCGTGCCGCGGACACCGCCCCGCCGGACGTCCGAGGACGCGCGGCCGGCAGCCGGCCGGATCCGCTCACGGGGGGTGTTCGAGGAAGGACGGTAGGTGAGGGCGACCCCCGGTCGTCAAGCCGCTGGAGCGGTCACGGGGAAGTTCCGCTGGTCAGCGGCGCGTATTTGTTCCGTCACAGGGGGTTGTCCTCGGCGTGCCGCCCCCTCGGCGTGTCGCGCCGGCCGCGGCAGCCGCGCTGCCGTGGAGTCGACCCGCGGTTCGTCGACATCTGCCAGGGCGCGGAGCAGGATCCGGGCTCGGCCATGATCGGCGACATGCCGAACCCCTCGGTCCCGCTGGCGAAGCTGGGCTTCCTCACCATCGGCACCTTCGACGGCGATGACCCCGGCCCGGGGCACGAGACGACGCTGCGGGTGGTCGAGCTCGGCGAGCGGCTCGGCTTCGACAGCGCCTGGGTGCGCAACCGGCACCTGCAGTACGGCATCTCCTCGCCGGTCGCCGTCCTGGCCGCCGCCACCCAGCGCACCCGCCGCATCGAGCTGGGCACCGCGGTCATCCCGCTGGCCTGGGAGAACCCGCTCCGGCTGGCCGAGGACCTCGCCACCGTCGACGTCCTCTCCGGTGGGCGGCTCAACCCCGGCGTCAGCGTCGGCCCGCCGATGCACTGGGACGACGTCCGGGACGCGCTCTACCCGGACACCGCCGACGCGGAGGACTTCTCCTACGAGCGGGTCTCCCGGCTGCTGCGGCTGGTCGCCGGCGAGCGGGCCAGCACCTTCGCCGGGCGCGAGGGCGTGGTCGAGGAGTTCTCCGACCGGGTGCAGCCGCACTCCCCCGGGCTGCGGTCACGGATGTGGTACGGCGGCGGCAGCCTCGGCTCGGCCCGCTGGGCCGGCGAGCAGCGGGTGAACCTCCTGACGTCGAGCGTGGTCAAGGCCGAGGACGGGCCGACGGACTTCGCCGCGATCCAGGCCGCGCAGATCCGGGAGTTCCGGGCCGCGCACCCCGCCGGGCGGGTGTCTCAGGGCCTGGTGGTCATCCCCACGGACAGCGCCACCGCCGCCCAGCGGGAGCGCTACGCCGCCTACGTCGCGGCCCGCACCCCGCGGACGGCGACGCCGCAGGGGCCGGCCCGGCTGCTGTTCGCCCGCGACCTGCTGGGCCCCTCCGAGCAGATCGCCGAGGCGCTGTACGCGCACGCCGGCTTCCGGGAGGTCGCCGAGGTGGTGTTCGCCCTGCCGTTCAGCCTCGCCGACGAGGACTACGAGCAGATCCTCACCGACATCGCCACCCGCCTCGGCCCGGCGCTGGGCTGGCGGCCGGCGGCGACCTAGTCGGGGTCGGGCCCGGGGGCGACCGGCACGTCGAGCCCCACGTCCCCGGCGGTCTCGAAGGTGAAGGTGACCCGCACGGTGTCGGTCGGCGCGATCGGTCCGGTCACGCCCTCCAGCTGCACCCGCACGGCGCCGGTGACCGCGTCCACCTGACCGCCGGCCGGCAGCTCGATGCCGTCGGCGCTGACCTGCCCGGACTCGTCGAGCAGCGCGACCGACTCCGCGGCCGGTGTCGACACCCCGACCAGCCGGTCGGCCTCCTCGGCGTCGTTCGTGAACACCCCGCGCAGCGCCACGGAGGCCCCCGCCTCGACGGTGTCCTCGGCGTCGAGGAAGACGTCGTCCACCGAGACGGCGCCGACCGTGCCGTCGACGCCGGCGGCGTCGGGGGTCTCCTGGATGGTCTCGGCGTCGTTGCCCGCGTCGCAGCCGGCCAGCACCAGGACGCCGGCGACACCGGCGGCGACGGCGGCGACCCGGCGGGCGGGGCGGGGCGGTCGGGGCTGTCGCACGGGGCTCTCCCTCCGCGGGCGCGGGCGTTGCGCGGACCCTCCCGCCGGCGGACCCGGTCCGCCAGGGACCCCGGTCCCTCGGGCGACCGCCCCTGGTCCCGCCCCCGGCTCGCCCGGCACCATCGGGACCTCGGAGAGGGCGGTGGCACCGTGAGCATCGAGCTGGAGCTCCTCCCGGCGCTGGCCGGCCGGCGGATCGTGGTCGCCTGGATGCTCGGCGCGTTCCTGGTGACCTTCCTGGCCACGCGGTTCATCACGCGGGCCATCCGCACCGGCCGCGGCCCGTTCCGGGACGCCAGCGTCGGCGGCGTCCACGTGCACCACGAGGTGTACGGGATCTTCCTGCTGCTCGGCACCGGCCTGGTCGAGCTGACCTACCGGCCCGACGGCGCCGGGCAGAACGTGCTCGCGGTGCTGTTCGGGGTCGGCGCGGCGCTCACCCTCGACGAGTTCGCGCTGTGGCTGCACCTGGAGGACGTCTACTGGACACAGGAGGGCCGCAGCTCCATCGACGCCGTCCTCATCGCCGTGGTCGTGGGCGCGCTGCTGCTGGTCGGCGCCAACCCGTTCGACGCCCAGCAGCTGCCCGGGGACCTGCCGCTCGCGCTGACCGTCACCGTCAACCTCGCCTTCTCCCTCGTCGCGATCCTCAAGGGACGGGCGGTGCTGGGCGTCGTGGGGGTCTTCGTCCCGCTCGTCGCGGCGGTGGCCGCGGTCCGGCTGGCCCGGCCGCACTCCTTCTGGGGACGCCGGTGGTACCCGGCCGGGTCGTCGCGGCAGCGGCGGGCCGAGGCCCGGTTCCCGCCGGGACGGCGGACCCGCTGGGACGCGCTGGTCGACCTGTTCGCCGACGTGCCCCACGCGCACCACGCGGGGGCCGTGGTCGGCGCGCCGCACGCGGAGCGATGAGCGCCCCCGCGAGCCGGTTTCCCGCTCCACCTCGTCTGGAGGTCGAGACGTTTGGACGCCTACCGTCCCGAGGCCTGGTCGGACTTCGCCGTCGCCACGGTCGGTGCCTGCGCCGCGCTCGCCGGGCTGATCTTCGTGGCGGTCTCGCTCAACCTGGCGCGCATCCTGGAGTTCCCGTACCTCCCGGGCCGCGCCGCGCAGACCCTCGGCCTGCTCGTCGCGCTGCTGGCGGCCGGCGTGCTGGTACTCGCCCCGGGTCAGCCGGAGGCCCTGCTCGCCGCCGAGATCGGCGGCGCGGGACTGCTGCTGGCCGCCGGCGCGCTGCCGCCCCTGCTGCGCGGCCGCCCGGACCGGGCGACCGGCGAGCGGCGGGTGGTCGGGCCCGCGGTCATCGTGCTGGTGCCCGCGACGGCGCTCGTCGCCTGCGGGGCGACGCTGCTGGCGGGCAGCGGAGGCGGGCTGTACTGGCTGGCCGCCGCCGTGGTCCTGGGGATGGCCGGCGCCACCGCCAACGCGTGGGTGCTGCTCGTGGAGATCAACCGCTGAGCGCCGCGGACCCCTAGCCTCCGGTCGGTGGCGACCGAACGCGGGCTCGACCGACTGATCACCTTCCTCGACGCGGTGGTGGCCATCGCCATCACGCTGCTGGTGCTGCCGCTGGTCGAGGTCCTGGCCGACGCGACGCCGGACACCGACCTCGCCGACCTGCTGGCCGAGGACGCCGGCCAGTTCTGGTCCTTCCTGCTCAGCTTCGCGGTCATCGCCCGCCTGTGGCTGGTGCACCACCGGCTGGTCGAGCAGGTCGGCGCGTACGACCGGCTGTTCGTCGGGGTGAACCTCGTCTGGATCCTCACCGTCGTCCTGCTGCCCTTCGCCACGCAGGTCGTGGCCCTCTACGGGGTCGACCGGCTCGCGGTCGCCGTCTACATCGGCACGATGGCGGTCAGCTCGGCCTGCCTGACGGCGCTGAGCCTGCTGGTCTGGCGCCGCGAGCCGCTCCGCCGGGCCGGGACGCCCCCGCAACCCCCCGTGGCCGGCCTGGTCACGACCGGGACCATCCTCGTGGCCCTCCTCCTCGGCGTGCTGTTCCCGGCGGTCAACTACCTGGGACTGTTCCTGCTCTTCCTCACCGGGCCGTTGGAGCGGCGCCTGCCCGCGCGGTCGGCCCGCTCGGCCGGCTGAGCGGCCGGCCGGTCCACGGCGACGGCCAGCGCCGGCAGCAGCAGCACGGTCAGGACGCCGGCGCCGACGAGCGCCGCCGCGTTCTCCCGCAGCATGGTGCCGTTGCGCAGGCCGATCTCGGCCAGCGCCACCAGGACCGGCAGCGCGGTCGCGGTGATCAAGGCGGTCTGCACCCGCTGCCGCGCGGGCAGCACGCCGCGGTACACGGCCAGCGCGGGCAGCCCCCGGCAGGCGAGCATCAGCGCGAAGAACAGCAGCACCCGCAGCGGCGCCTCGGCGATGGCTGCGAGGTTCAAGCTCATCCCGGAGTACACGAAGAAGACCGGGATGAAGAACCCGTAGCCGACGGCGTCGAGCTTGGACTCCAGCACCGGCGCCTTCCCGCCGACCCAGTGCCGTAGGACGACGCCGGCGAGGAAGGCGCCCAGCACCGCGTCGAGGTGGAACTCGTCGGTGACCGCGATGAGGGCGATGAGCAGCAGGATCGTCGCCCGCAGGGTGATCTGCGCGGTCTCGTGCTGGCCCAGCTGCACCACCCGGGCCAGCCGCCCGCCCTCCCGTACCGCGCGCCGGGCTCCCGCGAGCAGCGCCGCGAGCACCCCGACGGCCCCGAGCGACGCCAGCGCGGTGAACCGGTTCTGGCTGCCGAGGAACAGCGCGATCGCCAACACCGGGAACAGCTCGCCCACCCCGCCCGCGGCCAGCAGGTACCGCCCCAGCCGGCCGGCGAGCAGGCCGTGCTCGCGCAGCACCGGCAGCAGCGTGCCCAGCGCGGTCGTGGTGAGGGCCAGCGCCACGGGCACGAAGGCGCGCACCAGGCCCGCGGCGGCCAGCACTCCGACCACGCCGAGCGCGAGGACGAGGGAGACCGACCAGGCGAGCACCGCCCGCCGTCCGGCGTCCTCCCGGAACAGCCGCAGGTCGACCTCGTAGCCGGCCAGCAGGAAGACGAACCCGAGACCGACGTCGGAGATCACCTGCACACCCGACGGTGAGCTCAGGCCCAGGACCGACGGGCCGATGAGGATGCCGCCGGCCAGCAGGAGCACGACCTGCGGCACCGGCATCCGGGGCAGCAGGCCGACGACGACCGGTGCGAGCAGCGCCACGACGAAGACGGCCACCAGGTCGTCGACGACGAGGACTGTGTCCACGCGGTCTCCCGTCGTCGGTCCGGCCGGCAGGCCGGATCATCCCGTAGGCAGCTCCTCGACGGGGTTGTCCGCGCCCGCCTCGACCCAGGGGCTGCCCGGCGCGTCGTCGCGGGCCCACCCGCGCCCCGGACGGAGCACCTCGACGGTCGCGCCCCGGTCCAGGCAGCGGTAGGCCACCCGGCGCTCCCAGCGGCGGCCCGGCCGGTCGCCGTCCCCGGCGGTGCGCAGGTCCAGGCCCACCGCGAGCTCGCCCGTGGGAGCGCCGGCGGGCAGCCGGACGCCGTCGGGGCCCGGCGCCGCCGCCGCGGGTGCGGCGACGGTCCAAGCCACCTCGTAGGTGCGGCCGCGCGTGGAGGCGCGGTCGAGGGTGCGGCGCAGCACCGTGTCCCCGACGGCCAGTGTGGCGACGACGACCGGGCGGTCGGTGGGGTTGGTCAGCCGGGCCCGCAGGGTCACCTCCGGTCCGGCGTCCACGGTCAGCCGGTCGATCGCCAGGTCGCCGCCGGTGACCCCGCCGGGCGGCAGGTCCTCCGACAGCCGGTACAGGGCCCGGTCGGGGAAGCGGTCCAGCAGCGCGAAGTCCCCCGGGCCGCGCTCCTCGGCGTAGAGCACCGGCTGGTCGAGCGCGGGGTCGTTCTCCAGGAACGGGGTCGTGCTGAGGAACCCCAGGTCCCCGCGCCGGGGCAGGAGCAGGACGGCGTCGTCCAGACCCTGTGCCGCCACGAACCGCTGCACCGCCCGGAGGTCGTCGCCCACCGCGGCGTGGGAAGCCGTCTTGTCCGGCACGGCGAGCGCGGTGAGCAGCACCATCGCCGCCACGACGCCCGCGGTCAGCGCCCGCGGGGCCGCGCCGGCGCGGCGCCCCAGCCAGGTCAGGCCCGCGGCGCCGAACACCACCAGCGGGACCACGACCGGCAGCAGGTAGTACGGCCCGAACAGCTCGACGCCCCGCCACAGCGAGCTCATCGCCCAGGGCCCCCAGAACGGCAGGTAGCCCAGCGGGACGACGACGGCGAGCGCGGCCACCGGCCGGCGCTCCGGCCCCCGGGTGCGGGCCAGCCCGAGGACGGCGGCGGCGACCAGCACGATGCCGCCGAACACCCAGCTCGGCGTCCACCGCAGGTTGTCGAGCAGGCCGGACACGCCGTCGGCCGGCGTGAAGTCGACGGTCGACTGCGGGAAGACCCCCCGGCGGCCGAAGCCGAAGCCGTCCTGTGGCCCGGTGACGCTGAACGGCAGCCGGAGCGGCCCGCCCACGACGACGGCGTTGTAGGCCAGCGACAGCGCCAGCAGCGGCGCGGCGCCGGCGGCCAGCCGGAGGGCGCAGCCGACCTCGCGCCACCCGCCCTCCCCGGCCCGGCGCGCCCGCCGGGTGTCTGCCAGGGCGTACAGGACGAACGGCACCGCGAACAGCAGCGCGTCGAAGGGCCGGGCGAACGCCGCCGCGCCCCACACCGCGCCCGCCGCGACCAGCCGGCCCGACGACCGCCGGCGCAGTGCGCTGAGCAACAGGGTGGCGAACCCGAGGCCGAGCGCCAGCTGGAACAGATAGGGCAGGTAGGTGCCGGCCTGCACGAGGAAGACCGGCGACAGCAGCAGGAGCGCCCCCGCGACCAGCCCCGCGCAGCGGTCCCGGAGCACCGAGGCGGCGAGCGCCGCCGTGAGCACCACGGTGGCCGCCGCGGTCAGCGCGAGCGCGGCGCGCGGGGTGCCGGTGAGGAGGTCGCCGACCGCGATGACGGCGGGCCACGGCGGGCTGTACTTGAGGACCACCCGGTCCCCCACCACCGCCGACGCCCAGGGGCGGAAGGCGTCGGCGTCGGCCGGGAGGGTCACCGCGCCGGACTCCAGCAGGCGGGCCATCGCCACGTAGACCGAGTCGTCCCGGTTCAGCGAGTACAGCGGGAACAGCGTGCCGTTGACCAGCACGGCGGCCGTGCCGGCCAGGACGGCCAGGAGGGCGAGGGCGGCGCGCCACCTCGCGTTCCCCATCCCGCCGGAGTCTAGGAGCGCGGGCGCGGCTCCCCCACCCGACCGCTCGTGGCGGTCAGCGCCCCGACCGGGTGAGCGGCTGGAGGAGGGTGCGCAGCCGTTGCACCCCGGCCTGGGCCGCGGCGGGGTCGTCGAGACAGACCTGCTGGAACACCAGGCCGTCGACGGCGGCGAAGACCAGGTGCACGAGGGCGTCGTCGGCGGCGATGCCCGCGGCCTCCAGCTCGGCGCGCAGGGCCTGCCGGTACGTCGCGTAGACCTGCTCGACCTGCGGGCGCAGCTCCGGCCGCCGGCGCGCCTCGAGGATGAGCTCGTACTGGAACGCCTGGTCGTCGGGGTTGGCCCGGACCATCTCCACGACGCCGGCGAACAGGGCGTCGAGGTCGCCGCTGCCCGGCTCGGTGCTGATCGAGCCCACGCTGTTGGCGAGGGAGAACTCCAGGGCGGCCGCCAGCAGCGCGTCGCGGGTGCCGAAGTGGTGGGCCACGAGCCCGTGGGCGACGCGCGCCTCCTGGGCCACCGCCCGGTAGGTCAGGTGCCGCAGCCCGCGGGTGGCCACCACGTGCACGGCCGCGGCCAGCAGCGCCCGCCGCCCCTCCCCGTAGCCCGGTGCCGGTCGCGCGTCCGGGGTCGCCGTCCCTGGTGCTGTCATGCCGCCCCGTTCCTCGATGTCTCGACCGTACGCAGGCCCGGACCGGCGGGCAGGACCCCGCGCCGGCCGCACTCCTGCGTCCCATGGTCCCGCAGAACTGACCACTTGACCAGTTTGCCGGGATGCGGCACCCTCTGTGCCGACGGTCACAACTGTCCACTTGACCAGTTTTCTGGGCCGCAACTCGGCACCGCAGTTCCGACTCCTCCCGCACCGCCTCGCACGGACCCCCGCCGCCGTCCCCCGGAGCGACCATGTCCCCCACCACGTCCGCCGCCCCTCCCACCGAGGAGCGGAGCGGCAACCGCCAGCTCAGGCGCGGCGCCATCGGCGTCGTCGGCATCCTGTTCTTCGTCCTGTCGGCCCAGGCGCCGCTGACCGGCATCGGCGGCGCGCTGCCGCTGGCCGTCGCGCTCGGCAACGGTGCCGGCGCACCGGCGGCGTACCTCGTCGTCGGCCTGGTGATCGCGCTGTTCGCGGTGGGCTTCATCGCGATGAGCCGGCACGTCACCGCCGAGGGCGCCTTCTACGCCTACATCGGCGCGGGGCTCGGGCGCCGGCTGGGCACCGGGTCGGCGCTGCTCGCGCTGTGGTCGTACAACACCGTGCAGGCCTGCATGTACGGCCTCTACGGCGTGATCGTGTCCACCCTGGCCGGCACGTACCTGGGCGTCGCCCCGCCGTGGTGGGCCTGCGCGCTGGTCACGATGGCGCTGGTGCAGGTGCTCGGGTCGCTGGACATCGACCTCGGCACCCGGTTCCTCGGGCTGCTCGTCGCCGCGGAGATGTCGATCCTGCTGGCGTTCGCGCTGGTCACCCTCCTCACCGGCGGCGGGCCGCAGGGCCTGGACGCCGGCGCCAGCTTCGCGCCGTCCGCGCTGCTGGCCGGCGCGCCCGGCATCGCGCTGACGTTCGGCATCGCGTCGATGTTCGGCTTCGAGTCCACGGCGATCTACGCGGCGGAGGCCAAGGACCCCGCCCGCACCGTGCCGCGGGCGACCTACCTGGCCGTCGGGGTCATCGCGCTGTTCTTCGCCTTCGTCTCCTGGATGGTGGTCAGCTCCTACGGCGCCGACCAGGTCGTCGCTGCCGCCGGGAGCGCGCTGGAGTCCGGTGACGGCACGGTGCTGCTGTTCGCGGCCATCTCCGACGCCCTGGGTCCGTGGGCGGCCGAGGCCGGCAGCGTCCTGCTGGCGACGTCCCTGCTCGCCGGCATCCTCGCCTTCCACAACGCCTCCAACCGCTACGTGCACTCGCTCGGCGAGGGCGGGGCGCTGCCGTCGGTGGTCTCCCGGACGACGCGGCAGGGGGCGCCGTTCGTCGCCAGCGCCCTGCAGACCGGACTCGCCCTGCTGCTGGTCATGCCCTTCGCGGTCCTCGGCCTGGACCCGGTGCTCACCCTGTTCGCCTGGTTCAGCGGCGTGGCCGTCCTCGGCCTGGTGGTCCTCTACTTCCTCACGTCCGTCGCCGTGGTCGTCTTCTTCCGCCGCACCCGGCTGGACACTCGGCCGTGGCAGACGCTGGTCGCGCCGGTGCTGGCCGCCGTCGCGATCGCCGCGCTGGCCGCGCTGGTGCTGACCAACTTCACCCTGCTGATCGGCGGCTCCGCCGGCACCGCCGTGCCGCTGGTGCTCTCCGTCCCGCTGGTGCTGCTCCTCGGCGTGGCCCTGGAGTCGGTGCGCCGGCGCCCGGCCGCGCCGGGGACGGCGACCGTCCCCCCGCCCTCCGCCGGGCTCTCCCCCACCGCCTGACCACGTCCCCACGACACCCCGAGGAGCGACCATGCCCACCCCCCACGACACCGACGTGATCGTCGTCGGCGCCGGCTTCGCCGGCGTCACCGCCGCCCGCGAGCTGCGCCGCCAGGGCCACCGCGTCCTGGTCCTCGAGGCACGCGACCGCATCGGCGGCCGCACCTGGACCGACACCCGGCTCGGGCGCGACCTGGAGATGGGCGGCACCTGGGTGCACTGGGTCCAGCCGCACACCTGGGCCGAGCTGACCCGCTACGGCATCGGCGTCACCCCCTCCCCCGCCCCCGTCCGCGGCCACTGGATCAGCGGCGGCACCCTGCACAGCGGCACGGCCGAGGACCTGCTCGGCCTCATCGACCGCGGCATGACCGCCAGCACCGCCGAGGCGCTCGACCGCTTCCCGCAGCCCTACCGGCCGCTGCTCACCGGCGACCGGCTCGCCGAGGTCGACGGCCTCACCGTGCGGCAGAAGCTGGAGCAGCTCGGCCTCGGCCCCGAGGAGTTCGACGCCGTCGAGGGCATGTGGGCGACCAACCTCTCCGGCCGCACCGAGGACGGCGCCTACACGCAGGGGCTGCGCTGGTGCGCCCTCGCCGGCGGCAGCTGGCAGCTGATGTTCGAGGCCTGCGCCACCTACAAGGTCGTCGGCGGCACGCGCCGCCTCGTCGAGGCGATCGCAGGCGACGCCGGCGTGGAGATCCGCACCGGCACCCGCGTCACCGCGGTCAGGCAAGACGACGCCGGGGCCGCCGTCACGCTCGCGGACGGCGCCACCCTGACCGCGGCCGCGGTGGTCGTGACGCTCCCGCTGAACGTGCTCGACTCGGTGACGTTCGACCCGCCGCTGTCGGAGGGCAAGCGCCGGGCCGCCCACCAGGGCCAGGCCTCGCAGGGGGTCAAGGTGTGGGCGCGGCTGCGCGGCGAGTACGAGCCGTTCGTCGCCCTCGCCCCCGGCTCCGCGCCGCTGACGCTGTGCCAGGTCGAGCACGTCGGGGACGGCGAGACCCTCGTCGTCGCCTTCGGCTCGGTCAGCGAGCGGCTCGACGGCACCGACCGCGCCGCCGTCCAGGAGGCGCTGCGCGCCTGGCTGCCCGACGTCGAGGTCCTCGACGTCGCCAGCCACGACTGGGTCGCCGACGACCTCTCCGGCGAGACCTGGCCCATGCAGCGGGCCGGCCAGCTCACCGGGGCCCTCGTGGAACTGCAGCGCCCCGAGGGCCGCGTCGTGCTCGCCGGCTCGGACTACGCCGACGGCTGGGCCGGGTTCATCGACGGCGCCATCGAGAGCGGCCTGCGCGCCGGCCGGACCGTCCACGAACTCCTGACCTCGGTCGAGGCACTGCCTCCGACCGCCCTCGTCCAGTCCTGACCCACCCGGAGGAGATCATCGTGACCCAGCACCTCGTCGAGTTCGTCCACGTCCGCGTCCACGACGGCCGGGAGGAGGAGTTCCTGGCCAGCCGCCCCGGCGCGGTGGCCGCCGTCGCCGCCGCCATCCCCGGCTTCGTCGCCGCGCCCGTCATCGCCAGGGGCGAGGACGGCCTGTGGACCGACGTCTGGATCTACGACAGCGTCGAGCAGGCCGAGGCGGCCAACGCGACGGCCGCCGACCTGCCCCAGTTCCTGCGGATGGCCGCCGTCAGCGACGTCGTCTCCATCGACATGGCCTGGATGCCCGTCGGCTGACCCGGCACCCGACCCGGCGCCCGGGCACTCGGAGACGACATCCGGGAGCCCGGGCGCCGGCACGTCCGGCCGGGTCAGCATGGACGCGTGGCCCTCACCCCCCGGCTCGGCCGGCTGCTGTGCGCCGGCGGGGTCGCCGCGTGCGCCGCCGGGGTGGCGGTCTCCGGGGAGCTGTCGCCGGGCGCGCTGCTCGCCGTCGGCGCGGCCGGCCTGGCCGTCTGCGCGGTCGCCCTGGCCCGCCGGGCCGGGGAGGACGCCGCCCCCGTCGGCCCGCGGGGCCTGCCCTGGCTGGCGTGGCTGGCCGCGGCGCTCGCCTGGGAGGGAGCCGCGCTGGCCGACGCCGACCTGCCGACGGTGAGCGACCTCGCCGACCCGGTGCTCGCGCACCCGGGAGCCCGCGCCGCCGCGACCGTGGGCTGGCTGGCCGCCGGCCTCTGGCTGGCCGCCCGTCCCGGACGGCGGACGTGAGCGGCACCGCGGCCGCCGCCCTCGGCCTCGCCGTCCTGCTGGTCACGGCGCTCGCCCTGGAGGTCGCCGGACGCCGCGGGGTCGGGGCGTCGGCCGCCGCCGCGGTGGGCGCGGCCATGCGGACCCCACCCGGGAGGGTGACCGTCCTGCTGGTCTGGTTGTGGCTGGGCGTGCACTTCCTGGCCCGCTGACCAGCGCCGCTCCCCGGCCCGGCGGGCGGGTCCGGGCGCCGCTGTGTCCGGACGCACACTTCCTCGCCCGCTGAGCACCCGACATGCTGGCTCCGCGCGCTACGGTCGGCGCATGGAGTGACCCAGATCACACGGAGGTGCTCGTGGCCACGACCCACCCGGAGCGGACCGGTTCCCCCGGCGCCCGACGGCACGAGGCGGGACCGCCCGTGCCGCGCACCGAGTCCGAGGCCACCGCCTCGGTGGAGAGCGCCGAGGACGTCGGCCTGCCGTCGCCGCGCGGGATGGCCCGCAGCGTGCTGTCGGTGCTGACGCAGCCGCGGCCGGTCGCCCGCGAGGCCGCCGCCCTCGGCAAGGACGCGATCCGCATCCTCGCGGGGACCGACACGATCGCGCCGGCGCCGCGGGACAAGCGCTTCGCCGACCCGGCGTGGAGCGGGAACCCGGCCTACCGGCGGCTGGCGCAGAGCTACCTGGCGACCACCGGGGCGCTCACCCGGCTGGTCGAGGCCTACGAGGACGGGGGCGCCGACTGGCGCCAGGTGGAGCAGGCCCGGTTCGCCCTCACCGCGATCACCAGCGCCATGGCGCCGACCAACACGCTCGTGGGCAACCCCGCCGCGCTCAAGCGGGCCTTCGACACCGGCGGCCGCAGCGTGCTGCGCGGAGTGCGCAACGCCCTCACCGACCTGCGGCACAACGGCGGCATGCCGCGCCAGGTGGACCGGGACGCCTACGTGGTCGGCAAGGACCTCGGCATCACGCCGGGCGCCGTCGTCCACCGCGACGAGGTCATCGAGGTCATCCAGTACACGCCCTCGACCGACCGGGTGCGGACGCGCCCGCTGGTCGTCGTGCCGCCGCCGATCGGCCGCTACTACTTCCTCGACCTGCGGCCCGGCCGCAGCCTGGTCGAGTACGCGGTGAGCCGCGGCCTGCAGGTCTTCATGATCAGCTGGCGCAACCCGACGCGGGAGCAGGCCGACTGGGGCCTGGACACCTACGCCGGCGCCGTCGTCCGTGCCGTGGACGTCGCCCGGGAGGTCACCGGCTCCCCCGACGTCACCACGCTGGGGCTGTGCGCCGGCGGGCAGGTCATGACGACCGCCCTCAACCACCTGGCCGCGGTCGGCGACGAGCGCGTCTCCGCCGCCGGCTACGCGGTCACGCTGCTGGACTTCTCCCGCAAGGCCCCGCTCGGCGCGTTCTCCGGCCCGAAGCTGATCGAGCGCGCCCGGCGCAACTCCCGCCGCCGCGGCGTCATCAGCGCCCGCGACATGGGCACCGTCTTCAGCTGGATGCGCCCGGACGACCTGATCTTCAACTACCTGGTCTCCGAGTGGCTGATGGGCGAGGACCCGCCGGCCTTCGACATCCTCTCCTGGAACGCCGACGGCACCAACCTGCCGGCGAAGCTGCACGAGCAGTTCCTGGAGGTCTTCGGCGACAACGCGCTGGTCCGCCCCGGCGCGCTGCGGGTGCTCGACACCCCCGTGCACCTGAGCCGGATCACCATCCCGACGTTCGTCCAGGGCGCGCTCACCGACCACCTCACCCCGTGGGTCGGCTGCTACCGCACCACGCAGCTGCTCTCCGGGCCGAGCACGTTCGTGCTCAGCTACAGCGGTCACATCCAGAGCCTGGTCAACCCGCCCGGCAACCCGAAGGCGCACTACTGGACCGGCGGCGAGCCCGGCCCCGACCCGCACGCCTGGCGGGCCTCGGCGCAGCAGCACACCGGCAGCTGGTGGGAGGCGTGGGCCGGGTGGGCGCTGGAGCGCTCCGGCGACGAGGTGCCCGCGCCGCAGGAGCTCGGCACCGCGGCGCACCCGCCGCTGGAGCCCGCACCCGGCTCCTACGTCCGCGACCGCCGTCCCGGCCCGGGCTGAGCCCGCTCCCTGAGGGGCAGGGATCGCCGTCCCTGCCCCTCAGGGGATCAGCCGTTCAGCCGAAGGCCTGCTGGACCTCGTCGGACCCCTGCGAGCCCCCACCCGGCGCCGGGACCGGGGTCTCGGTCCCGCCCTCGTGCGGGACGGGGGGGCCCTGGACGGCGACGACGGCGGGGTCGACCCGCATGACCGCGTACCCGGCGACCGCACCCGCACCGAACCCGGGGGCGAAGACCCGCAGCGGCTCGGTGATCACGCCGTCCCGGACCGCGTCGTGGATGGCCAGCGGGATGCTGGCCGACGACGTGTTGCCCACCCTCTCGATGTTGAAGTAGAGCTGGTCGGCGGTGAGCCCGGCCCGCTCGGCCAGCTGGATCACCATCGTCTTGTTGGCCTGGTGCGGCACGATCAGGTCGATGCTGTCGAGCAGGGTGCCCTCGGCGCCGTCCGGGTGCGGCAGCTGCCCGAGCTCCTCGATCATCTGCGACAGGTACCGGCCGGCCAGCGCCTTCACCTGCGGCCCGAACACCGTGATGTTGTTGTCGAACTCGGGGTTGGGCCACAGGATCGAGTTGACCTCGCTGGCCGGCCCGCTGGCGTAGGTCTTCATGTAGTCGAAGTCCGGCGCCGCGCCCTCGGGCGCCGGGCCCACGACCATCGCCGCCGCGCCGTCGCCGAAGATCATCCGCGAGGTGCGGACGTTGCCGATCTTGTCGGAGAACTTCTCCACGCAGACCACGAGCACCGGCCGCTCGACCTCCTGCAGGATGCGGGCCGCCTCGGCCAGGCCGTAGGGCATCCCCGCGCAGGCCGCGATGAGGTCGTAGGCCGCGTACACCTGGTGCATGCCGAGCTGACCGCACAGGTAGGTCGCCAGCGACGGGATCAGCCGCGAGCTGGTGCAGGTGCAGACCAGCACGCCGCCGATCTCCTCCGGCTCGCGCCCCGCCTTGGCCAGCGCCGCCTCGGCCGCCTCCAGCGCGAGGTCCTCCAGCGGCAGCGAGCTGTACCGGCGCTCCTCGATCCCGGTCTTGGTCGAGATCTCCTCGGCGCTCATCGGCGACCAGTTGTAGGCGGTGTTGCGGATCAGGTCGTCGTTGCTGCAGACCTGGTCGCCGTGCACGGCCGCCAGCGCCTCCAGCCGGGGCATGACCGTGAAGCGGGTGCGGACGTCGAGCGCGGGGAAGGGGCGCACCGGTGGCCGCGACTCCCGGGGCGGCGCGACCGACCGGGCCGGCGCGGGGGTGCGCAGCCGGCGCAGGAACGCCCGCACCTCCTTGTCCCGCGGGTGGAAGGCCACCACGTAGTCGTCGTCCTTGAGCTGGCCGGCCTCGGCCAGCTCCATCTGCGCGCGCTCCCACGGGTACTGGTTGTGCAGCACCATGGCCCACCGGTGCAGCGCCTCGAGCTCGGGCACGTCCTCGTTGACGTCGAGGATGTCGTCGTAGCCGTAGACCGGGTAGTCCGGGTCGTAGGAGGGCAGCCGGAAGGTGAGGTTGCCCGGCTGCTCGAGGAACTCGGCGACGGTCGGCTTGATCGCCGGCAGCGTCGTCGCGTGGTGCTTCCGGTTGGCGAAGACGTCGAAGAGGATCCCGAAGATCCGGTCCTCGCAGGCGTCGTCCCACTTCGCCGGCAGCGACGGGTAGACCTCCTCGACCGCGCGGACCTTCGCCTCGCCCTCCTCCCACGGCTGCAGCACCGGCAGGAAGACGTCCGAGCGGTTGCGGGGGACGTCGGCCCAGCGGGTCGGCCGCTTGTCGTACATGGTGATCGAGAAGCGGTTGGCCCAGAACAGGTTGAGGGCGACGTCGCGCATCAGCTCGAACCGGCTGCCGTAGGCGCCGGTCCGCACGCGCTCCATGATCTCGGTCCCGCTCGGCGCCTTGGTCTCGAAGTCGCGGCGGATGACGCTGTCGAGCTGCTCCAGCGAGTCCACGGTCGACAGGTCGAGCTCGGGCATGACGTTGGAGGGGAAGACCATCCGGCCGTGCCGGTTCAGGACGAAGGCGTTCATGGGGGTCCTCTCTGTCCGACGGGGACCGCTCAGCCGCGGCCCACCCGCTCCATCCCCCGCTCCACGGCGGCGATGAGGCGGGGCCGCAGCTCTGCGGCAGGGATGATCGCGTGCACCGAGCCCATGCGGCGGGCGCGCTCGATGTCGTGGATGGCCTCGAACTCGGCGGCGACCTCGCCGAGCTTCTCGGAGCGGACGGCGGTGCGCAGCGAGGCCAGCTCCGCGCGCAGTCGGGCCTGTTCGACGCCCTCCGCGGCGGAGACCGCGGCCTCCAGCTCCTGCACACGCGGGTCCTTGGCGGTACGACGGTCGACGTCGCGGGTGAAGACCACCGCGGCGGCGGGGGCCCCGCCGAGGACCGACGCGTAGGAGCCCTCGACGGCCAGCACCTCCATGTTCTCGTTGAGGACGCCGGAGAAGACCACGAAGGCGCCGCCGTGGTACCGGGAGACCACGCAGAAGACGATCGGGCCGTCGAAGTTGACCATCGCCCGGCCGATCTCCGCGCCGTACTCCAACTGCATCTTGCGCAGCGACTCCGGGGAGCCGTCGAAGCCGGAGAGGTTGGCCAGCACCACCAGCGGCCGGTTGCCGCTGGTGGCGTTGATCGCGCGGGCGGTCTTCTTCGACGAGCGGGGGAACAGCGTCCCCGCCGTCCACTGGTCGGGCCCGTCGGCCGGGTAGGCGCCGCGCCGCGGGATGGGGCGGGACTCGATGCCCAGCAGGGTCACCGGGTGCCCACCGAGGTGGGCGTCGAACACGACGGAGGTGTCGGCGTCGGCCATGCCGGCCCACCGTTCCAGCGTCGGGTGGTCCTGGTCGGACACGGCCCGCATGAGCGTGCGGATGTCGAACGCCTTCTTGCGATCGGGGTTGGCGGCCGCGGAGAAGATGTCACCGACGGTGCTGAACTCGCTCGCCGGGTGCTGGTGCGGGTAGGAGCGCACGTCCCGGTCCCGCGCGTCGGAGGTCTCGACCGGCCGGGCCCAGCGCTCGCCCGGCGCCCGGTAGGCGTACTCGTAGTGCTGGTAGAGCAGCTCCACCGCGGCGGTGAGGTTCGGCGCCCAGTACTGCGCCTGCCCGTTGGGGCCCATGACGCGGTCGTAGCCGCCGATGCCGAAGTTGTCCTCGGCCGAGACGCCGCCGGAGTAGTCCAGCGAGTGCTTGCCGGTGAGCACCATCGCGCTGTCCGGCGTCATCACCAGGATGCCCTTGGTGTGCATGAGCATCGTGGCCTCGGCGTTCCAGTACGGCTGGGCGCCGACGTTGATGCCCGCGACGATGACGTTGATCTCCCCGCCGGCCTGGGTGAACTCGATGATCCGGCGCAGCGCCCGGGAGACCCAGTCCATGTTCTCGGTGCCGCTGTCCATGGAGATGCGGGCACCCGAGGAGAGCGCGAACCACTCGACCGGCAGGCCGCGCTCCTCGGCGAGGTCGAGCGCGGCGACCACCCGCGCGCACTCGGGCTCGGAGACGGTGCCCAGCTGCTTGGTCGGGTCGCCCATGAGCAGCACCCGCGTCATGCCCTCCGGGTACCGCGCGGTGGGGGTGCTGATGAGGCCGACGACGAGCCCGGCCTTGTTCTGGCCGGGCGGCCGCTCCACCGGGGTGAGCCGGCCGTCCTCCCCGAGGTCGTGCTCGACCCAGGTGCCGCCCCGGCCGGCCAGCAGGCCGCTGAGCTCGTACGGGTAGACCGCGCCGCGGGCGCGGGAGCTGAGCACCTTCTCGGTGTACGCGTCGAGCGGGCGCATCGGCTCGGTCGGCCGGTCGGTGACCTCCATGCGCACGCCGGTGCCCGGCCGGTAGGAGAACCGCAGCGCCACGTCGCGCGGCGGGCGGCCCTCCTCCTCCTGCAGGCGGGCCAGCAGCACGATCTGGTCCAGGCCGGCGCCGACGGTGACCGGGGCGGCGTTGCGGGCGAACGCGGCCACCTCGGCCAGCGGCACCTCGATCGACGGCCAGGCGTACAGGTGCACCCGGTTGTGCTCGAGCGGCCGCCGCGAGCGCCGGCGGGCCTGGGCCCGCCGCAGGCTGTCCAGGCAGGAGGTCAGCTGCCGCTCCACCGTCGGGAAGCCGACGATCTCGCCGCTCTCGTCGCGCAGCGGGGTCAGGTCGCGGACCTCGGCCATCGCGACGAAGCGCTCGTCGTTCGGGTTCTCCTTGCCGAAGACGTGCAGCAGGTAGGTGTCCTCCGCCGACGGCACGCGCTCGCCGTCGAACTCCTTGAGCCGCCAGATCTGGAAGCGCTGCGCGGTGAGCGGGTGCAGGCCGCGGATGATCCGCTCCTCGGCCAGCGCGCCGCGGTCCGGCGTGGGCCGGAAGGTCACCGCCTCGACGGCGCCCCCGGGGGTGCAGACGGTCACCGTGACCCGGCGCCCGGTGCGCAGCTCCGGGACCTCGGTGACCAGCGCACGGACCTGCTCGGCGACGGCGTCGTCGTCGGCCGGGCGGTCCGGCCAGGAGACGTAGAGGTCGACGACCAGCTGGCTGGGGTCCGGGACGTCGGCCAGCGCGCCGGCCAGCGAGGTCAGCGCGGCCGGCAGGTCGGCCATCTCGGCCATGAGCGCGACCAGGTGCAGCCGGACGCCCTGGAGGTCGTAGTCGGCCCAGACCGAGGTCCGCCCGTCGAGCAGGGTCGACCGCACGCCCTCGAGGCTGCGGCTGCGGTAGTAGCGCCGGGTGAGGACCTCCAGCATCGGGTCGGGCACCACGGTCGGCCGGCCGAACCGCTGGGCCAGCAGCCGGATCAGCGGCTCGGGGCTGGCGACCAGCGCCTCCATCCGGTGGATGGTCTCGCCGGTGTCGCCCCGGGCCGCGGCCTCGTCGAGCTCGTCGAGCAGCCGGGACGCCGAGTCCAGCACCTCCTGGCGGGCGGCCTGCACGACCGGCTCCTCGAAGTACCGGTACCGGACGGCGCGGGCCAGGTCGCCCACCGACGGGTTGCGCAGCTGGGTGGCCACGACCAGCCGGTCGAGCACCTCCCCCACCTCCGCGCGCGAGTCGCCGTCCGGGATGCGGCCGGCCTGCAGCCAGCGGTCGAGCAGCGCCTGCACGGCGGGCAGCTGCTCGGCGCCCCGCTGCTGGGCCAGGAAGATGCGGTGGACCGCGTCCTGCAGCGCCGGGGTGGGTTCGAGGTCGTCGACGTCGTAGTGCAGCAGCGCCCGGCGCAGGCGGTCCCGGAAGCTCTCCGGCAGCGCCTCCCGCTCCACGTCCAGCGAGTGCAGGTAGGCGTGGAAGTACTCGCGCGGGCTGTGGACCTGGGTGTCGGCCTCCTCCTCCTCGCTGGCCGGCCGGTTGCGGGAGAGCTCGGCCAGGTCGGCGTAGGTGGTGAGGACGGCGAGCTCACCGTGCAGCAGCTCGTCGTCGTCCATCGGGACCGCGTCGCGCGCCTCGGTGTACCCGGCCACCAGCTGCCGGGCGTGGGCGGCGGTGACGTCGTAGCCGGTGATGAGCGCGCGCAGCGCCCGCAGCAGGGCCAGCGCCCGCTCCCGCGGCTCGCTCTCGGGGGCGTCGTCCCGGGTGGGCAGCACCACGCGCTCGCCGGTGGCCTCCTCGACCTCGCCGCCGAGCCGCTCGAGGCTCAGCAGCGGGGCGCCGGCGTCCACCTGGGCGTTGACCGCGGCGCGGACCTCGCGCACCCGCCCGGCGAAGGGCGCGCGCACCGCCGTCTCCATCTTCATGCTCTCCAGGACGACGACCGCCTGGCCGGCCTCGACCTCCTCCCCCACCCCGGCGCGGATGGCGACGACGACCGCCGGGGCCGGGGCCCGCACGACCCCGCCGACGTCCCGGCTGACCCGGTGGGTCTGACCGTCGACCTCGACCAGGTGCGAGCCGGGGCCCTCCACGGCCACCACCGAGAACCGCTGGCCGGCCGCGGTGAGCCGGCTCTCCAGCGGGCCGAGCCGGTCGACCTCGACGTCGACGACCGCGCCGTCCAGACCCACCCGGTAGCGGCCGCGGTCGACCGTGGCGACGGTGAGCCGGTAGACCTGCCCCTGGTAGCCGAGCTCGAAGGTGCGCCCGACCTCGTGGGGGGCGCGCGGCCGGCCGCCGCGGGCGGAGGCGAGGAAGGCGAACCGCTCGCGCGCCTCCTCGGCCTCGGCCAGGTCGACGGCCACCTGGACCAGCGCCACCCAGGCGTTGCCCACCGGGCGGGGGCCGCCGCCGATGCCGGTGCGGTCCAGCCAGCCGGTGTCGGCGGTGCCGGCCACGACCTCCGGCCGGTCGAGCAGGTCGAGCAGGAAGGACTTGGTGGTCGTGCCGCCGCGGAGGACGACGGTGGTCTCCCGCACGGCGCAGCGCAGCCGGGCGAGCGCCTCGGGGCGGTCCCGGCCCCACGCGATCACCTTGGCGATCATGGAGTCGTACTGCGGCGGGATGACGTCGCCGACGCTCATCCCGGTGTCGACGCGCACCCCGGGGCCGGCGGCCAGGCGCATGAGCTCCACCCGGCCGGGCGCGGGGGCGAACCCCTGCTCGGCGTCCTCGGCGTTGAGCCGCGCCTCGATGGCGTGCCCGACGGCCTCGGGCGGGCGGCCGTCGAGGCGGCCACCGGCGGCCACGTGCAGCTGCAGCTTGACCAGGTCCAGGCCCGTGGTCGCCTCGGTCACCGGGTGCTCGACCTGGAGCCGGGTGTTGACCTCCAGGAACGTGGTCAGCTGCTCCTGCGGCTGGTACAGGAACTCCACCGTGCCGGCCCCGACGTAGCCGGCCGCCTTGACCAGGGCGATCGCCGCCTCGCGCAGGGCGGTGTCCTGGCCGGGGCCCAGCGCCGGGGAGCTGGACTCCTCGATGATCTTCTGGTTGCGCCGCTGCACCGAGCAGTCGCGCACGCCCGGCGCCCAGACGGTGCCGTGCCGGTCGGCGATCACCTGCACCTCGACGTGCCGGCCGCCCTCCACGAGGCGCTCCATGAACACGACGGGGTCGCCGAAGGTGCGCTCGGCCTCGGTCCGGGTCCGCTCGAGCGCCTCGGCGAGGTCGGACTCGGAGCGGACCACGCGGATCCCGCGGCCCCCGCCGCCGCTGCGCGCCTTGACGATCAGCGGGTAGCCGATCGCCTCCGCGTGCCGCCGTCCGTCCTCGAGGCCCTCGACCGGCCCGCGGCTCCACGGCGCCACGGGGACGCCGGCCTTCTCCGCGAGGACCTTGGCCTCGATCTTGGCGCCGAGCAGCCGCATGGCCTCCGGCGAGGGGCCGATGAAGGTGACCCCGAGGTCGGCGCAGAGCTCGGCGAAGGCCGGGTCCTCGGCGACGAACCCCCACCCGACCCAGGCGGCGTCGGCCCGGCTGACCCGCAGGGCCCGGGCGAGCTCGTCGTGGTCGAGGTACGGGGACACCGCGCCGGCCTCGCGCAGCTGCACCGCCTCGTCGGCCGCGCGCACGAACGTCGCCCGCCGCTCGGCCTCGGTGTGCAGGGCGATGACGCAGGTCCGCGACCCGTGCTCGGCGTCCAGCTCCCGGACGGCGCGGATGAGCCGGACGGCCGGCTCTCCCCGGTTGACCACGGCGATGCGGTTGAACACCCGAGCCCTCTCCTGTGCGTCGGTTGTGCCCTGCGGGGGATGCGGTCGAGCTACATGTCCAGCCCGCCGTTGACGCCCCAGATCTGCCCGGTGATGTAGCCGGACCCGTCGGCGGCCAGGAAGTGCACGACGCGGGCGATCTCCTCCGGCTTCCCCAGCCGGCCCAGCGGGATCTTGGCCTTCAGGCCCTCGAGCACCTTCTCGGGGACCGTCTCGAGCATCTCGGTGGCGATGTAGCCGGGGGTGACGGCGTTGACGGTGACGCCGACGCCGTCGGCGCGACCGGAGCGCTGCAGCTGCATCGCGGCCTCGCGGGCGAGGGTCTTGGTGAGGCCGAACAGGCCGGACTTCGCCGACGCGTAGTTGACCTGCCCGATGCCACCGGTCTCGCCGATGACCGACGAGATCATCACGATCCGCCCGCTGCCGCGCTCGAGCATGTGCTTGAGCGCCGCCTGCGACAGGTAGAACGCCCCCGACAGGTTGACGTCGATGACCCGTCGCCAGTCGTCGTCGGACATCTTCATGACCGTCCGGTCGGCGGTGATGCCGGCGTTGTTCACCAGGATGTCGAGCCGGCCGTGCCGCTCGATCACCTCGTCGATGGTGCGGCGGCAGTCGTCGGGGTTGCCGATGTCGCCGCGGTGGACGCTCATGTGGCTGTCCGGGTAGGCCCCGGCGAAGTCCTGGGCGAACGACTCCGCCCGCTCGGTGTTGCCGCTGTAGCCGGCCGCGACGTCGGCCCCCTGGGAGGCCAGGCTGCGGCAGATGGCCGCGCCGATCCCCCGGGTGCCGCCGGTCACGAAGGCCACGCGGCCCTGCAGCTTCTCGCCTGTCCTGGCTGTACGTGCTTCGGTCGCCGTCACCGGGGCCTCCTCGGAGCAGGGGCGGGCCGTCTCGTTCGAGGGCCGGAGTCGTCAGCGCCGACGACGCCGTCTGCTCCGGTTCGGTACGACCGCAGCATGCTGCGGCGGGGGGTCGGGCGCAATCGCAGTCGCAGCGGGTGACGAGCATCTCGGGCGCGTCGTCCCGCCCCGCCACGCCGGGAGCTCGTGACCGTGCCGGGTCAGAGGGTGACGGCGCGCTCGTCGCGTTTCCGGAACTCACCACTTCCACAAGCCCCGGCGGCGGCGCGCGCGGTTCAATCCACGCGACCGTGCCGGCGGGTGCTCTCGCGGAGCGCCCCGTTCCCGAGGGTCGGTGTCCCCGCATGACGAGTCGTCGCTCCCCCCTCGCCGCCTGCGCCCTGGCCGCGCTGGTGGTCGGCTCCGCCCCCGCCGCCGCGCAGGCCGACGACGGCGCCGACGCTGCCGCCGCCCTGGCCGCCGTCACCCTCTCGTGGGCGGCCTGCGGGGCGACACCGGAGGCCACCGCGGCCGGCGTCGAGTGCGCCACCGCGACCGTCCCGATGGACTACGACGAGCCCGACGGCGAGCAGATCGAGCTCGCCGTCGCCCGGGTGCCGGCCGCCGACCCGGCGCAGCGGATCGGCTCGCTGTTCTACAACTTCGGCGGCCCCGGCGGGCCCGCCGTCCAGTACCTGCAGGCCAACGGCGCCGGGCTGTTCTCGGCGCTCAACCAGCGCTTCGACATCGTGGCGGTCGACCCCCGCGGCGTCGGGCAGAGCACCCCGGCCGTCGACTGCCAGGTGCCGCCGGAGGACCTCCCCTCCTCCCCGCCGTACCCGACCCCGCTGGACGTCGATCCCGACGCCGTGGTGGCTCGCGCCCAGGCCTACGTCGACGCCTGCCTGGCCAACAACGGCGCCATCCTCGAGCACCTGTCGACGGCGAACGTCGCCCGCGACCTGGACGCGATCCGGGAGGGGCTCGGTGAGGAGCAGCTGAACTACCTCGGCTTCTCCTACGGCACGTTCCTGGGCGCGACCTACGCCTCCCTGTTCCCGGACCGCTACCGGGCGATGGTCCTCGACAGCGCGCTCGACCCCGACCAGTGGATCAACGACCCCGTCGCCAACGCCTCCGCCCAGCTGGCGAGCTTCGAGAACTCCCTCGACCGGTTCCTCGCCGCCTGCGCCGACGACCAGGCCGCCTGCAGCGACTTCGGGGGCGCGGACCCCTCGACGGCTTACGACGACCTGATCGCGCGGGCCGAGGAGACCCCCATCCCCGCGCCGAACTTCGCCGAGAACCCGCAGCCGGTCGACGGGGACGACATCCGGGACATCTCCCTCGTGCTGCTGTACGCCAAGCAGTTCTGGGGCCTGCTCGCCGCCGCGCTGGCCCAGGCGGACGCCGGCGACGGCTCGTTGGTGCGAGCGATCGTCGACCTCGTCGTGTACCCGGAGGACGACCCCAGCGCCGACGCCTTCTTCACCATCGCGGGCGGCGAGCAGCTGTGGCCGACCGACATCGACTCCTACTTCGAGCGCGGCGCGGAGGAGTGGGCCGACCACCCGCACTTCTGGGGCTCGTTCGCCTACTCCGAGGTGGCCCACGCGCTGTGGACGCCGCAGGACGAGGACGCCTTCGCCGGTCCCTTCGAGGCGTCGTCCGACGCGCCGACGGTCCTGGTCGTGCAGAGCACCAACGACCCGGCCACGCCGTACTCCGGCGCCGTCGCGCTCACCGAGCAGCTGGGCAACGCCGTCCTGCTGACCATGGACGGCGACGGGCACGGGGTCTACGGCGGCGAGTCGTCGTGCATCGACTCGGCCGTCGACTCCTACCTCGTCGCCGGCACCCTGCCCGCCGAGGACACCGTCTGCGAGCAGGAGACGCCGTTCGCGGCGCCGGCCCCGGCCCCGGCCCCCGCGGCCACGGCGCGGGCGATCGAGGCGGTCCTGGCGGTGACGGGGGCCGGCATCCGCTGAGACCCGCTCAGGTGCCGATCTCGGTCCGGACGGCGTAGAGCTCCGGGAAGAAGGTGAGGTCCAGCGCCCGGCGCAGGAAGCCGACGCCGGACGAGCCGCCGGTGCCCGTCTTCGCCCCGATCGTGCGCTGCACGGTGCGGAGGTGGCGGAATCGCCAGAGCTGCACGTTGTCCTCGATGTCCACCAGGCTCTCGCAGGCCTCGTAGACGCCCCACGGGGTGTCCTCGGACTCGTAGACCCGCCGGAACAGCGGGAGCAGCTCCGGCCGGTACGTCCAGGGCTGCCGGACGTCGCGCTCCAGCACCGCCGCCGGGACGGCGAGGCCGAGCCGGGCCAGGTGGCGCAGGAACTCGTCGTAGAGCGAGGGGCTCTCCAGCAGCTCGGTGAGCAGGGACCGCGCCACGGGGTCACCGGAGAAGACCGCCAGCATCGCGGCGTCCTTGTTGCCCAGGGCGAACTCGACGGCACGGTACTGGGCGGACTGGAAGCCCGACGCGCTGCCCAGGGCGCCGCGGAACTGGGCGTACTCGCGCGGGGTCAGCGTGGCCAGGACCGACCACTGCTCGATGAGCGTCCGCTGGACGTGCTTGACGCGGGCCAGGCACTTGAGCGCCGGCGCCAGCGCGTCCTCGGTCAGGTACCGGCAGGCCGCGCGCAGTTCGTGCAGGACCAGCTTCAGCCACAGCTCGCTGGTCTGGTGCTGGACGATGAACAGCAGCTCGTCGTGGTGCTCGGGGCGGCTGCGCGGGTGCTGGGCGGACAGCAGGTGGTCCAGGTCCAGGTAGCCGGCGTAGGTCGTCGCCCCGGTCAGGTCGGTGCGGATCGAGCTCTCGATCGGCCGGACCGACCGCGACGGGTCCTGTTCCGACGGGTCCTGCTCCGTGGCGGGCACGGGAGGCAACATAGCCCGCCGCCCGCGCCACGGAGCCGGTCAGGAGACACGGCCGGTCAGGAGTCGGAGCCGGTCAGAAGTCGTGGCTCTCGTCGTAGGCGAGGTCGGTGCCCTGCTCGGGCGCGTGCGGCGCCGGTGAGGGTTCCCGGTGCGGCGGCGCCGGCTCCTCGGGCTGCGGGCTCCCGGTGGCCGCCTCGTGGGCCATGTCGTAGCCGTAGTCGCCGCCGGGGTCCTGGTCTCGGTCCATCCCTCGTCCTCCTCGGCCGGTGCCTGCCCGTGCGTGCCGGTGCGCCGGATCGTGCCGCCGCGGCGGCCCGGGCCACAAGCCCTCAGGCGGGTGCGACCGGCAGCCTGCCGCGGGCCCGCTCCACCGTGCCCACGACCACGACGGCGACCACCAGCGCGGCCAGCGCGCCGACGACGGCGAACGCCGGGAGGTCCAGGGTGGTGTCCAGGACCGCGACGGCCGCGGCGGCCAGCGGCCACCACCAGCCGCGCCGCGCCCGGCGGGTCATGCCGACATCGGTGACGGTCATCGCGACCAGGTACACCGCGACCCCGCCGGCCAGCAGCAGCCGGGTGCCGGTCGGGACGTCGCCCCGGCCGCCCTCCACGACGGCCAGCTCGATCCCGGCGCCGACGGTGGCGAGGGCCAGGGCGAGCGGCAGCTGCCCGAAGACGTAGACGTCGTGGGCGTGGTCGCTGTGCTCGCCGCCGACCTCGTCCAGCAGCCGCTTGGCGCGCGCGCCGGCGATGTCGAACCAGCTCCACCACAGCCCGGCGGTGAGCACGAAGGACAGCAGCGCGACCGGCAGCGCCGCGCTCGACCACCCCGCGTCGGAGAGCCCGTGGGCGACCCCGGCCACCGACTCGCCGAGCACGAGGATCACGAACAGCGCGAACCGCTCGGGCAGGTGCTCCACGTGCAGGGGGACGTCGGCCGACGACCGGGTGGCCAGCAGCGGCACGAGCGCCTCCGCCAGGACGGCGCCCGCCCACAGGGCGAAGGCGGCGGGCCGCGGGACGAGCAGCGAGGCGGCCCACAGGACCGCGCCGGCGGCGGCGCCCGCGGCGTAGAGCCGGGCGATCGGGCGGGCCTCCTCGACGTGCCGGTACGCGCGGAGGTACTGCAGCAGGAGCAGCACCCGCAGGAGCAGCTGGCAGGCGACGAAGACCCCGAAGCGCTCGCCGGTCGCCCCGGTCGCCGACGCGGCCAGCCCGATGACGGCGGCCATGCTGCCGAGCTTGTAGAGCCGGTAGACGACGTCGTCGTGGTCGAACCGGTTGGCGTAGAGCGTGGCGCTCACCCAGGCCCACCAGATCGTGGTGAACAGCCCTGCGAAGGCCGCGGCCCCGGTCCAGGTGACGTCCTCGCGCAGCGCGGTCGCCAGCTCCGCCACCACCAGCACGAACGCGAGGTCGAAGAACAGCTCCAGCCGGGAGGCCGATCGCTCGTCGCCGGTCCGCAGCTCCGGCCGGCGCACGCTGCCCGACCCGGTCAGCGCACGCCGCACCCGCCCGAGCAACCCCAGGTCCGCCACCGCGTCCCCGATCCGTCGCCGTCCGGACGGGTCCGCTCCCGTGCCGCGCCGTCCCTACCCGCGCGGCGCCCCGGTCAGGCGGGGGCGTCCTCGCCGGGATCCGGGGGGTCCTGGCGTTGCCGGTCCTCGAACGACACGTCGACGCGCTGGTGGCGGACGGCGCGCTGGGCGCGGGCCGACTCGGCGTAGACCCGCTCGTCGCCCCGGGTGAGCTCGACGTCGTCGGTGAACGGGGTGAGCAGGGCCCGCGGGTACAGGTGGTCCACGCGGACGACGTTGACCTCCACGCAGACGACCAGGACCACCGCCGCCAGGTAGATGAACGCCATCAGGCCCAGGACCAGGGCGAAGACCGCGTCGACCGCGCTGGCGTTGGCCACCACCCGGGCCACGTAGACCCCGCCGAAGGACTGCAGCAGCTGCCAGGCCACCGCGGCGGCCAGCGCGCCCGGCAGGACCTGGCGGACGGTGAGCCGCCGCGCGGTGGTCAGCCGGAACCCGAGGACGAACACCGCCGCGTTGGCCAGCACCGACGCGACCGCCACCACCACCTCCAGCCCGGCGCTGAACGCGCCGGAGGCGGCCGCGCCGGTGCCCACGGCCGACAGCAGCGTGCTGGCCAGGACGAGCAGGCCGAGGGTGCACAGCAGCAGCAGGCTGCGGCCGCGCGCGGTGATCGGGTCCGGCCGGCTGTGCCGCGGCACCGCCCAGGCGGTGTTCATCGTGTGCTGGATGGCCTGGCCGAGGCCCAGGGCCCCGTAGAGGGCGACCAGCCCGCCGACGAGGAACGGGACGACGCCGCCGCCGAGGCGCTCCGGGGTGCCCAGCTGGGGACCGATGACCGGGAACTCGGCGAGGGCCGAGTCGAGCAGCCGCTGCTGCAGCTCCGGGTTCCCGCTCAGGACCAGCCCGAGCAGCGTCGCGAGGAGCAGCAGCATCGGGAACAGCGCGAGGAAGCCGTAGTAGGTGACCAGGGCGGCCTGGAAGTGCCCGTCGTCGTCCAGGAACTTGTAGAGGACGGCGATCGGGAACCCGGCCCAGTGGTGCCGCCGCTGGAACCGGTCGAGGCGCTCGGCGATCGACATGGCACCCCCTGTCCCCAGCGGTGGCCGGAGACGTCTACCCGCGTCGCGGACCAGGGACGCACGCAGCCCGCACGGACACCGCCCGGTAGGAAGGGACCATGGCCGACGCCTTCCCCTCCCTCGCCGAGCTCGCCGCCGAGGAGCAGGAGCTGCAGTTCCCCGGCTTCACCAACGACGACGCCTGGGCCCTGGGGTCGGCGCTGGTCGCGGTCGCCCGCGCGCAGGCGGCGCCGGTCGCGATCGCCGTCGAGCGCAACGGGCACCGGCTGTTCTCGGCCGCCCTGACCGGCGCCACGCCGGACAACGACTCCTGGATCGCGCGCAAGCTGCGGGTGGTGCACCGCTTCGGGCACAGCAGCCTGTACGTCCGGCAGGCGTCGGTCGAGCGGGGCACGACGTTCGAGGAGGAGTTCGGTCTCGACCCGCGGCGCCACGCGGCCCACGGCGGCGCCTTCCCCGTCCTCGTGCGGTCGGTCGGGCCGGTCGGGGCCGTCGCCGTCTCCGGGCTGCCGCAGCTCGAGGACCACCGGATGGTGGTCGCCGCGATCCGGGCGCACCTGGCCCGCTGACCGCTGCGGCACCTCAGGAGGTGCCGACCCGACTCAGGAGGTGCCGGCCCGCTCGACCGCGGCCGGCCGACGGCGCAGGGCTCGGGGCGCGTGCTCGGGGAGGACGCCCAGGCCGATGAGGCGGGCCGGGACTCCCTGCAGTGCCGGGAACCGCTGCAGCAGCCGCAGCACGCGGGGCGTGCCGACGACGAGGTCCCCGCTCAGGACGCGGGCGAGGATGCGCCGCTGGATCTGCCGCTGCCCGAGCTGGACCAGGGCCGTCGGCAGCAGCCGGCGCAGCCGCACCAGGGCCAGCCGGGCGGGGCTCGGGCCGCCGTCGCCGAACTCGCCGGCGAGCAGCCGGGCGGCGGCCGCGGCGTCCTGCACGGCGAGGTTGATGCCGACCCCGCCGATCGGCGACATCGCGTGCGCGGCGTCGCCGATGACCAGCAGGCCGGGCCGGTGCCACCGGGTGAGCCGGTCCACCCGCACGGAGAGCACGCTGACGGAGTCCCAGTCGTGCAGGGTCGCCACCGCACCGGGCATGGCGGGCAGGAGCCGGGCGAGGTCGGCGCGGAACGCCTCGATCCCGGCGTCGCGGAGCGCGGCGAAGCCGTCCTTGGGCACCAGGAAGGCGGTCTGCCAGTAGTCGCCCCGGTCGAAGATCACCATCATGCGGCCGCGCGAGATCCGACCCATCCCGCCGAACGAGGGCCCGGTGTCCCCCGGCAGCTTGGGCAGCCGGAACCAGAGCACGTCCATCGGCGCGCCGAAGTCCCGCAGCCGCAGCCCCGTCCCGCCGCGCAGCCGGGAGTTGCGGCCGTCGGCGGACACGGTCAGTGCGGCGCGGATCTCGCCCTCGGTGCCGTCGCCGGTCCGGTACCGGACGCCGGCGACCCGGTCGTCCTCGTGGAGAAGGCCGATCGCCTCGGTGCCCATCCGCAGGGAGAACGCCGGGAGGTCGCGGGCCTCGTCGGCGAGGAAGTCCAGGAAGTCCCACTGCGGCACGAACGTGAGGAACGGGAAGCGCCCGGGCAGCCGGGTGAAGTCGGCGACGGCGAACGTGCCCGCGTCGGTGGTGACCCCGATCCGCGGGATCTCCTGGTGCGGCAGCCGCAAGAACCCCTCGGCCAGCCCCAGTTCGTCGAGCAGCCGCAGCGTCGAGGGGTGCACGGTGTCGCCCCGGAAGTCGCGCAGGAAGTCGGTGTGCTTCTCCAGGACGACGACGTCCACGCCCTGCATCGCCAGGAGCAGCCCCAGCACCATGCCCGCGGGCCCGCCCCCGACGATGCAGCAGGTGGTCGACTCGGCGGTCATGGCGTCCTCCTCAGCGGCTCCGGTACAGGCGGGTGGTGACCGGCAGGAAGACCGCGGCGAGGACGGCGGCCACCGCCAGCGAGACGAGGATCGCGGTGCCGTCCGGCGTGCCGGCCATCAGCGAGCGGGACGCCGTCGCCAGCACCGAGATCGGGTTGACCTCGACGAAGGCCTGCAGCGGCCCGGGCAGCGTGCTCGGGTCGACGAACACGTTGGACAGGAACGTCAGCGGGAAGATGCCCATGAACCCGGCGTTCATGACCGCGTTGGGCGAGCGCATCAGCAGGCCGAGCACCGAGAACACCCACGACAGCCCGAACGAGAAGACGACGACCAGCGCCAGGGCCGCGAGCGCCCCGCCGACCCCGCCGTCCGGCCGGTACCCGAGCGCGACGCCGACGGCGATGATCACCGTGCCGGCCACGACGTAGCGGACGCTGTCGCCGAGCAGGGACCCCAGCAGCGGCGCCGGCCGCCAGATCGGCAGCGAGCGGAACCGGTCGACCACGCCCTTGGTGAGATCGGTGTTGAGCGTGACTCCCGAGTAGACGGTGGTGAACAGCACCGACATCACGAGCAGGCCGGGCAGCGTGTAGTCCAGGTAGGCGCTGGTCGAGCCCGCGATCGCGCCCCCGAACAGGTACGTGAACATCAGCAGGAACATCACCGGCGTCACGGTCACGTCGAGCAGCTGCTCGGGGACGTGCTTGACCTTGAGCATCCCGCGCCAGCCGAAGGTGAGCGCGGTCGCCAGCGGCCCGGGCCGCGGCGGGCGGACGGTCGAGGCGATGGCCCTTCGGACGGCGGCGGCGTCGGCGTCCTGGGCCGCGGTGGTGGTGGTCACGAGGCCTGCTCCTCCAGGGTCGGCGCGGAGCCCTCGTCGGCGTCGTCCGCGGGGTGGCCGGTGAGGGCCAGGAACACCTCGTCCAGGCTGGGCTGGTCGAGGGAGAAGTCGGCGATGCCCACGTCGGCGCGGGCGAGCTCGGCCAGCGCGAGCGCGGCCCTCCCGGCGTCGGCGCAGGCGGCCGACAGCGCCGTCGGGTCCGGCTCGGGCACCACGGCCCCGAGCGTGCGCTCGAGGACGCGCGCGGCGTCGGCGCGCTGCTCGGGGTCCAGCAGCCGGACGTGCAGCGAGCCGGTGCCGACCGACGCCTTGAGCTGGCCGGGCGTGCCCTCGGCGATGACCCGGCCGCGGTCGATGACGGCGATCCCGTCGGCGAGCTGGTCGGCCTCCTCGAGGTACTGGGTGCAGAGCAGGATCGTCGTCCCCTCGGCGACCAGCGCCCGGGCGATCTCCCACACCTGGTTGCGCGACCGCGGGTCCAGCCCGGTGGTCGGCTCGTCCAGGAACATCAGCTGCGGGGTGACGACGATGCTCGCGGCGATGTCGAGCCGGCGGCGCATGCCCCCGGAGTAGTGCTTGACCAGCTTCCCGCCGGCGTCGGCGATGCCGAAGGCCTCCAGCAGCTCGTCGGCCCGCGCCCGCGCGGCCGCCCGGCGGTGGCCGAGCAGCCGGCCGAGCAGCACCAGGTTCTCCCGCCCGGTGAGCTCCTCGTCGACCGAGGCGAGCTGGCCGGTCAGGCTGACCAGGCCGCGGACCGCGTCGGCCTCGGTGACGACGTCGTGCCCGAGGACGCGGGCGCTGCCGGCATCGGGCTCGATCAGCGTGGCCAGCATCCGGATCGTGGTCGTCTTCCCGGCGCCGTTGGGGCCGAGCACCCCGTAGATGGCCCCGGGCGGGACGGCGAGGTCGACGCCGGCCACCGCGCGGGTCTCCCCGAAGGACTTGGCGAGGCCGGTCGCCTCGATGGCCAGTGCGGTCCGTTCGGTCATCGCGCTCCCTCGGTCGGTTCCGCCGCAGCGTCTCTCGTCCCTCTGACGCAATTGGCGCCGGGGACTCATCGCCCCGCCACCCATTTCCGCGGTGGTGCGGCCGATGCTCCGGGTTCGAGCGCACTCGAGGTCAAGCCCGCCAGCGGTACTCCATCTCGGGGCGGCCGGTGCCGCCGTAGCGGGGGGCGCGCTCGACCAGGCCGGTGTCGGCCAGGTACTCCAGGTACCGGCGGGCGGTGATCCGCGAGGCGCCGATCCGCTCGCCGGTCTCGGCGGCCGACAGCCCCTCCTCCGCGGCGCGGACGGCGGCGACGACCGCGTCGAGCGTCTCCCGGCCCATCCCCTTGGGCAGCGGCGCCGGCCGGGCGGGCCGGACCGCGTCGAGGACCCGGTCCACGTCGTCCTGGCCGGCGGCGTCCCCGCCGGACCGCAGCCGCGCGCGGTACTCGGCGTAGGCGGTCAGCCGGTCGCGCAGGGCCGGGTAGGTGAACGGCTTGAGCAGGTAGCCGACGACGCCGTGCGCGGCCGCGGCCCGGACCGTGGCCAGCTCCCGCGCCGAGGTGACCGCCAGGACGTCGACGTCCCGACCCGCGGCCCGGATGCGCCGGCACAGCTCGATGCCGCTGGTGTCGGGGAGGTTCATGTCCAGCAGCACGAGGTCGACCCGCGCGCGGGCGAGCGCGTCGAGGGCGAGGGCTCCGGTGCCGGCGACGGCGGCGGTCGTGAAGCCCGGCGTCCGGTCGACGTAGGTCCGGTGCGCCTCGGCCGCGACCGGCTCGTCCTCGACGACCAGGACGGCGATCACCGCGGCGCCCCGGCGGTCACCGGCAGGGGCAGCGAGACGCGGAACTCCGCGCCCGGGCCGGGCCGGACCGACAGCGTCCCGCCGTGCCGGCGCACCGCGGCGTCGACCAGGGCCAGGCCCAGCCCGCGGCCGAGCCCCTGCGGTGCCCCGGTCGCGTCCTTGGTCGACCAGCCGCGCTCGAACAGGTGCGGCAGGTCCTCCTCGGCCACGCCGGGCCCGGTGTCCTCCACCCGGACCTCCAGCCGGCCGTCGACGACCTCGAGCGCGGCCTGCACCTCCCGCGGCGGGTCGCCGGCGAGCGCGGCGTCGATCGCGTTGTCGAGCAGGTTGCCGACGATCGTCACCAGGTCGCCGCCGGGGATCCCGGTGCTGCCGACCGAGGTCGACGGGTCGATCTCGAGCAGCACGCCGCGCTCGTGCGCGGTCGCCGTCTTGCCGAGCAGCAGCGCGGCGAGCACCGGCTCCCCCACCGCGTCGACCACCCGGTCGGTCAGCCGCTGCGCCGCGGCGAGCTCCGCGGTGGCGAACTCGACCGCCTCCTGCGGCCGGCCGAGCTCGACCAGCGAGACGGTGGTGTGCAGCCGGTTGGCGGCCTCGTGGGCCTGGGCGCGCAGCGACTCCGCGAAGGACCGCACGCTGTCCAGCTCCCCGGTGAGCGCCTGCAGCTCGGTGTGGTCCCGCAGCGTCACGACCGTCCCCGCCGACCGGCCCGCCGTCCGGGGCGGGGCCTGGTTGACCACCAGGACCCGGCTGCCGGTCACGTGCACCTCGTCGACGGCGGTCCGCTCGCGGCCGAGCACCTCGGTCAGCCCCGGCGGGAGGCCGAGCTCGCCCACGTGCCGGCCCGTCGGGTCGTCGTCGAGGTCGAGCAGCCGGCGGGCCTCGTCGTTGACCAGCTGCACCCGCTGGTCGGCGTCCACCAGGAGCAGCCCCTCGCGGACGGCGTGCAGGACGGCGTGGTGGTACTCGACCATCCGCGCCAGCGCCGCCGGGGACAGGTCGTGGGTCTGCCGCCCCACCCGGCGGCTCAGCGCCCAGCTGCCGAGCGCACCGACGGCCAGCGTGGCCGCACCCGTGCCGAGGATGCCGGGGACGGCGGCGGCGAGGTCCTGCCCGATCGCGGCGACGGTGATGCCGGCCGAGACCACGGCCACGACGTCGCCGTCGGCGCCGAACACCGGCCCGGTCGCGCGGACCGAGGGGCCGAGGGTGCCGGTGTAGGTCTCGGTGAAGGTCTCCCCGGCCAGCGCGGGGGCGATGGTGCCCCGGAACGGTCGGCCGATCTGCTCCGGGTCGGGATGGGTCCAGCGCGTGCGGTCGGGCGCCAGGACGGTGATGAAGGAGGTCCCGGTGTCGGCCCGCACCTGCTCGACGTAGGGCTGCAGCACCGCGGTCGGGTCCGGGCCGGTCGCGGCGTCGCGGACCAGCGGTGAGTCGGCGAGGCTCTCCACGATCGCCGTCGTCCGCTGCTCGGCGGCCTCCTGGACGGCCTGCCGGGCCTCCAGCCAGGCCACGGCGGTGGCCGCCAGCACGACGACGCCCACCACGAGGGCCTGCAGCAGCAGCAGCCGGCGGGCCAGGCTGGCCCCTCGCCCGAACCGGGCCAGGAAGGCGGGCACGTGCACGCCGGAAGTGTGCTCCGCCCGCGCCCGGGGAACCGCACCGGTGAACGCAATGAACACATGGGTGACCGCGGTCACCCCACGGGGAACTGTGACTCGCGTCGCCCCGTCCGGGCCGACGTCCCCCCGAGAGGGCACCCCCGCCCCCGGCCCACCCCGCAGGAGCAGTCGATGGCCTCTGGCACCGAGCAGGAGACCCCGCCCCCGGCGCGGCGCGACCGCACCCACTGGCTCTACCTCGCCGTGATCGGCGCGGTGATCGCCGGCATCGTCGTCGGCTTCGCCTTCCCCGAGTTCGCCGTCGGCCTCAAGTGGCTGGGCACGGCGTTCGTCGGGTTGATCAAGATGCTGATCGGCCCGGTCATCTTCTGCACGATCGTGATCGGCATCGGCTCGATCCGGCAGGCGGCCAAGGTCGGCCGCGTCGGTGGCCTGGCGCTGGGCTACTTCCTGCTCATGTCGACCGTCGCCCTGGCGATCGGCCTGGTCGTGGGCAACATCCTGCACCCCGGTGACGGCCTGCAGCTGACCGAGGCGCTGCGTGGGCAGGGTTCGGAGCTGGCGGAGACCGCGCACGAGAGCGGCGGGACGACGGACTTCCTGCTCGGCCTGATCCCGACGACGCTGCTGTCCGCGCTCACCGACGGCTCGGTGCTCCAGGCGCTGCTGGTCGCGCTGCTCGTGGGCTTCGCCATCCAGGCGATGGGACGCTCGGGCGAGCCGCTGCTGCGCGGGGTCGGGTACCTGCAGAAGCTGGTCTTCCGGATCCTCGCCATGATCATGTGGGTCGCGCCGATCGGTGCCTTCGGGGCGATCGCCGCCGTCGTCGGCGAGACCGGGGTCGACGCGCTGAAGAGCCTCGCCGTGATCATGCTGGGCTTCTACGCCACCTGCGCCCTGTTCGTGTTCGTCGTCCTCGGCCTGCTGCTGCGGCTGGTGGCGAAGGTGAACATCTTCAGCCTGCTGCGCTACCTCGGCCGCGAGTTCCTGCTGATCGTGTCCACCTCGTCGTCGGAGACGGCGCTGCCGCGGCTGATCGCGAAGATGGAGCACGCGGGCGTCAGCCAGCCGGTGGCCGGGATCGTCGTGCCGACCGGGTACTCGTTCAACCTCGACGGCACCGCGATCTACCTGACGATGGCGTCGCTGTTCATCGCCGAGGCGCTGGGCGACCCGCTGTCGATCGGCGAGCAGATCGGCCTGCTGCTGTTCATGATCGTCGCCTCCAAGGGCGCCGCCGGCGTCACCGGCGCGGGCCTGGCCACGCTCGCCGGCGGCCTGTCGGCGCACCGGCCGGAGCTGCTCGACGGCGTCGGGCTGATCGTCGGCATCGACCGGTTCATGTCCGAGGCGCGGGCCGTGACCAACTTCGCCGGCAACGCGGTGGCCACCGTGCTGGTCGCGACCTGGACGAAGGAGCTCGACCGCGAGCAGCTGTCCGCGGCGCTGTCGGGCGAGAGCCCGTTCGACGAGGCGCGGATGATCGACGAGCACGACGACGAGCCGGCGTCCGGCACGAACGCCGGGCCGGGCCAGCGCGACGCCCGCAGCGTCGAGCGCGAGGTGGCGGCGGGCTCCCTGCACTGACCGCTCCCCACCCCGACGGAGCCCCCGGCCTGGTCCCAGGCCGGGGGCTCCGTCCGGTCCACGGGCCGGCACTGGCGATCCGGCGCTACGAGCGCGCTCTCCGGGACCTGACCGACCTGCCGGTGCGCCGGGTTCCTCATCGGCCCCTGCTCCCCCGGTGCTGGGAGCTCCGCGACGACCTGACCGCGTACGACGCCTCGTACGTCGCACTCGCCGAGGCGCTCGACACGGTCCTGCTGACCGCAGACGTGCGGCTGCCCCGCGCTCCTGGTGCGCGCTGCCCGGTCGAGGTGATCGGTGCGCCGGACGTCCCCCGAGGGACGCCGGGCCGCCGTGGCCCGTGCTCCGCGTCGGCCTCCACCGCTGGCACGCTGACCCCATGCACCTGGTCCTGGAGTACACGCTCGCCGACGACTACCTGGAGCGCCGGGCGGCGTTGCGCGAGGAGCACCTGACGCTGGTCCGGGCCGCGCACGAGCGCGGGGAGCTGCTGCTGGCCGGCGCGCTGCCCGATCCCTACGACCGGGCGCTGCTCGTCTGGACCGCCCCGCGCGAGGTCGTCGAGCGCTTCGTCGAGGCCGACCCGTACGTGGTCAACGGCCTGGTGACCGGGTGGACGGTGCGCGACTGGAACGTGGTCGTCGGAGGCTGACGCCCTCGGGAGCATCGCAGCGAGCGCCAGCGAGCGAGGAGCGGACCGGGGGGCGGAAGCCGACCGGGCGCCGGAGGCTGACGCCCCCTGGCCCGTACCGGAGTGCGGCGGCGGAGGAAACCTGCACCGCCGCACTCCGGTACGTGGCCGTGGCCTCAGCGGCCGAGCACGCCCCGCAGCACGCCGGAGAGCCACTCCCGCGCCTGCTCCGCCGAGGACGGCGAGTCGAGGTGCCGCCCCGCGACGTACAGGTCGGGGCGCACCAGGAGCACGCCGCCGTCCTGGATCTCACGCAGCTCGGCCCAGGTGCCGTACGGGTCCTCGACCGGCTGCCCCGGGCCGATCGACACGGGGATGATCGTGAGCCCCAGCTCCGGCCCGAGCTCCGCGGCGGCCGCCAGCCACGCCTCCCCGCGATCCCGGTGACCACGGCGAAGCGGCCGTGCCCGACCAGGTCCAGGGTCGAGGTCCGGCGTCCGCCCACGGTCACCCAGGTGTGCGGGACCTTCGCGCCGGGCCCCGTGGTGGCCTGGGCGTAGAGCACGGGGTCGCGCCGGTACTCGGGCATCGGCGTCCCGTCGGGGACGACCGCCGACGAGGCGTACCGCTGGTTGCGCTCGACCCCGTGGGCGTCGAACTCGTAGGCCTTGTAGGCGATCGCCTCGCGCAGCGCGGCGCGGATCTTCTCCCCCTCCGGGCCGGGCGACCTCCACAGGGCCAGCTGCTCCTGCAGGTGGTCGGCCTCGGTGTGCTCGAGGTCCAGCGCGGTGAGGATCTTGCCGGTGTCGGCGATGCTCTGGTTGGCCCGCTCGACGATCTGCCGCGCGATCGGCGCCCGCTCGGCGTCGTAGCTGTCCAGCAGGGACGGGGACGCCGTGCCGGCCACGACGTGGGCGAGCTTCCAGGCCAGGTTGTAGGAGTCCTGGACGGAGGTGTTGGAGCCCAGGCCGTTGGTCGGCGGGTGGCGGTGGATCGCGTCCCCGGCGCAGAACACCCGGCCCTTCGAGATCGTCGTGGCGAAGTGGTGGTTGACCGTCCACGGCGACCGGGACTTCACGTGCATCTCGAAGTCGTCGGTGCCGACCAGCGCGACCGCGAGCTCCCGGACCACCTCGTCGCTGAGGTCCGGCGGGCCGCCGGCCACCTCGTAGCCCCACATGAGCATCCACTCGTGCCAGGGCTTGATCATCCGCAGCACACCGAGGCCGACGCCCTCCTTCTCCGCCCCCGGCTGGAGCATCCAGTAGAGGACCGAGGGCCGGTGCGCGACGAACCTCGACAGGTCGGCCTCGAAGACGATGCTCAGCGCGCCGGCCACCGCGCCCGGCCCCTCGTAGGGCAGGCCGAGGTCGGCGGCGACCTTGCTCCGCGCGCCGTCGGCGCCGAGCAGGTACTTCGAGCGGATCGTGTACTCGGCTCCGGAGAGCCGGTCGCGGACGGTCGTGGTGACGCCGTGGTCGTCCTGCACGTGCCCGAGGTACTCGGTGTCGAAGCGGATCCGCGCGCCGCGCTCCTGGGCCGCCTGCACGAGGATCGGCTCGGTGATCGTCTGTGGCGCGTCGAGCATCGTGCAGGGGCTGGCCAGCTCGTAGTCGGCGTGGCGCACGGTGTCGGTGCCCCACGACGGGATCCGGCCCAGCTCCTCACCGGTGAGGCTCGTGCAGAACGTCGTGTTGCCCATGTACTCCCAGGGCGTCGCCTCGCGCATCAGCCGGTCCTCGATGCCCATGTCGCGCATCGCCTCCATCGTGCGCTGGTTGGTGATGTGCGCACGGGGGGTGTCCGAGAGCCGGCCGTACTTGGTGACCAGCAGGGTGGAGGTGCCGTAGGTCGCCAGGAACAGCGCGGCCGAGGCCCCGGCCGGCCCCGATCCGACGACGAGGACGTCGACCGCGACGGCCGCCCCTCCCTGGTCCGTGGTCGTCGTCGCGGGAGCGCTCATCGAGGTCCTCTCGTCGGGGTCGGCAGGCGGACAACTGTCCGCTCCGGTCCGATCCCAACGCCGGACCGGCCGTGTGTCAACCGTCACACGGCGCGACCGACGGCGCCCGGGCCGACGGGTACGTGCCCGCTTCCCGCACTGCGCGCGGCGCTGTGACGCGGGCCACACTCGTCATCCCGCCGACACCCGGAGGAGGAGACCGTGAGAGCAGCCCGGTTCCACGCGCGGGAGGACGTCCGGATCGAGGACGTCGCCGACCCCTCCCCCGGCCCCGGCCAGGTCAGGCTGCGCAACGCCTACTCCGGCATCTGCGGGTCGGACCTGCACGTGTACTACGCGCCCGAGAGCTCCGGCCTGGACTACACCCAGCCCCACCCGCTCACCGGGTCGATGCCCCCGCAGGTGCTCGGCCACGAGTTCTCCGGCACGGTCGTCGAGCTCGGGGACGGGGTCGACGGCGTCGCGGTCGGCGACCGGGTCGCGGTCTGGCCCGTCTACTCCTGCGGGCGGTGCGCGGCGTGCCGCAAGGGGATGGTCAACACCTGCCGCAGCTTCGGCTTCCACGGGCTGACCAGCGACGGCGGCGGCATGGCCGAGTACACGACCGTGCCCGCGACGATGCTGCACCGGCTGCCCGACGAGGTGGACCTGCGCATGGGCGCCCTCGTCGAGCCCATGTCGGTCGCCTGGCACGCCGTCGACCTGAGCGGGGTCCGGCCGGGCGGGTCGGCGCTCGTCGCCGGCGCCGGCCCGATCGGCATCGGCCTGTTCTTCGCGCTGCGGGCCCGCGGCGTCGAGACCGTCGTCGTCTCCGAGCCCAGTGCGGCCCGGCGCGCGGCGGTGGAGCGGCTCGGCGCGCCCACCGTCGTCGACCCCACGGCCGACGACCTCGGCACGGTCGTCGCCGAGCTGACCGGCGGGGACGGCGTGGACGTCGCCTTCGACGCGGCCGGCGCCGGCGCCGCGGTGACCTCGGCGATCGGGGTGCTGGCACCCGCCGGCCGGCTGGTGGTCGTCGCCCTGCACGAGCGGGGGTTCGAGTTCAACCCGAGCGTGCTGGTGTTCGGCGAGACGTCGATGACGGGGGCGCTGGCCTACCTGCCGCGCGACTTCGACGCGGTCATCGCCGCGATGGCCGAGGGACGCTACGACACGACCGGCTGGGTGGACGAGATCGGCGTCGACGACCTGGTGGACGCGTTCGGCCGGCTGCGCCGCGGCGACGGGATGAAGGTGCTGGTCACGGTCTGACCGCGGCTTCGGCGGCCGGGCCGGCCCCCGTGGGGAAGGAGGTGCCCGGAGGGGTGCGCGATGTCCCGTCGGAGGGGTAAGGCACCCTGCGAGTACCGCGCACGAGCCGGGAAGAGGCCCGCGCGGGCGGTCGGTGGGACGGACCCACCGACGCGAGGGGTGCAGGAGCAAGAGATGCCGCAGGGCACGGTGAAGTGGTTCAACGCCGAGAAGGGCTTCGGGTTCATCGAGGCCGACGAGGGCGGGCCGGACGTGTTCGTCCACTTCTCGGCGCTCCCCGACCAGGGCGGCTACCGCAGCCTGGACGAGGGGCAGCGCGTGGAGTACGAGGCCAGCCAGGGCCAGCGCGGCCCGCAGGCGGACTCGGTGCGGCCGCTCGGCGGCGGCCGTCCCTCGCGGGAGGCGCCGGCACGTGACCGTGACCGCGGGGGCGACCGCGGCCGGCCGTCCTCCCGGGGCGGCGCACGGAGCACGGGCACCGTCTCGTGGTTCAACGCCGAGAAGGGCTTCGGGTTCATCGCCCCCGACGACGGCTCGGCCGACGTCTTCGTCCACTTCTCGGCCATCGCCGACACGGGCGGGTACCGCAGCCTCGACGAGGGCCAGCGGGTCGAGTTCACGACCACCCAGGGCCAGCGCGGCCCGCAGGCCGAGGACGTCCGTCCCGAGGGCGGCTCCGGTGGCGGGTCCCGCGGCCGGGACTCCGGCTACCGCGACTCCGGATACCGCGACTCCGGATACCGCGACTCCGGATACCGCGACAGCGGTCCGCGCGAGAGCGGCGGGCGGCGCTCCGGGGGCGGCGGCCGGACGCAGGGCACGGTGAAGTGGTTCAACGCGGAGAAGGGCTTCGGGTTCATCGAGCCCGACGACGGCGGGCCGGACGTGTTCGTCCACTTCTCGGCCATCGCCGACACGGGCGGCTACCGCAGCCTCGACGAGGGCCAGCGGGTCGAGTTCGAGACGACCCAGGGCCAGCGCGGCCCGCAGGCCGAGGACGTCTCGGCCGTCTGACCGCCGGCGGGCCGGCCTCCCAGGGGCAGGCCGGCCCGCCGGGGTCCCGGCGACTCAACCGGGGCCCGGGCTCACTCCCCCTGGCCCATCGCGTCGTCGACCGCCGTCTCGCCCGCGGTGCGGCCGCCGCCGGCGCGCTCCGGGTGCTGCCCGGGGCTGTCGGAGGTGTCCTCCGGCTCCTGGCCCTGCTGCGCGGCGTCCGTCGGCTCGCTCATCTCGTCCTCCTCCTGCGCTGTCCCCGGGTTCCCCGGGCGGCCGGGCCCCGGCACGCGGCCGGGCGGCCCCGAGTCGGCGCATACCCGGCTCCGGTGGGGTTGAGCCGCGCATCGGGGGTACTACTGCGGCACAGGCCCCCGGGCGAGACGGTCCCGGACCCGTCCCCAGCCAGGGAGCCGCCATGCTGCCCGTCGTCCTCCCCGTGTCCGAGATCGACCAGTACATCGCCGAGGCCCACCGCGACCTGGGGGTCGCGCGCGCCGAGTTCACCGAGTCGCCGAGCATCGCCGCGTTCACCGCCTGCCAGGCGGCCGAGACCCGCCTCAACGAGTGGCTCGAGGCGCGCTGGGTGCTCACCCGTCCCGCGGCCTGAGGGCCGCGCCGGTACCGCTCGAGGGTCTCCCCGACCGTCGTCCGGCCGACGTGCCCGTCGAACTCGGTGCCGGCGACGTCGTCGTCGGTGATCGCGCTCGCCACCCAGGCGCACTTCCGCCGCGACTTCACGCGGGTCGCCACGATGACACCCCGGGAGTTCGCCGCCCGCTCCTCGGGAGGGCGCGAGGCGGCCCGGCTCACAGCAGGCGGACGTCGGCCTCGACGGCCTCGAACGCCTTCCGCGCGGCGATGAGGACGGGGTCCCACACCGGGGAGAACGGCGGGGCGTAGGAGAGGTCCAGGGACAGGATCTGGTCGACACCCATCTCGTTCCAGATGCAGATGGCCAGCGCGTCGATGCGCTTGGCCGACGCCTCCCGGCCCACCACCTGCGCGCCCAGCAGCTGCCCGGAGCGCCGCTCCGCGATCATCTTGACGCGGATCGGCTGTGCGCCCGGGAAGTACCCGGCCTTGGTCGTGGAGTCGACCGACGCCGTGACGAAGGAGTACCCGGCCGCGGCCGCCTCCGCCTCGGACAGGCCGGTGCGCGCCACCTCCAGGTCGCAGATCCGGGTGATCGCCGTCCCGATGACCCCGGGGAACGTCGCGTAGCCGCCGCCGATGTTGATCCCCGCCACCCGGCCCTGCTTGTTGGCGTGGGTGCCCAGCGCGACCACGATCGGCTGCCCGGTGAGCCGGTGCCGCGACTCGACGCAGTCCCCGGCGGCCCACACCCCCTCGACGGGCGTGTGCATCCGCACGTCGACGGCGACGCCGCCGGAGACCCCGAGCGGGATGCCGGCCTCCTCGGCCAGCCGGACGGCCGGCCGCACGCCCAGGCCGAGGACCACCAGGTCGGCGGGCAGCTCCTTGCCGCTCGCGGTGACCACCGCCCGCGCCCGCCCGGTGCGGTCCACCTCGATCGCCCCGACCGGGTCGGAGAGCACCAGCTCGATCCCCTCGCGGCGGACGGCGTCGGCGATGAACTGCCCGACGTCCGGGTCGAACGTGCCCACCGGCGTGGCCGAGCGGTCGACGACGGTGACCTCGAGCCCGCGGATGCGGCAGGCCTCGGCGATCTCCAGGCCGATGTAGCCGCCGCCGACCACGACCACCCGGCGGACGTCGCCGTGCTCGAGCTCGGTGCGCAGCGCCACGCCGTCGTCGAGCACCTGGACGCCGTACACCCCGGCGGCGTCGATGCCCGGGACCGGCGGGCGCATCGGGACGCTGCCGGTGGCGTACACCAGCTCGTCGAAGCCCTCGGTCCCCTCGCCGCCGCCGTCCAGGTCCCGCCAGTGGACGACGCGGCGGTCCAGGTCGATCCCGACGACCTCGGTGCGCATGCGGACGTCGATGCCCGCGGCCCGGTGCTGCTCGGGCGTGCGGGCGACCAGGTCGGCCTCGGAGTCGACGGCGTCGCTGATCCAGTACGGGATGCCGCACGCGGAGTAGGACGTCGCCCGGCCCCGCTCGAACATCACGACGTCGAGATCGCGCTGCCGCTTCTTCGCCTGGGACGCGGCGCTGCCGCCGGCTGCGTCCCCACCCACCACGACCACCCGCGTGCCCACGTCCCGGAACGTAGGGGACCCGGCGGGCGGTCGCCGCTCGACGCGGGGATGGTGCGGGCGCGCGGGGGTAGGAGCCGATCATGACGACGCCTCCCCCGCCCGGCCCGCAACCCCCGTCGCCGTCCCCGTCGCCCATGGACCCGGTCTCCCCGCCCGGGCCGGCGCCGGTCCCGCAGCCGGGCCCCACCGACCCGACCGCCCCTCCTCCGGAGGGCCCGCAGCCGGTCTGATAACCGCCGGCCGGTGGCCGGCCGGCGCGGCCACGGCCGTCGCCGAGCAGGAGCGGCTGGCCGCCCTGCGGCCCCCGGCGTGGACGCCCGGCGCCGGGTCCCTCGTCGCGGCCGCGGTCGCGGTCTCCGACGCCGGGGACCGGCGCTGCTGGGCCGCGGCGGTCCTGGTGCGCGGCACCCGGGTCCTGGCCGCGCGGGTGGCCGAGGGCACGGCGGCGGCGCCCTACGTCCCGGCGCTGCTCGTCCTCCGGGAGGGCCCGCTGCTCGCGACGGCGGTGCAGCAGCTGGGCCGTACCCCCGACGTGCTGCTGCTCGCCGCGACCGGCCGCGACCACCCGCGCCGCGCCGGGCTCGCGGTGCACCTCGGCGCGGTGCTCGGGCCGCCCACCGTGGGCGTCACCGACGCCCCGCTGCTGGCCCGCGGCCCCGGCCCCGGCCCGCGGCCGGGCGCTACCGCTCCCCTGCTGCTGGACGGCGAGGAGGTCGCCCGCTGGGTGCGGACCGCGGCCGGGGTCCGCCCCGTGGTCGCGTCGGCGGCCTGGCGCACGACCGCGGCCACGGCCGCCGGCGTCGTCCTGGCCGCGAGCACCGGGGTGCGCACGCCGCAGCCGCTGCGCGAGGCCCGCCGGCTGGCCCGCGAGGCGCGCGCGGCCTCGCTCAGGGGCGGTGGGGGACCAGGCGCGTGCCCTCCGCGCGGGTGAAGCCGGCCGCGTCGTCCGGGTCGCCCTCGCCGGTCCACCGCGCGACGCCCGGGTGGGCGAAGAGCGGGCGGGTCTGCAGCACGGTGCCGTCCTCGGCGGTCCTGGTGGCGAGCAGCTCCTCGGGCGCGCGGCCCCCCTCGACCCAGGCGACCAGCTCCTCGAACTGGCCGCCCGGCTGCGGCCCGACCCCGCCGCCACAGTGGCCGACACCGGGGGCGAGGAACAGCCGGAGGAAGGCGTCGGTGCGCTCGGCGCCCATCCGCGCCAGGACCCGCTCGTAGCAGTCGACGGTCCCCTGGAACGGGATGCCGAAGTCGGCGGCCCCGTGCCAGAGCAGGGCCTTCCCGCCGCGGTCGGCGAGGGCGGTCAGGTCGGGGTCGTCGGTGGCCAGGACGGCGGAGTACACCTCCACCGACTGGTCGGAGTGGGCCTCGAACGCCTCGCGGGTGAGGGTGCGCCAGTCCCACGACGGGTCCTGCTCGAGGAACAGGCCGATCCACCACAGGTCGAAGACGAACGGCTGCCCGACCAGCTCGCCGTCCACCACGGCGGTGTCGTGCAGGCCGGCGAAGGGCGCCCCGGGGGCGAGGCCGTGCCAGAGGAACCCGCCGTCGCGCCGCCGCGGCCCCTCCCCGATCAGCCGGACCACCTCGACGTCGGTCGCGGTCTGGGGGCCGTCCGGCGTCGGCAGGCCGACGAGGGCGTCGAGATGGGGCCGCGCGCCGAGCGGGTCGCCCACCACACGGTCGCGCACGCCGTCGCCGACGACGTCGCACTGCTCGACGATCGCGTCCAGCGCGGCCTGGAACTCGGCCGCCGAGACGGGGTTGCCCCGCTCGAGCACCACCTGATGGCCGAACTCCGGGGAGCCGCCGAGGAAGCCGCCCCCGCCGACACCCTGGAAGCGGCCGTTCCACGTCTCCGCCGGCAGGTGGACCCAGACGGCGACGCGGTCACCGGCGGGCGGGTGGGTGACCGTCAGCTGCACGCGGCAGGACGGCGGCGTGGTCGCGTCCCCCGGGTCGTCGACGACGGAGTCGACGGTCGTGTTCGGCAGCGACAGCGTGGCGAGTCGGCTCGAGGCCCCCGGGACCGGCACGCGGCCGAGGCTGTCAGCGGGCCCCGGCCGGCCGGCGCCGCTCTCGTCAGCGGGAACGGGGGGCCTCGGAGCCGGCAGGGACGCGGGGGACGGGGCGGACCTCGCGGGCGCCGGACAGCTCGTGCCCGGCCTCGCAGACCAGCGCCAGGTGCACGGGCTCGCCGCAGTCGCGGTGCCGCAGCTCCAGGGGCGCGGTCCCCTCCTCGGCGAGGTAGCGGTCGCCCCACTCCATCAGCGCGACCAGCGCCGGGTAGAGGTCGACCCCCTTCTGCGTGAGCCGGTACTCGTGCCGCTGCCGCTCCCCCTCCGCCTGGTAGGGCACCCGCCGCAGCACCCCCTGGCCGACCAGGGTGTTCAGCCGGTCGGTGAGCACCGCCCGCGGCGCACCGAGCACCCGCTGGAAGTCGGCGAAGCGGCGCACGCCGAGGAACGCCTCCCGCAGCACGAGCAGGCTCCACTTCTCGCCGACGACGGCCAGCGTGCCCGCGACCGAGCACCGCGACCGGTCCCACAGGGCGTCGCTCACGGGCCGAGCCTACCGCGCTGAGTTCACTTGACGAACCATCCTCGACGGGAGCAGAGTTCATCATCCGAACTGAGGAGGCGGCATGGACATCGGGGTGACGACCAGGCCCGTGCGGCCGGACGACGGACCGCGGTTCTGCCGCCTGTGGAGCCGGCTGTCGCCGGAGACCGTCTACCGCCGGTTCCACGCGCCGCTGCACCGGCCACCGCAGGGGGCGCTCCCCCACCTGGTCGCCGTCGATCACGACCTGCGGGAGGCGCTGGTCGCGGAGGTGGGCGGCGAGGGCGTCGGGGTGGCCCGCTACGACCGCTCCCCCGCCGACCCGGCGACGGCCGAGCTCGCCGTCGTCGTCGAGGACGGGTGGCAGGGCGTCGGCGTCGGCCGGCAGCTGCTTCGCGAGCTGGTCGAGCTGGCCGGACGGCGCGGCGTCGTCACCCTCACCGCCGACGTGCAGGAGGACAACGACAGCGCCGTCGGGCTGGTACGCCGCCTGCTGCCCGGCTCGACCCTCACCGCGGAGGACGGCGTCTACGCCGTCTCCGCCTCCGCGCCCCGCGTGCCGGCGCTGTCCGGCGCCTGATCCGAGGAGGAACCGCCGTGCCCCGTCTCCGGACCGCCCTCACCGAGCACCGCCGGGCCCGCGCCCGGCGCCGCGAGGAGCGCGCCCTCGCCGCCGCCCTCGCCGCCGCGCCGACCCTGGAGTCGGTCCACGAGCTGCGCGCCCTCGCCGCGCGCCGCTGACCGCAGCTCCCGGTACAGCCGCGCCAGGTCGGGCAGTTGGTAGTGGGCGTTCAGGCCGCTGGGGTTGGGCACCACCCAGGTCTGCGCGCCGCCGACCCGCTCGTCCTGCCGGCCCAGGACCGCCCGTGGCCGGCCGAAGCCGGTCCGGTAGGCGCCGACCCCGAGGACGGCGAGCACCCGCGGCCGGTACCGCGCCACCAGGTCGGCCAGCGCCGCGGCCCCCTCCCGTAGCTCGTCCGCGGTCAGCTCCGCCGCGGTGCGGGTCGGCCGGTCCACCAGGTTGGTCACGCCCAGGCCGTACCTCGGCAGCTCGCCGTCCTCGTCGGGGGTCATGCGCCGCGGAGTGAGGCCGGCCAGGTGCAGCGCCGGCCAGAAGCGGTTCCCCGGCCGGGCGAAGTGGTGCCCGCGCGCCGCCGACAGCAGCGAGGGGTTGATGCCGCAGAACAGCACGTCCAGGCCGGGCGCGACGACGTCCCGCAGCGGCTTGGCCGGCACCCGGCGAGCGTAACGGCGGGTTGCCGCCCGCTGTGACACGGTCCAGGCTGGCGGCCGCCCCCCGACCGACCCTGGAGCACCATGCCGCCCACCACCGTTCTCCGCGACCTCCCCTACGCCCGGCCGGACGGCGTCGAGCTGTGCCTGGACCTGTACGTCCCCGAGGCGCCCCGGCCGGCGCCGGTCGCCGTCTACCTGCACGGGGGCGGCTGGCTGCGGGGCGCGCGCACCGACCGCGCCGCGGAGCGGCTGGTGCCGGTGGCCGCGGACGGCGTCGCCGTCGCCGCGGTCCAGTACCGGCTCAGCGGTCAGGCGACCTTCCCGGCGCAGCTGGACGACGTCCGGACCGCGGTGCGGTGGCTGCGCGCCGAGGGGGCGGCCCACGGGGTCGACGCCACCCGGGTCGGCGCCTGGGGCGCCTCGGCCGGCGGCCACCTCGCCGCCCTGGCCGGCCTGTGCCCCGACGCGCGGGACGGCGAGCTGGGCGACAGCTCGGTGCAGGCGGTCGTGACCTGGTTCCCGGTGACCGACCTGCTGGCCCGCGACACCGACGTCCCCGAGGGCCCGCTGCCGCCCTTCGTCAGCGGCCCGCCGCTGGTGCCCTCGTTCGAGGCCCGCCTGCTCGGGCTGCAGGCGACCGCCGACGACCCGGAGCGGGCCCGCGCGGCGAGCCCGCTCACCCACGTCCGTGCCGGTGCTCCGCCGTTCCTCGTCGTGCACGGGGACGCCGACGGGCTCGTCCCGTCCACCCACAGCCGGCGGCTGGTCGCGGCACTGCGCGCCGCGGGGGTCGACACGTCCTTCGCCCTGCTCGGCGGGGCCAACCACGAGGACCCCGCGTTCGACCGCCCCGCCAGCCTCGGCGCGGTCAGCGGCTTCCTCCGCGCCGCCCTCGCCCCGTCGGCGTGACCGGCTCGGGGACCACCCGGAACACGGGGACGTCGGCGGCCACCCGGGGCGTCCCGACCCCCGGCGCCGCCCGGTCCACCCGGCGGCCGGGCGCCAGCTCCAGGTAGCGCCGGATCACCGGCGGGCGCGCCGCGGGCGGCACCTCCTCCAGGCGCACCGGCTCGCGGTGCCCGTGCCGCAGCACCGCCCGGCCGCCCGCGGCCCGGACGTCGCGGACCCAGCCGGTTCCCTCACCGCGGAGGGCGACCAGGTACCGCCGCCCGCCCAGGGGTGTGACCACCAGCGGCGTCGACGTCGCGCGGCCGGTGGTCCGGCCCCGGACCTCCAGGGTCACCAGCCGGGGCCGGACGACGTCCGCCCCGACCAGGTCCCAGCCGCGGTGCACGGCACGGGACAGCCGTCCCCGCCGGTGCACCCCTCCTCCCCATCGGATCGGCAGCGCCATCGTGGCCTCCTCCCACGGCTCCAGCGTCTCCCGCCGGGCGGGACACCTCCAGGGCCGGAGGTCGCGGAGCGGAACGGGCCGCCCCGCGCGCGCCGCGGGGCACGCCCACCGCCGGGAGTCGTGCCCCGCTGCGGGCGGGAGCTACTCCGCGGGTGCGAAGGCGTCGTCGGCCACGCGCACCACCTCGCCGCGGGCCGGCAGTCCGACGAAGCCGGCGATGCTCCACGCCGACGCGTACAGCTCGCCGTCCTCGAGCAGCAGCCCGGTCGGCATGGTGACCTGCGCGTAGGTCCGCTCGTCGCCGTCCACGCGGATGAGCTGGCCCACGGTGGCCGGGTCGAAGTCCGGGCCCGGTTCCCCTTCCGGCAGGCCCTCCAGCAGCTCCGAGACGGTGACCGTGCCCTCCCGGTCGACCTCGACCCCGGTGAGCGAGGTGAACCCGTCGAGCACGTCGACCTCCTCACCGTCGCGGGACAGGACGTACACCCGCGCCGCGTCGGGCACCTCGGCACCCAGGGTGCTCACGTAGATGCGCCCGTCCGGGCCCCGGGCCACGCCGGTCGGCACCGGGTCGCAGCCCACCGTGCCGGGGTTGTTCGGCGTCTCGCCGCAGGCCGCGACCTCGTCGGGGCCGATGACCGGCGGGACGAAGAAGGTCGAGATCTCCCCCGACTCGCGGTCGACCGACAGGACGGTGTTGGCGCCCGCGTCGGCCACCAGCACGCGGTCGCGCTGCACGAGGAGCGCGAACGGGTTGGACAGCGCGTCGACCGGCGCGCCGTCGACGAACTGGGTCTGCCCGTCGGGGTTGTTCTCCAGCTCGTAGGCGAGGGTGTCGATGGTGCGCAGCACCTCACCCCCGGTGTCGGTGACCAGCAGGCCGGGCCCGCCCTGCCCGACGGCCGGCGGCTCGGGCGGCGGCGGCGGCGCCCCCTCCTCCGGCGGGCCGGTCTCGCCGGCGGCGATCCAGATCTCGCCGTCCCGGTACCCCACGCCCTGCGGGTTCACCAGCCCGGTGACGACCGCCTCCGCGGTGCCGTCGGAGGGGTCGACCGAGGAGACCTCGCCGGTGTCGGACTCGGCGACCAGCAGCCGGCCGTCGCTGTACTCGGCGACCTGGCGCGGGCCGTCCAGGCCGCCCGCCACCGTGGTGACGCCCTCCTGGGCGCCGGCCGCGGCAGCCGGCACGGTGACCAGCGCCAGGGCGGCGGCCCCGACGACGGCGCTCCGGCGTGTCCTCATGCGTGCCTCCTCGCAGGGCGCGGGCCCGGCGCGGGCAGGGAACCGCCGGACGGTCGCTGGCCACGCGCAGGCTAGGAGCCGCCGGACACGGCTCGGAAGCAGCGATCCGGACGCTCCGGAGCCGCGGCGCGCGCCGTCGCACGCGGTGGTCGCGCGCGTGGCCGCCGTCCGCGGCGCGCCGGTGGTTGGCTGCTGTCCATGGACGAGCGAGCGGTGCGGCAGCTGGTGGAGTCCCTCCCCGACGGGGTCGTCGTCACCGACCCCGCACGGACCGAGAAGTACCGGCAGGACTGGACCCGGGCGGCCGACGCCGGGCAGCCGGTCGCCGTCGTCCGCGCGGAGGACGCCGGCCAGGTGCAGACGGCGGTGCGCTGGGCGGCCGAGCACCGGGTGCCGGTGGTCCCCCGCGGCGCGGGCACCGGGCTGGCCGGCGGCGCGACCGCGGTGCCGGGCTGCCTGGTGGTCTGCACCGAGCGGATGACGGCGATCGAGGTCGACCCGGTCACCCGGGTGGCGGTCGTGGAGCCCGGCGCGCTCAACGTCGCGGTCAAGGAGGCCGCCGCCGTCCACGGGCTGTGGTACCCGCCGGACCCGGGGTCGTTCCGCATCTCGACGATCGGGGGCAACGTCGCCACCGACGCGGGGGGCATCTGCTGCGTCAAGTACGGCGTCACCAGCGACTACGTGCTCGGGCTGGACGTCGTCCTGCCCGACGGGCGGCTGGTGGTCCTGGGCGGCCGCACGGTGAAGGACGTCGCGGGCCTGCCGCTGCTGCCGCTGTTCGTCGGCAGCGAGGGGACCCTCGGCGTGGTGACCCGGGTGGTGCTGCGGCTGGTCCCGGCCCAGCAGCCCGCGGCCACCGTCGTCGCGTGGTTCGACACGCCGGCCGACGCCGGGGCCGCGGTCGTGGCCATGACCGCGCGGGTGCGCCCGTCGATGGTGGAGCTGCTCGACCGGGCCGCGGTCAACGCCGTCGAGGACTTCCGGCCGATGGGGCTCGACCGCACCGCCGGCGCCCTGCTCGTCGCCCAGTCCGACGCCCCCGGCGCGGCCCGATCGGCGGAGGCCGCGGTCATGGCCGAGTGCTGCCGGGCCGCGGGCGCCCGCGAGGTGCTGGAGACCGACGACCCGGCCGAGGGCGAGGCGTTCCTGGAGGCCCGGCGGGCGACCGGGCCGGCCGTCGACGCCCGCGGCGCGGTGATGCCCGAGGACGTCTGCGTCCCGGTCGACCGGCTGCCGGCCACGCTGGAGCGGATCGCGGCCATCGCCGCCGAGCACGGCGTCGAGATCCCCGTCTTCGCGCACGCCGGCGACGGCAACCTGCACCCGGCGATCCTCTACCGGCCCGGCGACGCCGGCAGCGTCCGCCGGGCGCAGGCCGCGTTCGACGCGATCCTGCGGACGGCGATCGAGGCCGGCGGCACCATCACCGGCGAGCACGGCGTGGGCCGGGCCAAGGTGCACGCGCTCGCCGATCAGGTCGGCCCCGACGTCCTCGACCTCGCCGCGCGCGTCCGGGCCGCCGTCGACCCGCTCGGGATCATGAACCCCGGCGTCCTCTGAGGAGGTCTCCCGTCCGGCCGGAGAGGGGGACCACCGGTCGCCGCCCCGTCCCTGGCGTCGCTCCCGAGAGAGACGTGCACCACACCGGGGGGACGGACGCAGTGGAGCCCCAGATCGGGATTCGCGCCCTCGACACCTCGTCGATGGCGGTACTCGTCGGCCAGCGGAACGTCGCCCCCTCCGTGGCGAGCAAGGCCGCTGTGCTCGGCATCAGCGAGGTGCCGGCCGCGGAGCGCGCCAGGACCGGCTCGCGGGTCGGCGTCACCCCCTGCTCCCCGGCGCGGTGAACACCGACATCGAGAACAGCCCGCGGACCCGACCGGGGACCGGCCCCACCGGCCTGGTCGACGTCGACCTCGCCGAGACCGGCCGGCTGCGGTTCATCGAGCCCGACGAGGTGGGCGCGCAGGTGGTCGAGGCGGTGCGCGCCGACGAACTCCACGTGGTCACGCACGGCGAGTACCGGGGTGCCGCCGAGGCGCGCAGCTCCCGGCTGCTCGCCGCCTTCCGCCGCTACCGGTCGCGGCGGGCGGCTGAGCTCCCAGACTGGAGCGGTGCGCGACGTCGAGGAGGCCTTCGAGCGGTTCGTCGCCGCCGAGCGGCCGGCGCTGCTGGCCGAGGCGCTGCGGTTGACCGCGGACGCCGGCCGCGCCGAGGACGCCGTGCAGACCGCGCTGGCCCGGGTGCACCGCCGCTGGGGCCGGCCGGGCACCGACCCGCGGGCGACCGCCTCCGCCGCCCTGGCCTCCGCGGCCGGCCGGCTGGACCGCGGGGAGCAGGTGCTCGAGTCGCTCGACGCCGTCCCCCTCCGCCGCCGGCGCGGTGGCGGCTGGGCACCGCGGAGGCGGTCGCCGACGCCGCCGCCCGCAGCCGCCGGTCCCGCCGGCTGCGCGCCGCGGCGGCGACGGCGGTCGTGGGGGCGGCCGCCGTCGCGGTGCCGCTGGCCCTCGGCGGGTCGCCGCCCGCGCCCCCGCCGCCGGTCCCGGTCGCCACCGAGCCCGCCACTGCGCCCGTCGCCGTCCTCGCGGAGCCGACCCGGGGCACGCTCGCCGGGGACCGCGCGTTCGTCGACGCCGTCCGGCGGCTGGAGTGGGGGCCGCTGGTGCCGCCGCCCGAGGAGGAGCGGCAGGTCGTCCTGGCCACGGACACCCCGGCGGGCCGGGTGGTCCTCGTGGCGGGCACGGTGGACGAGGACCTGCGCGGCGTGTGGCTCACCGGGCCGGTCGGCGCCGCGGCCGGAGAGCTGGTCGCGCACGTGCCGCAGGTCCTGGGGCCCGGCCGGCCGGCGTCGCTGCTGCTCGGCGGGCCGGGTGCCGCCACGCTGGTCGTCGTGGCCGGACGGGACGACGTCGTCGAGGTGTCCCCGCGGCTGCAGGTGGGCCCCCGCGGAACGGTCGGCCGCACCTACCTGCCGGTGACCGACGTCGACGGCGTGGCCGTGGCCCCGGTCGAGGGGGCCGGCGCGGCCACCAGCGTCCGGGTGCGCCGCGGAGAACGGGTGGTGGACCGGGCCGCGCCCGAGCGCGCCACCCCGCTGCCGCCGGCCGCCGGGGCCCCGGAGCCGGCGCCGCTGCGGCCGGTGACGGTGCGGCCGGACCCCGCGGTGGTCGCGGCCGCCCTCGCCGAGCTGGCCGGGCCGCTGGGGACGACGCCCGAGGCGCTGGAGCCGCAGCTGCTGTGGTCGGGGGTGCTGCCGCTGCACCGGGTCCCGGGGACCGTCGCCGTCCTCGTCGGCCGCAGCCCGGGCGGCGGGCTGCTCGTGACCACCTGGGCGGGGAGCGGCGCGCGGGTCACCCCGTGCGGGGTGTCGACGCCGTCGGGCACGACCGCCGTGGCCGGGCTGGTGGTCGCGCGGACCTGCGACCTGCCCGACGACCGCGGCCGCTGGCTGGTCGTGGCCGCTCCCCCCGACGCCGTCCGGGCCGCCGTCCTGGACCGGCGCGGCGGGGTGCTGACCGCGCTGCCGCTGGACGGCGGCGGCGCGGTCGTGCGGCTGCTCGAGGGGGCCCGGACCGTGCGCACCCTGGGCGCGGACGGCCGCGCGCTCGCCGAGGTCCCGGTCGCGGCCGCGCCGGTCACGCCGTTCGGCGACTACGGCGGCGGCCCGGTGCGCTGAGCGGCGGCGACCCGGTCAGTCGTAGGTGATCATGCCGCGGATGGCGCGGTGGTCGCGCATCGCCTGGTAGCCCTCGTTGACCTGGTCGAGGGTGTAGGTCTGGGTGACCAGCTCGTCGAGGACCAGCTGGCCCTGCCGGTACAGCGACAGCAGCTTGGGGATGTCGGCCCGTGGGTTGGCGTTGCCGAACAGGCACCCGACGACCTGCTTCTGCCACGCGGTCAGCTCGAACACCGGCAGCCGGACGTCGCGCAGGGAGACCGATCCGAGCGAGGTCAGGGCGACCCGGCCGAGCTTGCCGACCACGGACATCGCGTCGGCGATGATCGTCGGCGTCACCACGTCGATGGTGATGATCGCCGACTGCGCCATTCGCCCCCAGGTGAGGTCGGCGACCGCCTCGGCGGCCTCGGCGGCGGTGGCGAAGGTGTGCGTCGCCCCGTAGGTGGTGGCCTTCTCCCGGTTGTACGGGGCGGGGTCGACCGCGACGATCCGCGTCGCCCCGGCTATCCGGGCGCCCTGCAGGGCGTTGGCCCCGACGCCGCCGATGCCGAAGACGACCACGGTGTCGCCGGGCTGGACCTGCGCGCCGTAGACGGCGGTGCCCCAGCCGGTGGTGACGCCGCAGCCGACCAGGGCCGCCTTGTCCAGCGGGATGTCGTCCTCGATCCGCACCACCGAGTCCTGGTTGACCACGGTGTAGGGCGAGAAGGTGCCGAGCATGCACATCAGCCGGGCGTCCTGACCGCGGACGTGGTGCCGGGCGGTGCCGTCCTGCTGCAGGCCGATGTTGATGCCCGCGCCCTTGTCGCAGAGGTTCTGGTGGCCGGAGGCGCACCAGGTGCAGTCGCCGCAGGCCGGGATGAAGCTGAGGACGACGTGGTCGCCCTCCTCGACCTTGGTGACGTTCGGGCCCACCTTCTCGACGATCCCGGCACCCTCGTGGCCGCCGATCACCGGCACGGCCTCCATCGGGAGGTCGCCCACCCGCACGTGCTCGTCCGAGTGGCACAGGCCCGAGGCGGCCAGCTTGACCAGCACCTCCCCGCCGCGGGGCTCGTCGAGCTCCATCTCCTCGACCTGCCAGTCCTGGCCGTACTCCCAGAGCACCGCTGCCTGTGTCCTCACGCGTCAGCCTCCTCGTCGATCACGCCGCCGTGCGCGGGCCGGGCGGCCCGGTCGGGAGTATCGCGATGACGTGACGGGGAGCACAGGAGGCCTTCCGCCGGGCAGCAGGTCAGCCCTCGCGCCGGCGTGGCACGGGTACCGTCTGCAGGTCCTCGGCGACGACCAGGTCGCCGTCGAAGACCGCCGCCGCCTCGTCCCGGTAGCGGTCCGGGTCGGGATAGCGCTGGGAGAAGTGGGTGAGCACCAGCCGGCGCACCCCGCACCGGGCGGCGACGGTCGCGGCCTGGCGGGCGGTGAGGTGGCCGTGGGCGGCGGCCAGCGCGGCGTCCCCCTCCAGGAAGGTCGACTCGACCACCAGCAGGTCGGCGTCCTCGGCGAGGGCGGACACCGCGTCGCACAGCCGCGTGTCCATCACGAAGGCGACCCGCTGCCCCGGCCGCGGCGCGCTGACCTCCGCGAGGTGCACGGTGCGGCCGCCGACGTCCAGCGCGCCCGCGCGCTGCAGCCGCCCGACGTCGGGGCCGGCGATGCCGGCGGCCGCCAGCGCCTCGGGCAGCATCCGCCGTCCGTCCGGCTCGACCAGCCGGTAGCCGAAGGTCTCCACCAGGTGGTCGAGGCGGCGGACCTCCAGCGTCCACGACGGCCCCGCGGCCACCGGCCCGTCGGCGACCAGCGGCTCCTCCCGCAGGTCGAGCACGTCGTGGAACACCGATGCGGCGCGCAGCCGGCCGAAGAACTCCCGGCCGGACGCCGGGAAGTGCGCGTGCACCGGGTGCGGGACCCGGTCCAGCGACATCCGCTGCACCACGCCGGGCACGCCCAGGCAGTGGTCGCCGTGGAAGTGGGTCAGGCAGATCCGGGTGACCGCGCTGCTGGGCACGCCGGCCAGCAGCATCTGCCGCTGGGTGCCCTCGCCGGGGTCGAACAGCAGGCCCTCGCCGTCCCACCGGAGCAGGTAGCCGTTGTGGTTACGGGTCCGCGTGGGCGCCTGGCTCGCCGTGCCGAGGACGACGAGCTCGCGGAGCGTCACGCCGGCGACGGTAGTGCCGCCGGCGCGACGGTGCCCCGCGTCAGCTGTCGTGGACGACGATGCCGCGGATGATCGTGCCCTCGTCGAGGTCCTGGTAGCCCTGGTTGATCTCGTCGAGGGTGTACCGCCGGCTGATCAGCTCGTCGAGCTTGAGCCGGCCCTCGCGGTAGAGGGTCAGCAGCCGGGGGATGTCGTAGAGCGGGTTGCTCATCCCGAAGACGTGGCCCTGGATCCGCCGCTGGTAGCCGACCACACCCCCGCCGGCGGCGAGCTGGATCTGGTTCTCCCCGGTCCGGCCCACCGAGGTGACGGTGACCTGGCCGCCCTTGCCGACGATCGCCGCCGCGGCGGAGACGACGTCGGCGGTGAGCACGCCGACGGTGCAGATGGCGTGGTCGGCCAGCTGGCCGCGGGTCATCTCGACGACGGCCTCGTGCGCCTCTCCGGCGTCGGCGAAGGTGTGGGTGGCGCCGAACTCCCGCGCCTTCTCCCGCTTGAACGCGACCGGGCGGAGCGCAACCGGCTCGTCGGGGTTCCCGTCGGCCGATGTCGGCGCGGACAGCCGCGGGAACGAGGTGCAGCGTGGGCGCAGACGGCCTCGTGGCCGCCGGTCGCGTGGCCGTGGTGACCGGCGCGGCCAGCGGGATCGGGCTGGCCCTCTCCCGGCGGTTCGCCGCCGAGGAGATGCGCGTGGTCATGGCCGACGTGGAGGCGCCGGTGCTCCGGTCCGCCGCGGCGGAGCTGGCCGCCGCGGGGGGCGAGGTGCTGCCCGTGGTCACCGACGTCTCCGACCCCGCCTCGGTGGAGGCCCTGCGGGACGCCGTGCTGGACGCCTTCGGCGGGGCACCTGCTGTGCAACAACGCCGGCGTCGGCGGCTCGCAGGACCCGCTGTGGGAGGTCCCGCTCGCCGACCTGGAGTGGGTGTTCGGCGTCAACCTGTGGGGCGTCGTCCACGGCATCCGGGCCTTCCTGCCGGTGCTGCAGCAGCAGGACGCCGCCCAGGTGGTCAACACCAGCTCGGTCTTCGGGCTGTTCGCCGGCTCGCTGGGCGCCTACGGGGCGTCCAAGCACGCGGTCGTGGCGCTGACGGAGTCGCTGCACTTCCGGCTGCGGGAGGCCGGCTCGCACGTCGGGGTCTCCGTGCTGTGCCCGAGCGCGGTGCGCACCAACTTCGACACGTCGTCCCGCAACCGGCCGGCGCACGCAGGCCCTCCCACGGACGCCGGCGCGGTCACCCGTGCCGCCCGCGCCGAGCTGCAGGCCCGGTCCGCGCCACCGCTGGAGCCCGACGAGGTGGCCGACCTCGTGGTGGACGCCATCCGCTCGGGGCGCTCCTACGTCCTCACCAACGCAGCCCGGGACACCGCCATCCGCCGGCGGGCCGAGGAGGTCCTCGCCGGCGGGCCGCCCACCCCCCCGCTGAGTTGGTGAGCCGGGCGGTCAGCCGCCCGACCGGGCGCGGTACCGCTGCACGAGGGCCGGCACGACCTCGGCGCCCGCGGTGCCGGCGGCGGCCCAGCCCAGCACGACGCCCCACGACAGCGGGTCGAGCGGGGTGCAGCCGAAGAACCGGCTGACGCCGGGCGTGGACACGACCGCCACCAGCACCGCCAGCGACCCGGCGGCGGTGGCCAGCACCAGCGGGCTGCGCCGGCCGGCCCACGCGGTCTGGCCGAGCTGGGTGGCGATGAGCGCGGCCAGGCCCATGGTCCCGGCGCGGCCGGCGGGCCCGGTGAGCCGGCCGGCCGCCCACGCCCCGGTGGCGCCGGCGGCGGTGGCCGCGCCGCGGACCAGCACCATGCGGCGGACCGCCCCGGAGAACCCGCGCTCCGGCCCGTCGCGGAGCACGGCCTCCAGCGGGTGACCGGCCAGCGGGCCCTCCGTCTGCTCGAGGACGGCGGCCCGCGGGGAGGCCACGGCGACGGCGAGCGCCGGGAACATGTCGGTGAGCAGGTTGACCAGCAGCAGCTGACGGGTGCCCAGCGGCGCCCGCCCGCCGAAGGCGGTGCCGAGGACGGTGAAGGCCACCTCGCCGGCGTTGCCCCCGACCAGGATCGACACCGCGTCGCGCACCCGTCGCCACATGGCCCGGCCCTCGCCGATCGCGTCCACCAGCCGGGTCAGGTCGAGGTCGGTGAGCACCAGGTCCGCTGCGGCCCGCGCGGCCGGGGACTCGGCGCCGGAGACGCCGATCCCGACGTCGGCCAGCCGGATCGCGGCGGCGTCGTTCACCCCGTCGCCGGTCATCGCCAGCGTCGCTCCGGCGCGGCGCAGCGCGCTCACCAGCGACACCTTCTGCTCGGGGGACAGCCGGGCGAAGACGGTGCCCTCCGCGACCATCTGCGCCCGCTCGGTGTCCGACGCCCGGGCGAACTGCGCCCCGGTGACCACCCGGTCGGCGCCGGGCACGCCGGCCTGCGCCGCGATCGCCCCGGCGGTCTCCGGGTGGTCCCCGGTGGCCAGCACCACCCGGACGCCGGCGGCCCGCAGCTGCTCGATCGCGGCCACCGACGACTGTCGCAGCGTGTCGGCCAGACCGAGCAGCCCGCGCAGCCGCAGGTCCTGTGCCGCCGCGTCCAGGTCGTCGGGGACGCCGTCCAGGTCGCGGTCGGCCACGGCGAGCACCCGCAGCCCGTCGGCGGCCAGTTCCTGCACCGCCGACCGCACGTCCGGCGACCCGGCGCACCGCGCCGCGACCACCTCCGGTGCACCCTTCACCAGCAGCCGGCCGTCCCGGACCGCCGCGGAGAAGCCGCGCTCGGCGGCGAAGGGCACGCAGGCCTCCGCCTCGCCGTCCGGGGCCACCCCCCGCTCCCGCGCGGCCTCGACGACGGCCCGGTCGGTCTCGTGCGCCGAGGCGTCGCCGTTGGCGACGCTCGCCCCGGCCAGCCGCAGCACGCCGTCCTCGTCGCCGTCGGGTGAACCGTCGGGGGTGCCGTCGCCGAGCGGCAGCAGCCGGGCGACGCGCAGCCGGTTCTCCGTGAGCGTCCCGGTCTTGTCGAAGCAGACGGTGTCGACCCGGCCGAGCGCCTCGAGCACGCGCGCGCTGCGGACGACCGCGCCGCGGCGGGACAGCCGCCGGGCGGCCGCCTGCTGCGCCACCGTCGCGACCAGCGGCAGGCCCTCGGGGACGGCGGCGACGGCGACCGCGACGCCCGCGGCGACCGCCTCGCGCAGCGGGCGGCGCCACAGCACGCCGAGCGCGGTCACGGCCGCCCCGCCGGCGAGGGTCAGCGGGAGCACCGCCCGGGTGAGCTCGGCGAGACGGGCCTGCACGCCCGCGGGGGGCGCGGCCCCGCCGGCGGCGCGCGCGGCGCGCCCGGCCTGGGTGGCCGACCCGACGGCGACGACGACGGCGCGACCGCTGCCGGCGACCACGGTGGTGCCGTCGTGGAGCATGCAGGTCCGGTCGGCGACGTCGGCGCCGGGCGTGGCCGGCACGGTCTTGCACACCGGGAGGGACTCGCCGGTCAGGTTCGACTCGTCGACCTCGAGGTCGGTCGCCTCCAGCAGCCGGGCGTCGGCCGCCACCACGTCCCCGGCGCCGACGCACACGACGTCGCCCACCCGGAGCTCGCCGGCGGGGACGTCCTCGCACCGGCCGTCGACCTCCCGCCGGACGGTGACGTCCTGCTCCAGCAGCAGCGCCTCCAGCGCGGTCTCGGCGCGCAGCCGCTGCAATCCGCTGACCAGGGCGTTCATCACCGTGACGCCGCCGACCAGCAGCGCGTCGGTGTTCTCCCCGAGGGCGGCGGTGGCGCCGGCGCCGGTGGCCAGCACGGGGGTGAGCGGGTCGGCGAGCTCGGCGGCGACGGTCCGCAGGAAGCGGGCGGGCACCCGCACCACCGGCAGGGACCGCACCACGCGGACCGCCCCGGGCACGCGCCCGTCGGGACCGTCGGGCTGCTGGGGCAGGTCGGCCAGCCGGCCGAGGACGTCGTCGGGGGCCAGCGCGTGCCACGGCGTGTGGACCGACGCCAGGGGTGGCGGCCGCCGGGCGGCGCGGACGGCGGTGACCGCGCCGTCGAGCAGCGTGGCGGTGGTCGCGGTCTTGCCCGGGGCGGTCGCCTTGGCCTGCCCGTACCGGGCGCTGCCCACCGCCGCCAGCAGCCCGCCGAGCACGTTGCCGGTCACGGCGGTCGTCACCGACCGGCGGCTCACCGCGCGGGCGGGGACCGTGGCGGCGACGACGGCGCACGCGTCGACCAGGCCGGGCCCGGTGACCAGGTCGGCGCCCCACGCGGGCGCACAGCCGGGGACGACGGGGGCGATCGCGACGTCGGCGGCCATCAGCGCCGGCCCGTCGGTGGCCGACACGAGCAGCACGGCGCGCCCGTCGGACTGCAGCCGCCGCACCGTCTCCACAAGGTGCTCGCCGGCGGGGGCGATCTCGTCGGCAGCGCCGGCGACCTCGCGGGTGCCCACGTGCCGCGGCAGCACCAGCCGGTGACCGGCCTCGGAGGCGGCGGCCATCAGGGCCTCGGCGTGCGGGTCGAGCTCCGGTGCGATGGTCACGACGCCCACCCGGCGGCGTCCGCGCAGCAGGTTGCGCACCTCGCCGCCCTCCGCGCCGTCCGCCGTCCGCGGCGGCCCCAGCCGGAGGCGCGGCTCGCCGTCGTGGTGCTCCTGGCGGTCCTGGCCCAGCAGCCGGACCGCGGCGGTCCACACGGCGGCGTCGTCCCAGCCCTCGGCGGTGGCGGTCGCCTCGATGACGACGGGCGGGCCGGTGGAGAGGGTGCCGGCGTCCAGGACGACGGTGTCGACCCGGTCCAGGCGGCGGTAGGCCGTCCCGTCGAGGGGCAGGATCCCGCGCCGGCACATCAGCAGGTCCAGCACGGCCCCGAAGGACTCCCGGCCCAGGGCTGCAGCCTTGGGGTTCTGCGACTTGAGCATGTCCGCCGCCCGCCCGGGGCTGCCGGTGAGCGGCAGCAGCCCCACCGCGGCGGCCAGGGAGATCGGCTCGAGGCGGGCGCGGTAGGTCTCGATCGGGCCGTCCGGCAGCGGCACCGGGCGCTGCCCCGGCGGCGTCAGCGGTTCGGACTCGTCCTCCGGCTCGGGACCGCACAGCTCGGCCTCGCGGCGCTGCCACACCTGGCGGCGGGCGCGCATCTCCACCACCTGCTGGAGGGCGGCCGCGGCGTTGAGTGCCGGGATGGCCGGGCTCTGCGTGAGGGCGTGCAGGAAGGCGCTGGTCCCGTTGAACAGCAGGTCGGTGCCGATGGCACCGATCCGCTTCTCCAGGTTGGACCGGACCCACCGCTGGCTGTCCAGCAGCGCGATGGCGAGGGTGACGTGCCGGGACACCGCCGGGATCGGCAGCACCTTGGCCAGGTAGGCGACGCCGACGGAGGCGGTGTCGACGGCCGCCGCGACGGCCGCGGCCAGCAGCGGCTCGAGGTCGGCGGGGTGCTCCACGGACGCGGGGAAGACCTGCGCGCCCCCGCGGGACTGCTCGATGGCGGTCACCGCGCCGACGACGTCCCCGATGCCGACCCGCCGCTCGTCGAAGGCGACGAAGACCCGGCCGACGACGTCGTTGACCGTGGCCCACTGGACGCCCTCCAGCCGCTCCAGCTGGCGGCGCAGCGCCCGGCGCACCTCGGGCTGCTCCTCGACCGAGGGGGCGCACACCTCCAGCTGGACGTGCCCGTGGTCGGCCCAGACGCGGCGGGTGTGCCGGTGGGAAGGTGGCTCGACCATGCCCTTGACGGCGTCGAGCACCGTGTGCAGGTGCCCGTCGGGAATCGGGTCGGCGCCGGTGAGGACGGTCCCCACGGCGCGGGTGCCGGTCACCGCCGCGGCGTGGGCCACCCGGCGGGTGGCGCCGGCCGCGGCCGCGGTGGCCTCGGTCGCCGTCCGGACGGTGGCCCGCGCGGGCCCGCCGAGCAGGCCGGCCGTGACCAGGGCCGGGGCCGCGGCCAGGCCGATGCCGAGGCGGGCAGCCGCGCCCGCGGCGCCACGCACGGCGTCGATGCGGCGGTGCAGGCCCATGGCGTCCCTCGAACGGTGGTGCCGGAACGCTACGCCGCCGGAACGGGATCGGCTCGACGAGCGGACTCCCGGCGGGGGTGGGATCCACGTTACTTTCGGCCGACCCGCCCGGACTCCTGGAGGACCCATGGACAGGCTGCGCTTCGGCACGTTCCTCGCCCCGTTCCACCCCGCCGGGGAGAACCCGACACTCGCGCTGCAGCGGGACCTGGAACTCGTCGAGCACCTGGACCGCCTCGGCTACGACGAGGCGTGGATCGGCGAGCACCACTCGGCCGGAACGGAGATCATCGCCTCGCCGGAGATCTTCATCGCCGCGGCGGCGGAACGGACCAGGCACATCAAGCTGGGCACCGGCGTCACCTCGATCGCCTACCACAACCCGCTGTGGGTGGCCGAGCGCATGGTGCTGCTCGACCACCTCACCCGCGGGCGGGCCATGCTCGGGTGCGGTCCCGGCTCACTGCCCACCGACTCGATGATGCTGGGGCTCAACCCGACGGAGACCCGCGAGCTGCTCGAGGTGGACCTCGACATCATCATGCGGCTGCTCCGGGGTGAGACCGTCACCCAGAAGACCCGCACGCACGAGCTGGTCGACGCCCGCCTGCACCTGCGGCCCTACACCGAGCCGCGGTTCGAGGTCGCCGTCGCCGCCGTCGCCTCCCCCACCGGGCCGCGCATGGCCGGACGGCACGGCATCGGGCTGCTGTCGATCGGCGCCACGCTGACCAAGGAGGGCTTCGACGCACTGGCCCACCACTGGAACGTCGTCCAGGAACGCGCCGAGCACCACGGCCAGACGGTGTCCCGCCGCGATTGGCGGCTGGTCGGGCTGATGCACATCGCCGAGACGCGGGAGCAGGCCTACGCCGACGTCCAGTACGGCATCGAGACCTGGTTCCGCTACTTCCAGAAGACCGCGGCGTTCCCGCAGATGGCGGTCGAGGGCGGCGACGCCAAGGAGATGATCGACTTCATCAACGAGGCCGGGATCGGCGCGATCGGCACGGTGGAGGACGCCCGCGCCCAGGTGCAGCGGCTGTGGGACCAGTCCGGCGGCTTCGGCTGCATGCTGCTGCTCGGCCACGAGTGGGCCAACCCGCAGGCGACCAAGCGGTCGTGGGAGCTCATCGCCCAGCACGTGATGCCGCACTTCCAGGGCGGCGAGGTCAGCCACGCGCAGCAGACGCTGAACTGGAAGGAGTACGCCGGCGGCAAGCGGGAGGACTACGCCGCCCAGCAGATGCAGGCGGTCGCCACCATGACCGAGCGGTACGAGAAGGAGAAGGGCGAGCACTGAGGGAGGACCGGGGGGGGGGGGGGGGGGGGGGGGGGGGGGGGGGGGGGGGGGGGGGGGGGGGGGGGGGGGGGGGGGGGGGGGG
>NZ_JBJGYU010000008.1:0-156576 GCF_054050155.1 Geodermatophilus sp. SYSU D00703 | reverse complement strand
CCCCCCCCCCCCCCCCCCCCCCCCCCCCCCGCCGCCCCCCCCCCCCCCCCCCCCCGCCCCCCCCCCCCCCCCCCCCCCCCCCCCGAGACTCTCCCGGCCACCTGCCGGCCCCGACCCGGTGAGCGGATCTCCCCATGGGAACCCGGCCTCTACCGTCACGTGACGGAAGGTGGCTGCCTACCCGTCCGCGATCCGGCGCATCGTCTCGACGGTCTGCAGCCGGCCCTCGGGGGTGCCGTCGAGCGGCTGCAGCATCAGCGTCGTCACGCCGGCCTCGCGGAATGCGGCGACCCGCTCGGCGACGTACGACTCCGGCCCGATGAGCGACGTCGCCCGCACCAGCTCGTCGGGCACCGCCGCGGCCGCCTCGTCCTTCCGGCCGTCGAGGTAGAGGTCCTGGATGGTGCGGGCCTCGTCCTCGTAGCCGTAGCGTCGGGCGAGGTCGTTGTAGAAGTTCTTGCCGCGTGCGCCCATGCCGCCGATGTAGAGGGCCAGCTGCGGGCGGACGGCGTCGAGGAGGCCCTCGACGTCCTCCCCGACGGCGACCGGGACGCCGGTCATGACCTGCAGGTCGCCGAGCGCCGGGTCGCGCTTGGCCCGGCCCGCGGCCAGGGACTCGCCCCACACCGACGCCGCCTTCTCGGGGACGAAGAAGATCGGCTCCCAGGCCTCGGCGATCTCCGCGGCGAGCTCGACGTTCTTCGGGCCGAGGGCGGCCAGCAGTACCGGGATCCGCTCGCGCACCGGCGTGTTGATCAGCTTGAGCGGCTTGCCCAGGCCGGTGCCCCGCTCGGCCGGGAGCGGGACGGTGTACTTCGGCCCGTCGTGGACCAGCCGCTCACGGCGCCACACCTGCCGGCAGATCTCGACGATCTCGCGGGTGCGCTGCAGCGGGGCGTCGTAGGGGACCCCGTGCCAGCCCTCGATCACCTGCGGGCCGGAGGCGCCCAGGCCCAGGGTGAACCGTCCGTCGGACACGAAGTCCAGGCCGGCGGCGGTCATCGCGGTCAGGGCCGGGGTCCGGCTGTAGATCGGGAAGATGCCGCTCATCAGCTCGACCCGCTCGGTCACCGCGGCCAGGTAGCCGAGCTGGCTCACCGCGTCGAAGGTGTAGACCTCCGCCACCATCGCGAGGTCGAGCCCGGCGGACTCGAGGTCGCGGATCTCCGCGGCGGTCTCGCGGAAGCCGCCGCTGTAGCTGGCCTGGATGCCGATGCGCACGTCCACTCCTCAGGTCGGCGGCACCGTCGTCGGTGCCGCACTGCGACCGTATCGACAGGTGACGTGCGCCCGACCCGGGCTCAGAGGGCCCGAACCACCCCGACGACCTCGGTGACGACGCGGACGCCGTCCACCACGCCGGGGACACGGCTGGCCGCGTGCGCGTCGGCCAGGTCCACCTTGACCACGTAACCGCTCTCGCCCCGGGCGACGCCCACGCCGACGACGTCGGGGTCGGCGCCCAGCCGCGCTCTGAGGGCGCTCTTGGCGGCTCGGGCGGAGGCGCGGTCGGTCATGGCACCCATGGTGCCCCCGATCAGTCCGGCGCGACAGTAGGAGGACTCGTCCTCCTCACCCCTCGCAGTCTCGCGACGGGGGCACGGGCCGGGCGTCCTCCTTTCAGCCGGCGACCCACTCGAGGTCGAGCAGCTCCAGCACGCTGGCCATGGGGTTGGCGAAGGTGACCCCGCCGCCGTTGCGCCCGCCGGTCTCGCTGCCGGCGAACAGCAGGCCCAGCGGTGCCCGGTCCGAGCTCCGCCAGATGACCGAGCCGCTGTCGCCGCCCGCGCTGAAGTCCCCGCTGAGCCCCTCCATCTCCACCTGGTCGTCGAAGGTGTGGACGGCGTCGTCGTACTGGACAGTCACCCCGTCGACCTCCACGGCGGTGATCCGGCCGAGCGTGTGCCCGGTGGTGCGGCCGACCTTCTCCACCCGCTCGTCGGGGTCGACGTCGTCCACGTCCGGTGCCTCGTCGCCGAGTGGGCCGCCCGGGAGGCGACCCGGCTCGGCCGGCACCTCCGGGTCGAGGACGGCGGCGGCGGCGTCGACCAGGTTGGTCCCGCCGTCGCCCCGGAACCGGACGAACGCCGCGAGGGTGCCCACGCGGTCGGTGGCGAGCGCGCCGCCGTCGGCGGGGCCCGGCTGCAGCACCGGGTCGCCGAGCGAGGCGGAGTCGCTCGCGGCCAGCACGTGGTTGTTGGACAGCAGCGCCAGCCGACCGTCCACCCGCACGAACCCGCCGAGCGTCCCGGCCGTGACCGCGACGTGGCCCACCGACAGGCCGGGGTAGAGGGGGCGGGTCCGGCGCTGCAGCTGGTCCGGGGTGGGGGAGGACAGCGCCCGGACCGGCCCGATCACCCGCACGTCGATCTCCTCGAGCACGGCGTCGTCCAGGCCGGCCAGGAGGACGTCGGCGTCGTCCTTCACCGCCAGCCGGATGGCCAGGTGGGCCTGCCCCGGACCGATGGGGGCCAGGCCCAGGGCCGGTCGGGCCCAGCCGCGGTCGCCACGGGCGTCCAGGGCGGTGACCCGCTCCCCGGTCTCGGCCAGCCGCGCGGCCAGATGGGTCTTCAGCTCGCGGGCCAGGTCGACGTGCACGGCATCCTCCGGTGGCGGTCGGTGGGCGTCCTGACACCGACCGTAGGGCTGGGGTACGACAGCCGCGCAGGCGCCCTCCCGACCGCCCGAGGCCCCGGGGTGTCGCGGGCCGCTCGGTCCGCCGGGCGCCATGGAGCCGGTACAGTCGCCCGCACCGCCGGGCCCCTGCCCGGTCCGCCACGTCCGGGAACACCCCGGCCGGAGGAGGCGTTGACCGCGGCGTACGGGTCCGACGGGTGGGCTGACCACTGCCTGTCGACATGTGGCGGACCCGGCTTTGACCGGGTTCTGGCACGCGGGTATCGTGGTCAGCCGTGCCCAGGGTGCCCTGGGCCTGCTCCCGTTCGCGGTGCGCCTGCCGACCAGGTGGTGGCGCCGAGTCGCGGGGGGCGACCGATCCGGTTGACATCGCCGGCCGGTCCCGGGGAAGGCGACACGCCCGACCGCGGGGACCGGAGGTGGGTCACGGCCCGGGCCGGGTACGACCCCAGCAGGACCGGCACCCCGAGCACGACAGACCAGAGCACCATCCACAGCACGACCCAGCGCAGGTAGGAGATCCAGGCCACCCATGCCCACGATCAACCAGCTGGTCCGCAAGGGCCGCGAGGACAAGGTCGAGAAGACCAAGACCCCGGCGCTGAAGGGCTCCCCTCAGCGTCGTGGTGTGTGCACGCGCGTCTACACGACGACGCCGAAGAAGCCGAACTCGGCGCTGCGCAAGGTCGCTCGTGTCCGCCTCACCAGTGGCATCGAGGTGACCGCCTACATCCCGGGCGTCGGTCACAACCTGCAGGAGCACTCGATGGTGCTCGTGCGCGGCGGCCGCGTGAAGGACCTGCCCGGCGTGCGCTACAAGATCATCCGCGGGTCGCTCGACACCCAGGGTGTCCGCAACCGCAAGCAGGCTCGCAGCCGGTACGGCGCGAAGAAGGAGAAGAGCTGACATGCCGCGCAAGGGCCCCGCGCCGCGCCGGCCGCTGGTCGCCGACCCGGTGTACCAGTCGCCTCTGGTGACCCAGCTGATCAACAAGGTGCTCGTCGACGGCAAGCGCTCGGTCGCCGAGTCGATCGTCTACGGCGCCCTCGAGGGCTGCCGCACCAAGACCGACACCGACCCGGTGGTCACCCTCAAGCGCGCGCTGGACAACGTCAAGCCCGCCCTCGAGGTCCGCAGCCGCCGCGTCGGTGGTGCGACCTACCAGGTCCCGGTCGAGGTCCGCGCCTCACGGAGCACCACGCTGGGCCTGCGCTGGCTGATCCAGTACAGCCGGGCGCGCCGGGAGAAGACGATGACCGAGCGCCTGATGAACGAGCTGCTCGACGCGAGCAACGGCCTCGGTGCCGCGGTGAAGCGCCGCGAGGACACCCACAAGATGGCCGAGTCGAACAAGGCCTTCGCGCACTACCGCTGGTAAGTGCCATCCCGGCTGGCTCCGCCAGCCCCCGCGGCCGGCGGGTGGTCCGGGCCACCCCGCAGACCACCTGCACGCGCACTGCGAACCAAAGAGGAGAGACGAATGGCCGACACCAAGGCCACCCTCGCCAAGACCCGCAACATCGGGATCATGGCGCACATCGACGCCGGCAAGACCACGACGACCGAGCGCATCCTCTTCTACACCGGTATCAACTACAAGATCGGTGAGGTCCACGACGGCGCGGCCACGATGGACTGGATGGAGCAGGAGCAGGAGCGCGGCATCACCATCACGTCCGCCGCGACGAAGTGCTCCTGGAACGGCCACGACATCAACATCATCGACACCCCCGGGCACGTCGACTTCACGGTCGAGGTGGAGCGGTCGCTGCGGGTGCTCGACGGTGCCGTCGCGGTCTACGACGGTGTCGCCGGGGTGGAGCCGCAGACCGAGCAGGTCTGGCGGCAGGCGGAGAAGTACGGCGTCCCGCGCATGTGCTTCGTCAACAAGCTCGACCGCACCGGCGCGAACTTCTTCCGCTGCGTCGACATGATGGTCGAGCGCCTGGGTGCCAACCCCGCGGTGCTGCAGCTGCCGATCGGCGCCGAGGCCGACTTCATCGGCGTCGTCGACCTGGTCGGGATGCGCGCGCTGACCTGGCGTGGCGAGACCCAGATGGGCGAGGACTACTCGGTCGAGGAGATCCCGGCCGAGCTCGCCGACCAGGCCGCCGAGTACCGCGAGAAGCTGCTCGAGACGATCGCCGAGACCGACGACGACCTCATGGAGGCCTACCTCGGCGGCGAGGAGATCTCCGTCGAGCAGCTGAAGGCGGCCATCCGCAAGGCCACCATCTCCGCGCAGGTCAACCCGGTCCTGACCGGCACGGCGTTCAAGAACAAGGGCGTGCAGCCCCTCCTCGACGCCGTCATCGACTACCTGCCCAGCCCGCTGGACATCGAGGCGATCGTCGGCACCGCGCTCGACGGCGAGACCGAGGTCATCCGGCACGCCGACGAGGAGGAGCCGTTCTCCGCGCTGGCCTTCAAGATCCAGACCGACCAGCACCTCGGCAAGCTGACCTACGTCCGGGTCTACTCGGGCAAGGTCTCCTCCGGGTCCCCGGTGCTCAACAGCACCAAGGACCGCAAGGAGCGGATCGGCAAGATCTACCAGATGCACGCCAACAAGCGCGAGGAGCGCGAGGGCGTGGGCGCCGGCCAGATCGTCGCCGTCGTGGGCCTGAAGCAGACCACCACCGGTGACACCCTCTGCGACCCGCAGAAGCCGGTGATCCTGGAGTCGATGACCTTCCCGGCCCCGGTCATCTCGGTCGCCATCGAGCCGAAGACCAAGAGCGACCAGGAGAAGCTCGGCACCGCCATCCAGAAGCTCGCCGAGGAGGACCCGACCTTCCAGGTCCGCCTCGACGAGGAGACCGGTCAGACGGTCATCTCCGGCATGGGCGAGCTGCACCTGGAGATCCTCGTCGACCGCATGCGGCGCGAGTTCAAGGTCGAGGCCAACGTGGGCAAGCCCCAGGTGGCCTACCGCGAGACGATCCGCAAGGCCGTCGAGAAGGTCGACTACACCCACAAGAAGCAGACGGGTGGGTCCGGCCAGTTCGCGAAGGTCCAGGTGACCCTGGAGCCGCTGGAGATCAGCGGCGACTCCGCCACCTACGAGTTCGTCAACGCCGTCACCGGTGGTCGCATCCCGAAGGAGTACATCCCCTCGGTCGACCAGGGCATGCAGGACGCCATGCAGTACGGCATACTCGCCGGCTACCCGGTCGTGGGCGTCAAGGCGACCCTCATCGACGGGCAGTACCACGAGGTCGACTCCTCGGAGATGGCCTTCAAGATCGCCGGCTCGATGGTCTTCAAGGAGGCCGCACGCAAGGCCAGCCCGGCCCTGCTCGAGCCGATGATGGCCGTCGAGGTCGTCACGCCCGAGGACTACATGGGTGACGTCATCGGCGACCTGAACTCCCGGCGCGGGATGATCCAGGCGATGGAGGAGCGCTCCGGCGCCCGCGTCGTCCGGGCCCTGGTCCCGCTCTCGGAGATGTTCGGCTACGTGGGCGACCTGCGCAGCCGCACCCAGGGGCGGGCGAGCTACACCATGGTGTTCGACTCGTACGCCGAGGTCCCGGCCAACGTCGCCAAGGAGATCATCGCGAAGGCGACGGGAGAGTGAGCACCGTAGGGCCGTCCACGGCCCGCGGCGCGGAACGAACCCGGCGCCGAGCCATGGACATCGCCGAGGCGACCGGCGAGTGACCTGCCGGACGGGGGTAGCCCCCCGTCCGGGCCCCAGCAAGCCCACCCCAGAGTTCGCGCACGACGCGAGACCACGAGGAGAGGAACCCAGTGGCCAAGGCCAAGTTCGAGCGGACCAAGCCGCACGTCAACATCGGCACCATCGGGCACATCGACCACGGGAAGACCACCCTGACCGCGGCGATCACCAAGGTGCTGCACGACAAGTACCCGGACCTCAACGAGGCGTCGGCGTTCGACCAGATCGACAAGGCGCCCGAGGAGAAGGCCCGCGGCATCACGATCTCGATCGCCCACGTCGAGTACCAGACGGAGAACCGTCACTACGCGCACGTCGACTGCCCCGGGCACGCCGACTACATCAAGAACATGATCACCGGTGCGGCGCAGATGGACGGCGCCATCCTGGTGGTCGCCGCGACCGACGGCCCGATGCCGCAGACCAAGGAGCACGTCCTCCTGGCCCGCCAGGTCGGCGTCCCCTACATCGTCGTGGCGCTCAACAAGGCCGACATGGTCGACGACGAGGAGATCCTCGAGCTCGTCGAGCTGGAGGTCCGCGAGCTGCTCAGCGAGTACGAGTTCCCGGGCGACGACGTCCCCGTGGTCCGCGTCTCGGCGCTGAAGGCCCTCGAGGGCGACGCGGAGTGGGGCGACAAGCTCATGGAGCTGATGAACGCCGTCGACACCGCGATCCCCGAGCCGCAGCGTGAGATCGACAAGCCGTTCCTCATGCCCGTCGAGGACGTCTTCACCATCACCGGTCGCGGCACCGTCGTCACCGGTCGCGTGGAGCGCGGCATCGTCAAGGTGAACGAGGAGGTCGAGATCGTCGGCATCCGTTCCTCGTCGACCAAGACCACCGTCACCGGCGTCGAGATGTTCCGCAAGCTGCTCGACCAGGGCCAGGCCGGCGACAACGTCGGTCTGCTGCTGCGCGGCATCAAGCGCGAGGACGTGGAGCGCGGCCAGGTCGTCGTGAAGCCCGGCTCGATCACCCCGCACACCAACTTCGAGGGCTCGGTCTACATCCTCTCGAAGGACGAGGGTGGCCGGCACACGCCGTTCTTCAACAACTACCGTCCGCAGTTCTACTTCCGGACCACGGACGTCACCGGCGTCGTGACCCTGCCGGCCGGCACCGAGATGGTCATGCCGGGCGACAACACCGAGATGACGGTCGAGCTGATCCAGCCGATCGCCATGGAGGAGGGCCTGCGGTTCGCCATCCGTGAGGGTGGCCGCACCGTCGGCGCTGGTCGCGTCACCAAGATCCTCAAGTAACACCCCCCGACGGGCGGCGGTCGCACCTGTGTGCCGCCGCCCGTCCCCGGGTGGCGTGCCGTGTGTGCATCGCCACCCTCCCCGCTGGGGCCGGACCGGATGAGGTCAGGACCACCCGGCGTTCCCAGCTAGAACAGACACCGATCGGCAGGAGCAGAAGACAGCGATGGCGGGACAGAAGATCCGCATCCGGCTGAAGGCCTACGACCACGAGGCGATCGACGCCTCGGCGCGGCGCATCGTCGACACGGTGACCAAGACCGGTGCGCGCGTGGTCGGCCCGGTGCCGCTGCCGACGGAGAAGAACGTGTACTGCGTCATCCGCTCGCCGCACAAGTACAAGGACTCGCGCGAGCACTTCGAGATGCGCACGCACAAGCGGCTCATCGACATCCTCGACCCGACGCCGAAGACGGTCGACGCGCTCATGCGCATCGACCTGCCGGCCTCGGTCGACGTGAACATCCAGTAAGGGCAGTCAGCAGACATGGCGAGCACATTCCGTGGTCTCCTCGGCGAGAAGCTGGGCATGACCCAGGTCTTCGACGAGAACAACCGCATCGTGCCGGTGACCGTCGTCAAGGCGGGCCCGTGTGTGGTGACCCAGGTGCGCACCCCCGAGGTCGACGGCTACTCCGCCGTCCAGCTCGGGTTCGGTGAGATCGACCCGCGCAAGGTGAACAAGCCCGAGGGCGGGCACTTCGCCAAGGCGGGCGTCACGCCGCGTCGTCACCTGGTCGAGCTGCGCACCGCGGACGCCTCGAACTACACGGTCGGCCAGGAGCTGACCGCCGAGGTCTTCGACGGCGTCGCGAAGGTCGACGTCATCGGCACCAGCAAGGGCAAGGGCACGGCCGGTGTCATGAAGCGGCACGGCTTCCGCGGCCTGGGCGCCGCGCACGGCACCCAGCGCAAGCACCGGTCGCCCGGTTCCATCGGCGGGGCCTCGACCCCCGGCCGCGTCTTCAAGGGCCTGCGCATGGCCGGCCGCATGGGCGCGGTGAAGACGACGACCCTCTCGCTCAACGTCCACAAGGTGGACGCCGAGCGCGGGCTGCTGTTGATCAAGGGCGCGATCCCCGGTCCGAAGGGCGGCCTCGTGCTCGTCCGCTCGGCCGTCAAGGGCGGCCCCGTGGGGAGTGACGACCAGTGACCCAGTCGACCCAGACCCGGACCGACCGCCAGGTCGACGTCCGGACGCCGGCCGGGGAGACCTCCGGCAGCGTGACGCTGCCCGGTGAGCTCTTCGACGCGACGGCCAACGTCGCGCTGATGCACCAGGTCGTGGTGGCCCAGCTGGCCGCCGCCCGCCAGGGCACGCACGCGACCAAGACCCGTGGTCAGGTCAGCGGTGGTGGCGCCAAGCCGTACCGCCAGAAGGGCACCGGCCGCGCCCGCCAGGGCTCGACCCGCGCGCCGCAGTTCGAGGGCGGTGGCACCGTCCACGGCCCGCAGCCGCGCGACTACTCGCAGAAGACCCCGAAGAAGATGAAGGCCGCCGCGCTGCGCGGTGCCCTCTCCGACCGGGCCCGCGAGGAGCGCGTGCACGTCGTGAGCACCTTCGTGGACGGCGACGCCCCGAAGACCAAGGCCGCGCTGGCCACCCTCGAGGCCATCACCACCGCCAAGCGGGTCCTGGTCGTGCTCGACCGCGAGGACGTCCTCAACTGGGTCAGCCTGCGCAACCTGCCGCAGGTGCACCTCATCGAGGCCGGCCAGCTCAACACCTACGACGTCCTGGTGTCCGACGAGGTCGTCTTCACCGAGGCCGCGCTGGCCGAGTTCGTGGCCGGTCCGGCCACCGGCAAGCGCCGCGGCGTCGAGAAGCCCGACCTCACGACGCCGGACGTCCCGGGCGCCATCCCGTCGATCCAGCCGGCCCAGGGCACCACCGACCTGGACCTCGACACCGCTGAGGAGACCAAGTGAGCGTCCGCGACCCCCGGGACGTCCTGCTGTCCCCGGTCATCTCGGAGAAGAGCTACGGCCTGCTCGACGAGAACCAGTACACGTTCGTCGTCCTGCCCGAGGCCAACAAGACGCAGATCAAGATCGCGGTCGAGCAGATCTTCAACGTGAAGGTCCTCGGCGTGAACACCATCAACCGCCAGGGCAAGCGCAAGCGCAGCCGGGGCAACAAGCTCGGCAAGCGCAAGGACACCAAGCGGGCGATCGTCTCGCTCGCGCCGGGCGACCGCATCGAGATCTTCGGCGGCCCGGGCGCCTGAGCGGCCGGACCAACGGACCAGAGATAGAAGACAGGGACTGAGTCAGCAATGGCTATCCGCAAGTACAAGCCGACGACGCCGGGCCGCCGTGGCTCCAGCGTCGCCGACTTCGCCGAGGTCACCCGCGACCACCCCGAGAAGTCGCTGGTCCGGCCGCTGCACGGTCGCGGCGGGCGCAACGTCCACGGGAAGGTCACCGCTCGGCACCAGGGCGGTGGGCACAAGCGCGCCTACCGGGTGATCGACTTCCGCCGGGCCGACAAGGACGGCGTGCCGGCCAAGGTCGCGCACATCGAGTACGACCCGAACCGCACCTCGCGCATCGCGCTGCTCCACTTCGCGGACGGCGAGAAGCGCTACATCATCGCGCCGGCCCGCCTGAAGCAGGGCGACACGGTCGAGTGCGGCCCCTCGGCCGACATCAAGCCGGGCAACAACCTGCCGCTGCGGAACATCCCCGTCGGCACCGTCGTCCACGCCATCGAGCTCCGTCCGGGTGGCGGCGCGAAGATCGCCCGCTCGGCCGGCACCAGCGTCCAGCTGGTGGCCCGTGAGGGTCGCTTCGCGCAGCTGCGCATGCCCTCGGGCGAGATCCGCAACGTCGACGTCCGCTGCCGCGCGACCGTCGGCGAGGTGGGCAACGCCGAGCAGTCGAACATCAACTGGGGCAAGGCCGGCCGCATGCGGTGGAAGGGCAAGCGCCCGACCGTCCGCGGTGTCGCCATGAACCCGGTGGACCACCCGCACGGTGGTGGTGAGGGCAAGACCTCCGGTGGTCGCCACCCGGTGAACCCGAAGGGCAAGCCGGAGGGCCGGACGCGCAAGCGGAAGGCCAGTGACGCCCTGATCGTGCGCCGCCGGCGCACCAACAAGAAGCGCTGAGCGGGTAGAGGAGTCCGACAGACATGCCACGCAGCCTGAAGAAGGGCCCGTTCGTCGACGACCACCTGCTCAAGAAGGTGGACGCGCAGAACGAGAAGGGCACCAAGACCGTCATCCGGACCTGGTCCCGCCGCTCGACGATCATCCCCGACATGCTCGGGCACACCATCGCCGTCCACGACGGTCGCAAGCACGTCCCGGTGTTCGTGACCGAGGCCATGGTCGGGCACAAGCTCGGCGAGTTCGCGCCCACCCGCACCTTCCGTGGGCACGTCAAGGACGACCGCCGGTCCCGGCGCGGCTGACCAGGTAGAGAGAGAATCCACATGACTTCCCAGGTGGGACAGGAGGCGCCGGTGGCCCGGGCTACGGCCCGGTTCGTCCGCGTCACCCCCATGAAGGCACGCCGGGTGGTGGACCTCATCCGCTACCTGCCGACCGACGAGGCCCTGGCCCTGCTGCGCTTCGCGCCGCAGGCCGCCAGCGAGCCGGTGCTCAAGGTCGTCGCCAGCGCCGTCGCCAACGCCGAGCACAACCTGCGGCTGGACCCGGCCGCGCTGGTCGTGAGCGCGGCGTACGTGGACGAGGGCCCGACGCTCAAGCGCATCCGCCCGCGGGCCCAGGGCCGCGCGTACCGGATCAACAAGCGCACCTGCCACATCACGGTCGAGGTGGCCGAGGTGTCGGCCAACGCCGACCTGGCCGGCAAGTCGCGCACGGCCCGCCGGCGCACCGGTCAGTCCGGGCCGGCCACCCAGCAGAGCAGCAACACGAAGGGAGGGACCCGCTAGTGGGTCAGAAGGTCAACCCGCACGGGTTCCGACTGGGCATCACCACCGACTACAAGTCGCGGTGGTACGCCGACAAGCTCTACAAGGACTACGTCAAGGAAGACGTGGCCATCCGCAAGCTCATGAGCAAGGGGATGGAGCGGGCCGGGATCTCCAAGGTGGAGATCGAGCGGACCCGCGACCGCGTCCGCGTCGACATCCACACCGCCCGGCCCGGCATCGTGATCGGCCGCCGCGGCGCGGAGGCCGACCGCATCCGTGGCGAGCTGGAGAAGCTCACCGGCAAGCAGGTGCAGCTGAACATCCTCGAGGTGAAGAACCCCGAGGCCGACGCGCAGCTGGTCGCCCAGGGCGTCGCCGAGCAGCTCTCCAGCCGGGTGAGCTTCCGGCGCGCCATGCGCAAGGCCATGCAGTCGGCGCAGCGCAGCCCGCAGGTCAAGGGCATCCGGGTGCAGTGCTCCGGTCGCCTCGGCGGCACCGAGATGAGCCGGTCGGAGTTCTACCGCGAGGGCCGTGTGCCGCTGCACACGCTGCGCGCGAACATCGACTACGGCATCTACGAGGCCCGCACGACCTTCGGCCGCATCGGCGTGAAGGTCTGGATCTACAAGGGCGACGTCAGCGGCTCGCGTGCCGAGCGGGAGGCCCTCGAGGCCCTCGCGGCGCGCCAGCAGCGTCGTGAGCGCGCCCAGCGCCCGCGCCGGTCCGGCTCGTCCGGCACCACTGCCGGCGGCACCGAGGCCGGCCGCGCCGCGGCGGAGTCCTCGACCGGCCCGGCCGTCGACACCACCGACAGCGCCGTGGCCGCGACGTCGGGCGAGGTCGCTCCCGAGCAGACCGTCGCCGAGAACGCCGGCGCCGAGGCGACCGCTGCGGCCGAGAACACGGCCGCGCAGAACACCACGGAGGGCTGACACGTGCTGATCCCACGGCGCGTCAAGCACCGCAAGCAGCACCACCCGAGCCGTTCGGGTCGTGCCAAGGGCGGCACCGCCATCAACTTCGGCGAGTACGCCATCCAGGCGCTCGAGCCGGCCTACGTGACCAACCGGCAGATCGAGTCGGCCCGTATCGCCATGACGCGGCACATCCGTCGTGGCGGCAAGGTCTGGATCTCCATCTACCCGGACCGCCCGCTCACCAAGAAGCCGGCCGAGACCCGCATGGGTTCCGGTAAGGGTTCGCCCGAGTGGTGGGTGGCCAACGTCAAGCCCGGCCGCATCATGTTCGAGCTCTCGGGTGTCGCCGAGCCCGTGGCCCGCGAGGCCATGCGCCGCGCCATCCACAAGCTGCCCATGAAGTGCCGCTTCATCACTCGCGAAGGAGAGGTGTGATGGCCGCCGGTCTGACCGCTCCCGAGCTGCGTGAGCTCTCCGCCGAGGAGCTCGCCACGCGGCTGCGCGAGTCCAAGGAAGAACTGTTCAACCTGCGGTTCCAGGTGGCCACCGGCCAGCTGGACAACAACCGGCGGCTGCAGACCGTCCGCCGCGACATCGCCCGGATCTACACGATCATGCGCGAGCGCGAGCTGGGCCTCTCGGTCGCCCCGAACGAGGGTGTGGCATGAGCGAGCCCCAGTCGGCGCAGCCGAACACCGCGGCTGCGACGGGTCCCGGCCTGGCCGGCCGTGGCTACCGCAAGGTCCGCGAGGGCCTCGTGGTCAGCGACAAGATGGACAAGACGATCGTCGTCGAGGTCGAGGACCGCGTGAAGCACGGCCTCTACGGCAAGGTCATCCGTCGCACCAGCAAGCTGAAGGCCCACGACGAGCAGCAGGTCGCCGGCATCGGTGACCGCGTGCAGATCATGGAGACCCGGCCGCTGTCGGCCACCAAGCGGTGGCGGCTGGTCGAGGTCCTCGAGAAGGCGAAGTGAGCGCTGGTCACCCGGTCCGCGCGCGGGCCGAGTGACCAGCACCCCTCCGGGGGAGATCCAGGAGCAGGTACGCTGGACGACTGGCGCGCCCTCCGGGTGCGCGCCGCATCCCGGTACCCGTGCCTCGGACGCACCGGCGGCTGTCGCTGCCGGTGCGTCCGCACGTGGGTATCGGACAGCCGGTTCACCGTTCCGGCCCGGCTGTCACCACGAAACACCAGGGAGTAGGACGTGATCCAGCAGGAGTCGCGACTGCGGGTCGCCGACAACACCGGGGCAAAGGAGATCCTCTGCATCCGGGTGCTCGGCGGTTCCGGGCGACGCTACGCGGGCATCGGCGACGTCATCGTCGCCACGGTGAAGGACGCCCTTCCCGGCGCCGGCGTGAAGCGCGGTGACGTGGTCAAGGCCGTCGTCGTCCGCACGGTGAAGGAGCGCCGTCGTCCGGACGGCTCCTACATCCGCTTCGACGAGAACGCCGCGGTCATCATCCGCGACAGCGGCGACCCGCGCGGTACGCGCATCTTCGGCCCCGTCGGCCGTGAGCTCCGCGACAAGCGCTTCATGCGGATCATCTCGCTCGCCCCGGAGGTGCTGTGACCATGGCGGAGAAGACCCCCTCGATGAAGGTCAAGAAGGGCGACACCGTCGTGGTGCTGTCCGGCAAGGACAAGGGTGCCAAGGGCCGCGTGATCGCCGCCTACCCCAAGCAGCAGAAGGTCCTCGTGGAGGGCGTCGGCCGGGTCAAGAAGCACACCCGGATCAGCTCGAACCAGCGTGGTGCCCAGTCGGGCGGGATCGTCACGCAGGAGGCTCCCATCCACGTCAGCAACGTGATGGTGATCGACTCCGAGGACAAGCCGACCCGGGTCGGCTACCGCAAGGACGAGGAAGGCCGCAGCATCCGGGTCTCGCGGCGCACCGGTAAGGACCTCTGACCGACATGAGTGCACCCACCCGTGAGCTGCCCCGCATGCTCGAGCGCTACCGCGCGGAGATCGCCCCGGCGCTGCAGTCGACGTTCGAGTACGACAACGTCATGCAGATCCCGCGGCTGACGAAGATCGTCGTCAACATGGGCGTCGGCGAGGCGACCCGCGACGCGAAGCTGATGGACGGCGCGGTCCGCGACCTCACCGCGATCACCGGTCAGAAGCCGGCCGTCGTCCGGGCCCGCAAGTCCATCGCGCAGTTCAAGCTGCGCGAGGGCATGCCGATCGGCGCCAAGGTCACCCTCCGCGGTGACCGCATGTGGGAGTTCCTGGACCGGCTGCTGTCGCTGGCCCTGCCCCGCATCCGTGACTTCCGCGGCCTGTCCGCCAAGCAGTTCGACGGTCACGGCAACTACACGTTCGGGCTGACCGAGCAGTCGATGTTCCGCGAGATCGACGTCGACAAGATCGACCGTCCCCGCGGCATGGACATCACGCTGGTCACCACCGCCACGAACGACGAGGAGGGTCGCGAGCTGCTGCGCCTGCTGGGCTTCCCGTTCGCCGGCCAGCCCGTCGTGACCACCACCCGCTGAGCCGGGGCGAGGAGACAGACAGATGGCCAAGAAGGCGCTGATCAACAAGGCGGCCCGCAAGCCGAAGTTCGCGGTCCGCGGCTACACCCGATGCCAGCGGTGCGGTCGTCCGCACGCCGTCTTCCGCAAGTTCGGCCTGTGCCGGATCTGCCTGCGGGAGATGGCCCACGCCGGCGAGCTCCCGGGCGTCAGCAAGTCCAGCTGGTGAAGGACCCGGCTGCCCCACGACACGCTCCGCGCGCCGTGGGCCCCTGCAGCCGGGCCGTTCCAGCAAGTCACCTAGCGAGCACCACCGATCGCCGAGAGGCCCGCGCGACACCCGCGTGAGGAACCGCGGCGAGAGAGGCACCACACCCATGACGATGACCGACCCGATCGCGGACATGCTCACGCGGATCCGGAACGCCAACCAGGCGTACCACGACTCCACGACGATGCCGTCCTCCAAGCTGAAGACGCACATCGCGGAGATCCTCCAGCAGGAGGGGTACATCGCCGGCTGGCGGGTCGCCGAGGTCGAGAAGGACGGCTCCACCCGCAAGGAGCTCGTCATCGACCTCAAGTACGGCCCCAACCGTGAGCGGAGCATCGCCGGTGTCCGGCGCGTCTCCAAGCCCGGCCTGCGGGTGTACGCCAAGTCCAGCGCGCTGCCCAAGGTGCTCGGCGGCCTCGGGGTGGCGATCATCTCCACCTCGACCGGTCTGCTGACCGACCGGCAGGCGAACAAGAAGGGCGTGGGCGGGGAAGTCCTCGCCTACGTCTGGTAAGGGGACGAGCAGATGTCACGGATCGGACGACTCCCGATTCCGGTGCCCAGTGGCGTGGACGTCGCCATCGACGGTCAGACGGTCAACGTGAAGGGGCCCAAGGGCTCGCTCAGCCACACCGTCGCGGCACCCATCACCGTGGCCCGCGACGAGGACGGCACGCTGAGCGTGCAGCGCCCCGACGACGAGCGGGAGAGCCGCGCCCTGCACGGCCTGTCGCGCACCCTGATCGCCAACATGATCACCGGCGTCACCACGGGGTACACCAAGACCCTCGAGATCGTGGGTGTCGGTTACCGCGTCCAGGCGCGCGGCTCGGACCTCGAGTTCGCCCTGGGCTACAGCCACCCGGTGCCGGTGCGCGCCCCGGAGGGCATCACCTTCGCCGTCGAGACGCCGACCCGCCTGCGGGTCGAGGGGATCGACAAGCAGCAGGTGGGGCAGGTCGCGGCCAACATCCGCAAGCTGCGCCGTCCGGACCCGTACAAGGGCAAGGGCGTGCGCTACCAGGGTGAGGTCATCAAGCGCAAGGTCGGGAAGACGGGTAAGTGATGGCACAGACCGAGAAGGCTGCCGCACGGGTCCACAAGCCCGTCGGCACCGACGTCAGCACCGCGCGGCGGGTCTCCCGCCTGCGCCGGCACAACCGGCTGCGCAAGCGGGTCTCGGGCACGCCGGAGCGTCCGCGCCTGGTGGTCAACCGCAGCACGCGGCACATCCACGTGCAGGTCGTCGACGACACCGCCGGCCGTACCCTGGTCAGTGCCTCGACGCTCGACCCGAGCCTGCGCAGCGCCGAGGGCGACAAGTCCACGCTCGCCCGCCAGGTGGGCGCGCTGGTCGCCGAGCGGGCCAAGGCCGCGGGCATCACCGCGGTGGTGTTCGACCGCGGCGGCAACCGCTACCAGGGGCGCATCGCCGCCCTGGCGGACGGGGCCCGCGAGGGCGGTCTGGACTTCTGATGAGCTACACCGCGAACGAGCAGATCGAGAGGGACGTCTGATGCCAGGACCACAGCGACGCGGCGGCGGCGCCGGCGGCGGCAACGACCGCCGCGACCGTCGTGACGGCGGGCGGGGGCCCGGCGGCGCGCCTGCCGAGAAGAGCAACTACATCGAGCGCGTGGTGGCCATCAACCGCGTGTCCAAGGTCGTCAAGGGCGGTCGGCGCTTCAGCTTCACCGCGCTGGTGATCGTGGGCGACGGCGACGGCACCGTGGGCGTCGGCTACGGCAAGGCCAAGGAGGTGCCCGCGGCGATCGCCAAGGGTGTCGAGGAGGCCAAGAAGCACTTCTACAAGGTGCCGCGGATCGCCAGCACCATCCCGCACCCGGTGCAGGGTGAGGCCGCTGCCGGCGTCGTGCTGCTCAAGCCCGCCAGCCCCGGTACCGGTGTCATCGCCGGTGGCCCGGTGCGCGCCGTCCTCGAGTGCGCGGGCATCCACGACGTGCTCTCGAAGAGCCTCGGGTCCTCCAACCCGATCAACATCGTGCACGCCACCATGCAGGCGCTGAAGGACCTCGTCCGTCCCGAGGAGATCGCGGCCCGCCGTGGTCTGCCCCTCGAGGACGTCGCTCCGGCCGCCATGCTGCGTGCCCGTGCGGGTCAGGGGGTCTGACGTGGCGCAGCTGAAGGTCACCCAGGTCAAGTCCGCCATCGGGACCAAGCCGAACCAGCGCCAGACGCTGCGGTCGCTCGGTCTCAAGCGGATCAACGACTCGGTCGTCCAGGAGGACCGTCCCGAGATCCGCGGGATGGTCGCGACGGTGCCGCATCTCGTGCGCGTCGAGGAAGTCTGAGGAAAGACTCGCTATGACACTGAAGGTCCACCACCTGCGTCCGGCCCCGGGCGCCCACACCCCGAAGACCCGCGTGGGTCGCGGTGAGGGCTCCAAGGGCAAGACGGCCGGTCGCGGCACCAAGGGCACCGGCGCGCGCGGCAACACGTCCGCGCGGTTCGAGGGCGGGCAGACGCCGCTGCACATGCGGCTGCCGAAGCTCTCGGGCTTCAAGAACCGGAACAAGGTCGTCTTCCAGGTCGTCAACCTCGACCGGATCGCGTCCCTGTTCCCCCAGGGCGGCTCGGTGAACCCCGACTCCCTCGCCGAGGCCGGCGCGGTGCGCCGCGGCCAGCCGGTGAAGGTGCTCGGCACCGGCGACCTGGGCGGTGTCGAGGTGCACGTGCACGCGCACGCGTTCTCGGCGTCCGCCGCGGAGAAGATCGCCGCGGCCGGGGGCAGCACCACCCGCATCTGATCGACGACGACCCCCGGGGTGCGACTCGAACCGCCGCCCCGGGGGTCGTCTGCTGCTCGGTCCGGTCGCTCCCGGGCCGGGCCGACCCCGAGCGGCGGACCGCCGACCTCACCCTCCTGAGCGGGTGCTGGACGGGTCCGCACCCCACCGTTGCTAACCTCATCCGACCGAGCAGGGGAGGGCACGTGCTGCAGGCGTTCGCCGCGGCGTTCCGGACGCCAGACCTCCGGCGCAAGCTGCTGTTCTCCCTGGCGATCATCGCCGTGTACCGGCTGGGCGCCGCGATCCCGGGGCCCGGCGTCTCGGTCGAGGCCATCAACAGCTGTCTCGAGCAGGCGCAGGCCTCCGACCAGCGGGACCTCTACTCGCTGGTCAACCTCTTCTCCGGTGGCGCGCTGCTCAGGCTGTCGGTGTTCGCGCTCGGCATCATGCCGTACATCACGGCGAGCATCATCGTGCAGCTGCTGGTCGTGGTCATCCCGCGCTTCGAGCAGCTGAAGAAGGAAGGGCAGTCGGGCCAGCAGAAGCTGACCCAGTACACCCGCTACCTCACGATCGCCCTGGCGATCCTGCAGAGCACCGGCATCATCGCCCTGGCCCGCAGCGGTCAGCTGTTCCCCGGCTGCTCGCAGGACATCATCCCGGACACGTCCATCTGGACGACGGTGGTCCTGGTCATCGCCCTCACCGCCGGCACGGCCGTGATCATGTGGCTCGGTGAGCTGCTCACCGAGAAGGGGATCGGCAACGGCATGTCCGTGCTGATCTTCACCTCGATCGCCGCGCGGATCCCCGCCGAGGGCGGCTCGATCCTGCAGACCCGCGGCGGCTTCGTCTTCGCCGTCGTCTGCGTCATCGCCGTCGTGATCATCGGGACGGTGGTCTGGGTCGAGCAGGCGCAGCGGCGCATCCCGGTCCAGTACGCCAAGCGCATGGTCGGGCGGCGCATGTACGGCGGCACCTCGACGTACCTGCCGCTCAAGGTCAACCAGGCCGGCGTGATCCCGGTGATCTTCGCGTCGTCCCTGCTGTACCTGCCGCAGCTGATCACGCAGCTGCAGGGGAACGAGACCGGTCCGGTGCGGCGGTTCTTCGAGAACTACGTCATCGACCAGAGCAGCCCCGCGCACATCGCGATCTACTTCGGTCTGATCGTCTTCTTCACGTACTTCTACGTGTCGATCACCTTCAACCCGGAGGAGCGGGCCGAGGACATGAAGCGCTACGGCGGCTTCATCCCCGGTATCCGGCCGGGCCGGCCCACCGCCGAGTACCTGCAGTACGTGCTGTCCCGGATCACCCTGCCCGGGTCGATCTACCTGGGCCTGGTGGCCGTGCTGCCCAACCTGTTCCTCTCGATCACGCAGCAGGGACAGAACCAGAACTTCCCGTTCGGCGGGACCGCGGTGTTGATCATGGTCGGAGTGGGGTTGGAGACGGTGAAGCAGATCGAGACGCAACTCAACCAGCGCAACTACGAAGGGTTCCTGAAGTAGTGCGCGTCGTGCTGCTCGGCCCCCCGGGGGCGGGCAAGGGCACCCAGGCACAGATCATCGCCGGCCAGCTCGGCGTCCCGGCCATCTCCACCGGCGACATCTTCCGGGCCAACGTCAGCGGCCGGACCGAGCTGGGCCTCGAGGCCAAGGTCTACATGGACGCCGGTGACCTGGTGCCCGACGAGATCACCGTCGCGATGGTGAGGGACCGGTTGGCCGAGGCCGACGCCAAGGGCGGCTTCCTGCTCGACGGCTTCCCGCGGACCATCGCGCAGGCCGAGCAGCTGCGCGAGTCGCTGCGCGACCTCGACCACGCCCTCGACCGCGTCCTGGAGCTCGTCGTCGACGAGGACGAGCTGGTCCGCCGGCTCTCCGGCCGGCGCATGCTGGTCGACGGCGAGTGGGTGCAGCGCGACGACGACAAGCCCGAGACCGTGCGGCACCGGCTGCAGGTCTACCGGGAACAGACCTCGCCCCTGTCGGGGTTCTACGAGGCCGAGGGGCTGCTGGCCCGCATCGACGCGATCGGTTCGATCGAGGAGGTCACCGCGCGGGCGATGGCGGCCCTCGGGGTGGCCGGGGCCGAGGTGGCCGCGCAGCCCGAGGGGCCGACCGGGCAGCCGAGCGCGGGCTGAGGGACGGCGGCGCAGATGACGGCCGCCGGGATCCTCGGACGCCTCCCGCTGCTGGCGAAGTGGAGTGGACGGATGATCCAGATCAAGACGCCGCACGAGATCGAGCTCATGCGGGCCGCAGGGCTGGTCGTGGCCGGTGCGATCGCGGCGGTGCGTGCGGCTGTGCGGCCGGGCGTCACCACCGGGGAGCTCGACGCCATAGCCGAGGACCACATCCGCAGCGCAGGCGCGGTCCCGTCCTTCCTGGGCTACCACGGCTTCACCGGCAGCATCTGCGCGTCGATCAACGACGAGATCGTCCACGGCATCCCCAGTAGGGACCGCGCGCTGGCCGAGGGCGACAACATCTCGATCGACTGCGGGGCGATCCTGCACGGCTGGCACGGTGACTCGGCGGTCACCGTGACGGTGGGGCCGCCGTCGGCCGAGGACGCCGCCCTGATCGCCGTCACCGAGCGGTCCATGTGGGCCGGCCTCGCCCGGGCGGTCGCCGGTGGCCGGTTGACCGACATCAGCCACGCCGTCGAGCGGGCGATCACCGCCGAGACGCACTCCTACGGGATCGTCGACCACTACGGCGGCCACGGCATCGGGACCGAGATGCACCAGGACCCGCACGTGCTCAACTACGGCCGTCCCGGCCGGGGTCCGCGGCTGGTCCCCGGGCTGGCGCTGGCCATCGAGCCGATGGTCACCGTGGGCGACCCGGCCACCGTCGAGCTCGAGGACGGCTGGACCGTGGTCACCAAGGACGGGTCCCGTGCGGCCCACTTCGAGCACACCGTCGCCATCACGCCGGAGGGCCCCTGGGTCCTCACCGCGGAGGACGGCGGCGTCGCGGGGCTGGCTCCCTTCGGGATCACCCCCCGCACCTGAGAGGGGACCCCTTCGCCCCCCAGCACCCGCTCCGCGCGCGCTGGGACCCTGCGACGGGGCCGAACCGTCGCTCGGGGTGAGCTCTCCACCCTCCTGGATCACACGGGACCGGGTTGGAGAGGCGCGCCGGAGCGGGGTACAGTGGCCGTTGGCGCTCGCGCCGTCCTGTTGTCGTGCTGTGGCCGTACGACACGGGGCGCCCTCGCGGGAGTGTCTGCACCACCTGTTCTGCAATCAACCAGCGCGTCCGGCGGGTCTCCGCGTGGGCGCAGTCGAGCCGGGAGGCCGTGTCGGGTATGGCGAAGAAGGACGGGGCCATCGAGGTCGAGGGTCGCGTCGTCGAGCCGCTGCCCAACGCGATGTTCCGGGTCGAGCTGCAGAACGGGCACCGGGTGCTCGCCCACATCAGCGGCAAGATGCGCCAGCACTACATCCGCATCCTGCCCGAGGACCGCGTGGTCGTGGAGCTCTCGCCCTACGACCTGACCCGCGGTCGCATCGTCTACCGGTACAAGTAACTGCCGTTGCGTGCCGTCCCGTCCGGGGCGGGCGCGCGCGGCTCACGATCTGAGGAATGAGGGGCGGCACCGGTGAAGGTCCAGCCGTCGGTGAAGAAGATCTGCGACAAGTGCAAGGTGATCCGCCGGCACGGCCGGGTCATGGTCATCTGCGACAACGCCCGCCACAAGCAGCGGCAGGGCTGAGGGAGTACCTGGACATGGCACGACTGGCCGGCGTCGACCTGCCCCGCGAGAAGCGGATGGAGATCGCGCTCACCTACATCTACGGCATCGGCAAGACCCACGCGAAGGAGACCCTGGCCGCGACGGGCGTCAGCCCCGACCTGCGCGCCAAGGACCTCACCGACGAGGACCTGCTGAAGCTGCGTGACTACATCGACGAGCACTTCCGCGTCGAGGGGGACCTGCGCCGCGAGGTGGCCGCCGACATCCGCCGCAAGGTGGAGATCGGCTGCTACCAGGGCCTGCGTCACCGTCGCGGCCTGCCCGTCCACGGTCAGCGCACCCGCACCAACGCTCGCTCGAGCAAGGGTCCTCGCAAGACCATCGCCGGCAAGAAGAAGGCCGGCAAGAAGTAAGCCGTGCAGCGCGCCGTCGCAGGCGACCCGTGAGGGCGGGAGCGACGGCGCGCCCGCGTGCTGCATCTGGCCACTGATCAGAAGGAAACCGGAGAGACATGCCTCCCAGGGCTCGCGCCGCGGCTGGTGCCAAGAAGGTCCGCCGCAAGGAGAAGAAGAACGTCGCCCACGGCGCCGCGCACATCAAGAGCACCTTCAACAACACCATCGTGTCGATCACCGACCCCAACGGGAACGTGATCAGCTGGGCCTCCGCCGGCCACGTCGGCTTCAAGGGCTCGCGCAAGTCGACGCCCTTCGCCGCGCAGATGGCTGCCGAGAACGCCGCGCGCAAGGCGCAGGAGCACGGCATGCGCAAGGTCGACGTCTTCGTCAAGGGCCCCGGCTCCGGCCGTGAGACCGCCATCCGATCCCTCCAGGCCACCGGCCTCGAGGTGGGTCAGATCCAGGACGTGACGCCGCAGCCGCACAACGGCTGCCGCCCGAAGAAGCGCCGCCGGGTCTGACCGGCCACTGACGAGACGAACGAGGAGTACCTGACGTGGCCCGTTACGCCGGAGCCGACTGCCGCCTGTGTCGGCGCGAGAAGATGAAGCTGTTCCTCAAGGGCAGCAAGTGCGAGTCCCCGAAGTGCCCGATCGAGATCCGGCCGTACCCGCCGGGCGAGCACGGCCGGGGCCGCAGCAAGGACAGCGAGTACCTGCTGCAGCTGCGTGAGAAGCAGAAGGCCCGCCGCATCTACGGCGTGCTGGAGAAGCAGTTCCGCGGCTACTACGAAGAGGCCAACCGCAAGACCGGCAAGACCGGTGAGGTCCTGCTCCAGATCCTGGAGTCGCGGCTGGACAACGTCGTGTACCGGGCCGGCTTCGCCGAGTCTCGCGACATGGCCCGCCAGCTGGTCCGCCACGGCCACATCCGGGTGAACGGCCGCAAGGTCGACATCCCGTCCTACCGGGTGAGCGCGAACGACATCATCGAGGTCGCCGAGAAGTCCAAGGCGATGGTGCCGTTCCAGATCGCCCAGGCCCGCGCCGGTGAGCGTCCCGTGCCGCCGTGGCTGGAGGTCATCAGCAACCAGCTGCGCGTGCTCGTGCACAGCGTCCCGCCCCGCCAGGTGATCGACACCCCGGTCCAGGAGCAGCTGATCGTCGAGCTCTACTCCAAGTAAGAGCTCGCACTCCGGGGCCGGGTCCGACGGCCCGGTCCCGGAGCGGCTCCTGCGGGCGGACGGATGCCCGCCGGAGCCCGCACCACCCCTCACGGCGTCATATGGCGGGCGCCGGAGGACCCCAAGGAGAACACCGCAATGCTCATCGCACAGCGTCCGACGCTGACCGAGGAGACCCTCTCCGAGCAGCGCTCGCGGTTCGTCATCGAGCCGCTCGAGCCGGGCTTCGGCTACACCCTCGGCAACTCCCTGCGCCGCACCCTCCTCTCCTCCATCCCCGGCGCTGCTGTCACCAGCATCCGGATCGAGGGGACCCTGCACGAGTTCACCACCGTGCCCGGGGTCAAGGAGGACGTCACCGAGATCATCCTGAACCTCAAGGGCCTGGTCGTCAGCTCCGACTCCGACGAGCCGGTGACCATGTACCTGCGCAAGCAGGGCCCGGGCGAGGTCACCGCCGCGGACATCGCGCCGCCGGCCGGTGTCGAGGTGCACAACCCCGAGCTGCACATCGCCACGCTGAACGGCAAGGGCCGGCTGGAGATCGAGCTGGTCGTCGAGCGCGGCCGCGGCTACGTGCCCGCGCCGCAGAACAAGCAGCCGGGCCAGGAGATCGGCCGGATCCCCGTCGACTCCATCTACTCGCCGGTGCTCAAGGTCACCTACGCCGTCGAGGCCACCCGCGTCGAGCAGCGGACCGACTTCGACCGGCTGGTCGTCGACGTCGAGACCAAGCCGTCGATCGCCCCGCGCGACGCGATCGCCAGCGCCGGCTCCACCCTGGTCGAGCTCTTCGGCCTGCTCCGCGAGCTGAACATCGACGCCGAGGGCATCGAGGTCGGGCCGAGCCCGGCCGAGGCCGCCGACATCGCGAACTTCTCGATGCCGATCGAGGACATGGACCTCACCGTCCGGTCCTACAACTGCCTCAAGCGCGAGGGCGTGCACACCGTCGGTGAGCTCGTCACCCGCTCCGAGGCGGACCTGCTCGACATCCGCAACTTCGGGGCCAAGTCGATCGACGAGGTCAAGATGAAGCTGGCGGCGATGGGCCTCGCGCTCAAGGACAGCCCTCCCGGGTTCATCCCGACCTCGGTCGAGAGCTACGACGAGGGCTACGAGACCGACGCCTACCAGCAGCACGGTGAGTACGCCGCCTACGACCAGGCGCAGTACGACGACGGCTCCTACCAGGAGACCGAGCAGCTCTGAGGTGACTGCCGGACGGCGGGGGGACCCGCCGTCCGGCCCCGCCCTCCGGGCCGCCACACTGGGTCCGGACGCACCACCGCGCGCGGAGCGCGCCGATCGACAGCAGCACCACGGAACGCAGCCGGCACCGCGGCCCGGCCGCCTGAGGAAGGACCGACATGCCCACCCCCACCAAGGGCCCCCGTCTCGGCGGGTCCCCCGCGCACGAGCGGCTGATGCTGGCCAACCTGGCCACGTCGCTGTTCGAGCACGGGCGGATCACCACCACCGAGGCGAAGGCGAAGCGGCTGCGCCCGTTCGCCGAGAAGCTGGTGACCTTCGCCAAGCGCGGTGACCTGCACGCCCGTCGCCGGGTGATGACCGTCATCCGGGACAAGGACGTCGTCCACACCCTGTTCGCGGAGATCGGTCCGCGCTACGAGAACCGGGCCGGTGGCTACACCCGCATCACCAAGGTCGGTCCGCGCAAGGGCGACAACGCCCCCATGGCCGTGATCGAGCTCGTCGAGGGGCAGACCGTGGCCCAGCAGGCCGTCGGCGAGGCCGAGCGCGCCCGCGGCACCCGGTTCGCCGCCGGCGCCGGCGCGGCTGCGGCCGCCGGTGAGGTCACCGCCGAGGCGCTGGAGGCCACCGACGCCGCCGAGACCACCGACGCCGCCGAGACCACCGACGCCGCCGGGAGCGCCGAGGTCGTCGACGAGGCGGAGGCCGGCAGCAACGTCAGCGGCGACGCCGTCGACACCGAGGCCGCCGAGAGTGGCGAGGTCGCGGACGAGGCGGAGGCCGGCAGCAACGTCAGCGGCGACGCCGTCGACACCCAGGCCGAGGACGCGGACGGCACGCGATGAGCGACCGGGCGAACCCGGGCGAGGGCGGCAACGCCGGCGCCGCCGGGGTGCCCGCCAGCGGCGGTGACCAGGGCGCGACCCTCGCGGGCGAGACCACCGGGCCCGGCGGCGACACCTCCCCGGCTGTGACCGGCGGGGACGTCGACCCCGAGGCGCAGCAGGTCGTGACCGACGTCTTCAACCCGGACGACGAGCGGCAGGACGACGGCGCGGTGACCCCGCAGCCCGAGCCGGTCAACACCGTGCTCGTGGACGACCCGGCGCTCTCCCCGGAGCTCGAGAAGGCGGCCGCCGCCGAGGTGAACGCGGCGGAGACGATGGACGCCGCGACGGCCGGCACCCACACCGAGGGTGGCGACGCCGCGCCCGACCCGAAGTGAGCGGTCACTGACCAGCCGGCACCACGACGACGAGCCCGCCACCGATCCCGGTGGCGGGCTCGTCCGTCTCCGGGTGGACGTCGCCTACGACGGCACGGCGCTGCACGGCTGGGCGCGCCAGCCGGGGCAGCGCACGGTGCAAGGGGACCTGGAGGCGGCGCTGGGGACGGTGCTGCGCACCCCGGTCGAGCTGACCGTCGCCGGGCGGACCGACGCCGGGGTGCACGCGACCGGTCAGGTGGCCCACGCCGACGTCCCGCGGAGCACGTGGGACGAGCAGCGGCCGAAGCTGGTCCGCCGGCTCCGCGGCGTGCTCGCGCCCGACATCGCGGTGACCGCCGTGACCGAGGCGCCGCCGGACTTCGACGCCCGCTTCGGTGCCCTCCGCCGGCACTACGTCTACCGGCTCACCGACGTGGACGCGGGGCCGCCGCCGCTGCGCCGGTTCGACACCGTCGGGTGGCCGCGGGCCCTCGACGTCGAGGCGATGTCGCTCGCGGCCGGGCTGCTGCTCGGCGAGCACGACTTCGCCGCCTTCTGCCGCCGCCGGGAGGGCGCGACGACCGTCCGGACGCTGCTGGCGCTGTCGGCCGAGCGGGACGGCGACCTGGTGCTCGTGCGAGCCTCGGCGGACGCGTTCTGCCACTCGATGGTGCGCAGCCTGGTGGGGGCTCTGCTCGCGGTGGGAGAGGGGCGGCGTCCCCCCGAGTGGCCGGCCTCGCTGCTCCCGCGAAGCGAGCGCGCCGGTGAGGTGGTCGTGGCCCCCGCCGCCGGTCTCACGCTGGTGGCGGTGGACTACCCGCCCGTCGGTGAGCTGGCCGCCCGCGCGCTGGTCACGCGCGCCCGGCGCGACTGAGGAAGGCCCCCGGTCCGTCCCGGCCCCCGCGTGCCGTGGACCGGCCGTCAGGGCAGGGCGGTGACGGCCTCGGCGATCGGGGTGGACCCGCTGACGAGCTCCACGACCTCGTCGGTCTTCCGTGCGTCGAGCAGGGCGACCAGCACGGCGGCGACGTCGTCCCGCGGCACCTCCCCGTACGGGACGCCGTGGGCCAGCGTGACGCGGCCGGTGCCGGGGTCGTCGGTCAGCCGTCCGGGCCGCAGCACCACGGTGTCCAGCCCGGGGCGGGGGAGGATGACGTCCTCGGCGGCGAGCTTGGCCTGCAGGTAGGCGGCGAACACCGGGTCCATGCCCTGGGGCGTGCCGTGGCGGGCCTGCTCCACGCCCATCGAGGAGACCAGCAGGTAGGTGCGGACGCCGGCGCGCTCGGCGGCATCGGCCAGGAGCACCGCCGCACCGCGGTCGACGGTGTGCTTGCGGGCGGCGCCGCTGCCCGGACCCGCCCCGGCGGCGAACACCACCGCGTCGGCGCCGCGCACGACCTCGGCGACCCGGTCGACCGCGGCCTGCTCGAGGTCGAGCACGACCGGCTCGACGCCGTCGCCCCTCAGGTCGGCCTCGTGGTCGGGGTTGCGGACGATGCCGACCACGGTGTCCCCGCGGCCGGCCAACAGGCGACCGAGGCGGCGGGCGACCTGCCCGTGGGCTCCGGCGACGACGATGCGCACGGGTCCGGGCTACCCGCGGCGCCGCCGTCCCACCCGCGCCGCCTCCGCGGCCGCGGCCCGGGCGCGGGCGAGGTCGGCGGGGGTGTCGCAGTCGGTCCACGGTGGCGGCTGCCCCGGCGGCACGGCCGGGCGCAGGCGCCGCACCGCCAGCGGGGCGAGCACCTTGCGCACCGACGTCGGGCCGGTGACACCGTCGAGGGCGGCCCGCAGCGCCGCCGTCCGCCAGACGCCGAGCAGCAGCTGGTCGCGGTCGGTGTCGTCGACGACGAGCACGCCGTCACCGGTCAGCCGCTCGCGCAGGGCGAGGACCAGCGCGGGGGTGAGGAACGGCAGGTCGCCGGCCAGCACCGCGACCACTTCCGTGGGGACGGCGGCCAGCCCGGCCCGCATCGCGGCGACCGGCCCGCCCCGGGGCGGCTCCTCGCGGACGACCACGACGTCCGGCGGTACCGGCTGGGGCGGTCCCACGACCACTCGCGGCTGCGCGTCCGCGACCGCCGCGAGGACGGCGGCCAGCATGGTGCGGCCGCCCACGTCGAGCTGCGGCTTGGCCTGCCCGCCCATCCGTGCGGCGCGGCCGCCGGCCAGGACGACGGCGGCATAGGGCGGCAGCGCGGGCACAGGCAGCACCGTAGGGCGCGGACGTGGGTAGCGTCGCGCCTCGTGGGACGAGTCACGAGCCGGACGCCGGTGCTGCGGATCCGCGGCTCGGCGCGCACCACCCGACCGGACACCGTGGCGGCCGAGGAGCCACTGGAGATGCGCCTGTCGGGCACGCCGCTCGCGGTGACCATGCGGACCCCGGGGGACGACTTCGACCTGGTGCACGGCTTCCTGGCCACCGAGGGCGTGATCGGCGGCGCCGACGACGTCCTGGGGCTGCGCTACTGCGACTCGGTCGACCCCGACGGCCGCAACACCTACAACGTCGTGGACGTCGACCTCGCGCCCGGGGTCGAGGCGCCGGACACCGCGCTGGACCGGAACTTCTACACCTCGAGCTCGTGCGGGGTGTGCGGCAAGGCCAGCATCGAGGCGATCCGGACGAGGAGCCGCCACGACGTCGCGGCCGACCCCGTCCGGCTGGACCTGCCCACCCTGTTCGCGCTGCCCGACCGGCTGCGCGCGGCCCAGCAGGTGTTCGACAAGACCGGCGGACTGCACGCGGCCGGCCTGTTCACCGCCGCCGGCGAGCTGGTCGCGCTGCGGGAGGACGTCGGCCGGCACAACGCCGTCGACAAGGTGGTCGGCGACGCGGTGCGGTCGGGCCGGCTGCCGCTGGCCGGGCACGTGCTCATGGTCAGCGGCCGGGCGAGCTTCGAGCTCACCCAGAAGGCGGCGATGGCGGGCATCCCGGTGCTGGCCGCGGTGTCGGCGCCGTCGTCACTGGCGGTGGAGCTCGCCGCCGACGTCGGCATCACCCTGGTCGGGTTCCTCCGCGGTGACGGCTGCAACGTCTACACCTGCCCGGAGCGCATCACCGGAGTGTGAGAGCGCAGAAGTCCAGTGCTCGCGCACTCGGCAACTGAGCCGCCCTGCGAGGCGGTGGCCGGGCGGCGGGCCCGGAGGGTCCCCGGCGGGTCGCCGGAGTGAGCTCAGCGTCGGTCGGGGACGGCACCTGGCCGCGGTGTCGTCCGGAGGACGACGTCAGGCATGGTCGCCGCCGCGGAGCTGGCTGACCACGTGCGGCAGCAGCGGGCCGAGCACCGCGAGCCCGTCGCGCACGCCGCCGGTCGAGCCGGGCAGGTTGACGATGAGGGTCCGCCCGGCCGTTCCGGCCAGCCCCCGGGAGAGCACCGACGTCGGCACCCCCGGCTCGCCGTGGCGGCGGACCGCCTCCGCGATGCCGGGCGCCTCCCGCTCGAGCACCGCACGGGTCGCCTCGGGGGTGACGTCGGTGGGCGACAGCCCGGTGCCGCCCGTGGTGAGGACGACGTCCGCGCCGGAGGCGACCGCCTCACGCAGCACCACCTCCAGCTCGGCGACGTCGTCGGGGCGCACGTGCGGGCCCCCGACGGTGAAGCCCAGCTCGCGCAGCCCCTCGGCGAGCGCCTGCCCGCTGCGGTCGGCGTAGACCCCGGCAGCCGCGCGGTTGGAGGCGGTCACCACCACGGCGCGCGCGTCGTCGGGCAGGCCGTTCACCGCCGCCACTCCCCGCTCTTCCCGCCGGACTTGGCCAGCAGCCGGACGTCGGTGATCGTGGCCCGCGGGTCGACCGCCTTGACCATGTCGATGACGGTCAGCCCGGCCACGGCGACGGAGGTCAGCGCCTCCATCTCCACCCCGGTGCGGTCGGCGGTGCGCGCGGTCGCGGTGATCTCGACCGCGTCGTCGGCGACCGTCACGTCGACGGTGACGCCGTGCAGGGCGATCGGGTGGCACAGCGGCACGAGGTCCGGCGTCCGCTTGGCCCCGGCGATCCCGGCGATGCGCGCCACGGCGACGGCGTCGCCCTTGGGCACGCCCTCTCCGCGCAGCAGGGCGACCACCTCGGGGCTGATCAAGACCCGCCCGGCCGCGGTCGCCTCCCGGGCCGTCACGGGCTTGGCCGAGACGTCGACCATGCGCGCGGCGCCGGCGGCGTCTTCGTGGGTGAGCCGCGGCGTCTCCGCGAGGGGCGAGTCCACCCCCTCGCCGCGGGTCGGGTTGTCGGCCGTCGGGTCGATGCTCGCGGGGTCACCGGTCACTGGAGGGCTCCTTCGATCAGCACGACGTCGACCTCGGCGCCGGCGGGCAGTTCGGTGACGTCCTCGGGGACGACCACCAGGCAGTTGGCGCGGGCCAGGTGGGCCACCAGGTGCGACCCGGGGCCGCCGACCTGGGATACCTGCCCGCCGTCGTAGCGTCCGCGCAGGAACTGACGGCGCCCGGCGGGGGAGCGCAGCGGCGCGGTCAGGGTCGCGGGGGCGCGCAGCCGGCCGGGGGAGGCGTGTCCCAGCGCCCGGCGCAGCGCGGGGCGCACGAAGACCTCGAAGGAGACGAACGAGCTCACCGGGTTGCCGGGGAGGGTGACCACCGGGACGCCGTCCACCGTGCCCGCGCCCTGCGGACCGCCCGGCTGCATGGCCACCTTGACGAACTCGACGGTGCCCAGCGCCCGGAAGGCGTCCTTGACCACCTCGTAGGCGCCCGCGCTCACGCCGCCGCTGGTCACCAGCAGATCCGCCGTGGCCAGCTCGGCGCGCACCGTGCCGAGGAACTGCTCGACGTCGTCGGGGACGAAGTGCAGCCGCCGGGCCGTGCCGCCGGCGTCCTCGACCGCGGCGACCAGCAGGGCGGAGTTCGACTCGTAGATCTGCCCCGGCAGCAGCGGCGCCCCGGGCTCGACCAGCTCGCTGCCGGTGGAGAGCACCAAAACGCGTGGGCGGCGCCGGACGGTCAGGGTCCGCGCCCCGACGGCCGCGGCCAGGCCGAGCTGGGCGGCGCCCAGCGGGGTGCCGGCGGTCAGCGCCACCGCACCGGCGGCGATGTCCTCCCCGGCGCAGCGCAGGTGGGTGCCGGCCGCGGGGGCGTCCCGGATCTCGACCACCTGGGTGCCGCCGTCGGTGAGCTCCACCGGCACGACGACGTCCGCGCCGGCCGGCAGGGGGGCGCCGGTCATGATCCGCTGCACCGTCCCCGGCGCCAGCGGCCGGACGTCGGTGCGCCCGGCCGGGATGTCGTCGGCGACCGGCAGCCGGACCGGCAGAGCGGACACCTCGGCCCACCGCGCGGCGTACCCGTCCATCGCGGAGTTGTCGAAGCCCGGCAGTGGCACCGCGGCGGTCAGGTCCCGCGCCAGGACGCGGTTGTGCGCCGCGGCGAGCGCCACCTCCTCGTCGGCCATGTCCGGCAGGAGGGCGGCGACGACCGCCTGGTGTTCCTCGACCGTGCGCACGGGGCACATCCTGACCGATCGCCCGCGTCCGCACCCGGGGCCCCGGACAGCTCCGTGATCACCGCCGTCCCGGTGTGAGGCCGGCCGGCGCCGCGGCTAGGGTCGGCGCAGTCGCAGGCGGGAGGGGCGGACGTGGCGGAGATCGAACGGATCCTGGCGGCCAACGAGGAGTGGGTGGGCCAGTTCCCCGGCGAGCTGCCGGTGCGGCCGGCGCGGGCGCTGGCCATCGTGGCGTGCATGGACTCCCGGATGCCGCTGTTCCCGCTGCTGGGCCTGGCCGTGGGTGACGCGCACGTCATCCGCAACGCCGGCGGGGTGATCACCGAGGACACCATCCGGTCCCTGACCATCTCCCAGCACCTGCTCGGCACCCGCGAGATCGTGCTCGTGCACCACACCAACTGCGGCCTGCAGGCGACCGACGACACGTCCTTCGCCGACCTCGTCGAGCAGGCCACCGGCCGCCGTCCGCCGTGGGCGGCGCGGGCGTTCACCGACGTCGACGACGACGTCCGGGAGTCCATGCGGCTGCTGCGCGACTGCCCCTACCTGGTCTCGCGGGAGGTCAGCGGCACCGTGTACGACGTCGCGACCGGCCGGCTGCGCCCGGTCGCCCTGGAGTCCTGACCCACCTGTCGTGACCTGCGGCTCCGCGGCTCCTGGAGGGCCGGGGCCGACGGGGCCTTCTCCCACCGCTGTCACGTCGGGTTCGGCAGTCACCTGGTCGGCGTCGGCGTGCTCGGCGCCGCCGCGGGCCGACGACGTCGCCCGGACGGACGAGCTGTGCCCGCGCAGCGGGACCTCGTCGACGGCTGAGGGGGCGGGAGGAGCCGGCTGGTATCGTCGTCGGCTGGCGCGCGGGCCGGCTGGTGCCCGCGCGTGCTGCACCGTCTCCCGTGCTCGGTGAGGCGATCCCACCAGCCGATCCGACGACGACGGAGGACACGAGCGCCGTGCGCACGTACACCCCCAAGCCCGGCGAGGTCAGCCGGGCGTGGCACGTCATCGACGCCACTGACGTGGTGCTCGGTCGACTGGCCAGCCAGACCGCGCAGCTGCTGCGCGGCAAGCACAAGCCCCAGTACGCCCCGCACGTGGACGTCGGCGACTTCGTCGTCATCGTCAACGCGGGCAAGGTCGCGCTGACCGGCACCAAGCGGGAGACCAAGAACGCCTACCGGCACTCCGGTCACCCGGGCGGTCTGAAGACCATCAACGTGGGCGACCAGCTCAAGACCCACCCCGACCGCGTCATCGAGCGCGCGATCAAGGGGATGCTGCCGCACAACAGCCTGGGCCGTCAGATGCTCAAGAAGCTGAAGGTGTACGCCGGGCCGGAGCACCCGCACGCCGCGCAGCAGCCCCAGCCCTACGAGATCAAGCAGGTGGCCCAGTGACCAGCGCACTGACCGTGACCGACGCCGAGGGGCGTCCGGTGCAGACCGTAGGCCGGCGCAAGGAGGCCGTGGTCCGCGTGCGGCTGCTGCCCGGCACCGGCCAGTTCCGCCTCAACGGCCGGAGCATCGAGCAGTACTTCCCGAACAAGGTGCACCAGCAGCTCATCCGTGAGCCCCTGGTGACCGTCGAGCGGGCCGAGCAGTACGACGTCGTCGGCATCCTCCGGGGTGGCGGCGTCAGCGGGCAGGCCGGCGCGCTGCGCCTGGCGATCGCCCGCGCGCTCGTCGAGGTCGACGCCGAGGACCGTCCGGCCCTCAAGAAGGCCGGCTTCCTCACGCGTGACGCCCGCGTCACCGAGCGGAAGAAGTACGGCCTGAAGAAGGCGCGCAAGGCGCCTCAGTACTCGAAGCGCTGACCGGTACGCCCGTGGGTCGCCTGTTCGGGACCGACGGCGTCCGGGGTCGGGCCAACGCCGACCTCACGCCGGAGTTGGCCCTCTCGGTGGCACGTGCTGCTGCCGGCGTGCTCGCCGGCCGCGACGGGACCTCGCGTCCCGTCGCGGTCGTCGGCCGCGACCCCCGCGCCAGCGGGGAGATGCTCGAGGCCGCCGTCGTGGCGGGCCTCGCCAGTGCCGGTGCCGAGGTGCTGCGGGCCGGGGTGTTGCCCACCCCGGCGATCGCGCACCTCACGGCGCACACCGGCGCCGACCTCGGCGTGATGATCTCCGCCAGTCACAACCCGATGCCCGACAACGGCATCAAGCTGTTCAGCCGCGGCGGGCACAAGCTCCCGGACGCCGTCGAGGCCGCGATCGAGCAGATCGTCACCTCCGGCGAGAGGTCCGGCCCGCGGCCCTCGGGCGCGGACATCGGCCGCGTGCGCGACATCCCGGCCGGTGCCGACGCCTACGTCGAGCACCTGCTGTCGACCGTGCCCCAGCCGCTGGCCGGCCTCACGCTCGTCGTCGACTGCGCGCACGGCGCCGCCGCGACCGTCGCCCCGGAGGTCTACCGCCGGGCCGGCGCCACGGTGCACGTCATCGGCGGGGAGCCCGACGGCTGGAACATCAACGACGGCATCGGCTCCACCCACCTGGGGCCGCTGACCGAGGCGGTCCGGGCGCACGGTGCCGACCTGGGCATCGCCCACGACGGGGACGCCGACCGGTGCCTCGCGGTGACCGCGACCGGGGAGCAGGTCGACGGCGACGCGATCCTCGCCGTGTGCGCGCTGGCGCTCAAGGAGCGCGGTGAGCTCTCCGGTGACACCGTCGTCGCGACGGTGATGAGCAACCTCGGCTTCCACCACACCATGCGCGACGCCGGCATCGCGGTGCACACGACCGCCGTCGGCGACCGGTACGTGCTCGAGGCCCTGCGGGAGCACGGGCTGAGCCTCGGCGGCGAGCAGAGCGGGCACCTGGTGTTCCTCGACCACGCGACCACCGGCGACGGGTTGCTGACCGGCCTGGCGCTGCTGTCGCGGATGGCGGCCACCGGCTCGTCCCTCGCGGAGCTGGCGTCGGTCGTGGTGCGCCTGCCGCAGGTGCTGGTCAACGTGCCGGTCCGCGACCGGCTCGCCGTCGTGGAGAGCGACGCCGTCGCCGCCGCGGTGAACGCCTGCGAGGCCGAGCTGGGCGAGGACGGGCGGGTGCTGCTGCGCCCGTCGGGCACCGAGCAGCTGGTCCGCGTGATGGTCGAGGCGCCCACCCAGGAGCAGGCCGACGGCATCGCCGGCCGGCTGGCCGAGGTCGTCGCCTCCGTCGACTGACCCCCTCCTCCCCGACCCTCGCGAGCTCGGGGCGGGACCCGGGAGGGGGCCGGCGCGGACGGCGACCCGGGTCACCGTCGACCGGCCCGTCGACCCCTGTCAGCCTCGAGTGAGGCGAGCGTCTCGCTCCTGCGGGGGACAAGTGGGGCGCGGGGACGGATCGGTCCGGCCCCCGCCGGTACCCTCGGCACAATGTGCGGAATCGTGGGATACGTCGGCCCGCAGAACGCCCTGGACGTCGTCCTGGACGGGCTGCGCCGGCTCGAGTACCGGGGCTACGACTCGGCGGGGGTCGCCGTCCTCGCTGACGGGGCGATGGCGACGGCGAAGAAGGCCGGCAAGCTGGCCAACCTGGAGAAGGTCCTCGCCGACCGGCCCCTGCCCCAGGCGACCATCGGCCTCGGGCACACGCGGTGGGCCACCCACGGCGGGCCGACCGACCGCAACGCGCACCCGCACGTCTCCGCCGACGGCAAGGTGGCGGTGGTCCACAACGGGATCATCGAGAACTTCGCCGCCCTGCGGGTCGAGTGCGAGACCGCCGGGGTCGAGTTCACCTCCGAGACCGACACCGAGGTCGCCGCGCACCTGCTCGCGGCGCAGTACGCGGCCACCCCGGAGGGCCCGGGCCGGCTGGCCGAGGCGATGCGCGCGGTGAGCCGTCGGCTCGAGGGGGCCTTCACCCTCGTGGCCTCGCACGCCGACGAGCCCGACACCCTCGTCGCCTCGCGCCGCAACAGCCCGCTGGTGGTGGGCGTCGGCGACGGCGAGTACTTCCTCGGCTCCGACGTCGCCGCCTTCATCGCGCACACCCGCGAGGCCCGCGAGCTCGGCCAGGACCAGGTCGTCGAGATCGACCGCGTGCGGGGGCTGACCGTGACCGGCTTCGACGGCACCGTCGTCGAGCCGACCGCCTACACCGTCGACTGGGACGCCGCGGCCGCCGAGAAGGGCGGCCACGACTGGTTCATGCTCAAGGAGATCGCCGAGCAGCCGCAGGCGGTCGCCGACACCCTGCTGGGCCGGCTCGGCGACAACGGTGAGCTGGTGCTCGACGAGGTGCGCCTGTCCGACCAGGAGCTGCGCGAGATCGACAAGGTCTTCGTCGTCTCCTGCGGCACCTCCTACCACGCCGGGCTGATCGCCAAGTACGCCATCGAGCACTGGACCCGCATCCCGGTCGAGGTCGAGGTGGCCAGCGAGTTCCGCTACCGCGACCCGGTGCTGGACCGCTCCACGCTGGTCGTCGTCATCAGCCAGTCCGGCGAGACCATGGACACCCTGATGGCGCTGCGGCACGCCAAGGAGCAGAAGGCCCGCGTGCTGGCGATCTGCAACGTCAACGGGTCGACCATCCCGCGCGAGTCCGACGCGGTGCTCTACACCCACGCCGGGCCCGAGGTCGCGGTCGCCTCGACCAAGAGCTTCCTGGCGCAGATCGTGGCCTGCTACCTGGTCGGGCTCTTCCTCGCCCAGGTCCGGGGCATCAAGTTCGCCGACGAGGTCGCCGCGATCGTCGAGGACCTGCGCCGCACGCCGGACGCGGTGCGCGAGGTGCTGGACCAGATGGAGCCGGTGCGCGCGCTCGGCCGGTCCCTGGCCGACGCCGACACGATCCTCTTCCTCGGCCGGCACGTCGCCTTCCCGGTGGCGCTCGAGGGTGCGCTCAAGCTCAAGGAGCTCGCCTACATCCACGCCGAGGGCTTCGCGGCCGGCGAGCTCAAGCACGGCCCGATCGCGCTCATCGACCGGGGCACGCCGGTCGTCGTCGTGGTGCCGTCGCCGCGGGCGCGGGAGTCGGTGCACGGCAAGGTGGTCTCCAACATCCAGGAGGTCCGGGCCCGGGGCGCGCGCACGATCGTGATCGCCGAGGACGGCGACGAGGACGTCGTCCCCTACGCCGACCACATCATCCGCGTGCCGCAGACCCCGACGCTGATGGCGCCGCTGGTCACCGCGGTGCCGCTGCAGGTCCTGGCCTGCGAGATCGCCGACACCCGCGGCTACGACGTCGACCAGCCGCGCAACCTGGCCAAGTCCGTCACCGTCGAGTGACGGAGCCGGAACCGACGCAGGGCGCCGTCGAGTGAGCTGACCGCCGACCGCACACCGTCGCCGCCGACCTCGCCGCACACCGCGAGGTCGGCGGCGCTGTGCTGAGGCCGGCCTCGCACCGGGACGGCGGGGGGGACGGCGGCAGGGCAGACTGGCGCCGTGATCATCGGGGTCGGCATCGACGTGGTGCCGGTGGACCGTTTCGCCGCGTCGCTGACCCGCACGCCCGGGCTGCGCGACCGCCTGTTCACCGCCGCCGAGCAGACCACGCCGTCGGGCACGCCGCGCACCGGGGAGTCGCTGGCCGCCCGCTTCGCGGCCAAGGAGGCGCTCGCCAAGGCGCTGGGGGCACCCGGGGACCTGCAGTGGCACGACGCCGAGGTGACCGTCGGCGCCCACGGGCGGCCGCACCTGGAGGTCCGGGGCACCGTCGCCGGCCGGGCCGCCCAGCTCGGCGTCACCTCCTGGCACCTGTCGCTGAGCCACGACGGCGGCATCGCGTCGGCCGTGGTGGTCGCGGAGGGCCTCCCCGGCGGGGACGCCGTGCCGTGATCGGGCTCTACACGGCCGACGAGGTGCGCGCCGCGGAGGCGCCGCTGCTCGCCACCACGCCCGAGGGCACGCTGATGCAGCGGGCCGCCACCGGGCTGGCGACGGCGTGCCTGCGGCTGCTGGGCCGCGCCGTCGGGATCCGGGTCACCGCCCTGGTCGGCGCCGGCAACAACGGCGGGGACGCGCTGTTCGCCGGCGCCGCCCTCGCCCGGCGCGGCGCGCGGGTGACCGCCGTCCTCCTGGACGCCGACCGCGCGCACCCGGCAGGCCTGGCCGCCCTGCGCGCTGCCGGTGGGCGGGTCACCGGACCCGACGGGCCCACCGGGCTGGACCGCGCCGACCTCGTGCTCGACGGGATCGTCGGCATCGGCGCCACCGGCGAGCTGCGTCCGGCGGCCGCCGCGCTGGTCGAGCAGGCGGCGGCGGGGCCCGGCCTGATGGTCGCCGTCGACGTGCCCAGCGGAGTCGACGCCAGCACCGGCGCGGTCCCGGGGGCGGCGTTCCCGGCGCAGCACACGGTCACCTTCGGCGCGGTCAAGGCCGGGCTCGTGGTGGGGGAGGGCCGCGGGTACGCGGGGACGGTCCACCTCGTCGACATCGGGCTGGAGCTGCCGGCCGCGTCGGTCCACCGGCTGACCGATGCCGACGCCGCGGCGCGCATCCGGCCGCCGCACGCAGGCGACGACAAGTACACGCAGGGCGTGGTGGGGATCGTCGCCGGCTCGTCGACCTACCCGGGGGCCGCCGTCCTCTGCACGGGCGCCGCGCTGCGGGCCCGTCCCGGCCTGGTCCGCTACGCCGGGACGGCCGCGGCCGGCGTGCGGACCGCGTGGCCCGAGGCGATCGTCACCGAGGGCCGGCCGGGCGACGCCGGCCGGGTGCAGGCCTGGGTCGTCGGCCCCGGCATGGGCACCGACGACGACGCGCGCAGCGTGCTGGCCGAGGTGCTGGCCACCGACCTGCCGGTCCTGGTGGACGCCGACGCGCTGACGATGGCCGCGCAGCAGCCGCGCCTGGTGCGCGACCGCGGCGCCGCCACCGTGCTGACCCCGCACGACCGCGAGTTCGCGCGCTTCGGCGCCGACGTCACCCCGGACCGGGTCGGCTCGGCCCGCCGGCTGGCCGCGGACCTGGGCGTCGTCGTGCTGCTCAAGGGCGACGCCACGGTCGTCGCCGCGCCCGACGGCACCGCGTACGTCAACGGCACCGGCACCCCCTGGCTGGCCACCGCCGGCACCGGCGACGTGCTCTCCGGCATCGGTGGGGCGCTGCTGGCGACCGGGCTGCCCGCGGTCGAGGCGGCGGCGGTGGCCGCCCACGTGCACGGCCGGGCGGGGCAGGCGGCCGCCGAGCACGGCCCGCTGATCGCCGGCGACCTGGTCCGCCGGTTGCCCGCGACGCTGGCCCGGTTGCACGGGGCGCCGGCCGACCGCCTGGGAGACTCGAGGGCGTGACCCTTCGAGCGCGAGCGGAGATCGTCGTCGACCTGGACGCCATCGCCGCCAACACCGCCGTGCTGTGCGAGCGGGTCGGCCGGCCCCTCATGGCGGTCGTCAAGGCGGACGGCTACGGGCACGGCATGCTCCCCGCGGCCCGCGCCGCCCTGGCCGGCGGGGCCGACGCGCTCGGCGTCGCCGTCCTGGAGGAGGCCCTGGCGCTGCGGGCGGCCGGCATCACCGCCCCGGTCCTCGCCTGGCTGCACGCCCCGGGCACCGACTACGCCGCCGCGCTGGACGCCGACGTCGAGCTGTCGGTCAACGCCGAGTGGGCGCTGGACGAGGTGCTCGCGGCCGCCCGCGCCACGGGCCGCACCGCCCGGCTCCACCTGTTCGCCGACACCGGCCTGTCCCGGGAGGGCGCCACCGAGGCCGACTGGCCCGGTCTGGTCGCCGCCGCGGCCCGCGCGCAGGCCGGGGGCGAGGTCGAGGTCGTCGGGCTGTGGAGCCACATGGCCTACGCCGACGCCCCGACGCACCCGACGATCGGTGCGCAGGTGCGGGTGTTCGAGGAGGCCGTCGCCATCGCCCGGCGGGCCGGGCTGACCGACGCCCGGCGGCACCTGGCCAACTCCGCGGCCACCGTCGCCCTGCCCGACACCTGGTACGACATGGTCCGGCCCGGCGTCGCGATCTACGGCCTGGACCCGCTGGGCGGGGACCCCGCGGTCCACGGGCTGCGCCCCGCGATGACCGTGCGGGCCGCGGTCGCGCTGACCAAGCGGGTGCCGGCCGGGGTGGGCGTCTCCTACGGGCACACCTACTTCCCGGAGACCGAGACCACCCTCGTCCTCGTGCCGGTCGGGTACGCCGACGGGGTGCCGCGGGCGGCGGGGAACCGGGCCCCCGTCCTGGCCGCCGGGGCGCACCGCACCATCGCCGGCCGGGTCTGCATGGACCAGTTCGTGCTCGACGTCGGCGACGCCGAGGTGCGGGCCGGCGACGAGGTCGTGCTCTGGGGGCCGGGCGACCGCGGCGAGCCGACCGCGCAGCAGTGGGCCGACGCCGTCGACACCATCCACTACGAGCTGGTCACCCGGATCGGGGGCCGCTTCACCCGCCGCCACGTCGGTTCGGCGGGTGCGGTCTGATGGCGGCGGCCAAGAAGCAGGCGACGGCGCGGAAGGGATCCCCGCACCACCGCGTCGGCATCGTGGGCGCGGTCCTCGGCCTGGCTGCCGCCGGCACCGCGGTCGGCATCGGGCTCAGCCGCGCCGCGGCGCGCCGGGTGGGCGCCGAGCGGCTGGGGTCTGCGGCGGGGCTGCCGGCCGGCGCGTCGGACGCCGAGCTGCGCGAGGACGACCCGCTCGGACCGGACGCGCGGCGGGCCGACCGGACGGCGCTCGTGCTCGCCGACGACGGCGTGCTGCTCGACGTGGAGGAGGTGGGGCCGGCGGACGCGCCGCTGACCGTCGTCTTCGTGCACGGCTACACGCTGTCGATGGCGTCGTGGGCCTTCCAGCGGCGGGCGCTGGGCGCGGAACTGGCCACCGCCAACGGCTCCCGCCCGAAGGCCCGGCTGGTCTTCTACGACCAGCGCGGCCACGGCTCCTCCGGTCGCGGGCCGGCCGAGCACTCGACGATGGAGCAGCTGGGCCGCGACCTCGCGCGGGTCGTCGAGTCCCGGGTGCCGCGGGGGCCGGTGGTGCTGGTCGGCCACTCGATGGGCGGGATGACCATCATGGCGCTGGCCGCGCTGCGGCCGGAGCTGTTCGGCACCAAGGTCGTCGGCGCCGCGCTGCTGAGCACCTCCAGCGGGAACCTGGCCGACCTCGACTTCGGGATGCCGGAGCTGCTGACGCGGGTGCGGGCCGCGCTCCTGCCGGTCGCGGCGTTCACCATGCGCCGCCGTCCGGCTCTCGCCGAGCGCACCCGGCGCCTGGCCGCGGACCTGATCTCGCAAGTGACCTGGGGGCTGTCGTTCGCCTCCGCCGACGTCGACCCGGCCCTCGGCCGCTACGTCGACTCGATGATCGCCGGCACTCCGGTGGAGGTGATCGCGGAGTTCTACCCGGCGCTGGCCGGCATGGACCACACGGCCGCCCTGGAGCCGCTGCGCGCCGTCCCGACGCTGGTGCTGACCGGCGCGAAGGACACGCTCATCCCCGGTGAGCACAGCGACGCGATCGTGGCGCGGCTCGGGTGGGCGGGGGACGGCAGAGTCGAGTACGTGACGGTGGCCGACGCCGGCCACATGGTGCTGCTCGAGAAGCCCGACGAGGTGACCGCCGCGCTGTCGGCGCTGCTGCGGGGGGTGGTGGCCCGGCTCCCGGACGTCGCCTGAGCGCCCGGGAGCGGTCCAGGAGCCGCGGCGCCGGGGAGGCGGACCCCGTGGAACGGCCGGCGTCTCAGAAGGGATCGGGGGGAACGTGCTCCTCCCACCAACCGCCGCGGCCGCGCCGGATGCGGTCCCCGAGTGACGTCGGCGGCCGCGGGGACGACGGGCACTCGAAGACCGAGGCACGCAGCAGGACGTCGGTGACGTGCGTGCGGCCGTGCCGGGCGACGAGGACCGCGCTCCCGCCGTCCAGGGCGCGGTCGGTCGGCTCCCAGGTGCGCAGGGCACGCCGTCCCGCGGCCGTCCGGAGCGGAGGCCGGTCGCCGCGGCGCAGGACCCCGCTCCAGCGGCTCACCAGCCCCTCGGCGGCCAGCCGCCGGCCGACGGCGCGGACGCGGTCGTCGTCGGCGAGCCGCCACCGGACGACGTCGACGGAACGGTGCCCGCGGGTGCCGACGGCGTCGAGGACGGCGGCCTCGACGGGGTGCCGCCGGGACGGCTCGACGACGGCGAGCTGGCCGGGGGACCGCGCGCGGACGCGCCCCGCCTCGACCATCGCCACGAGGGCGGTGTCGACGACCCGCGGCACACCACCGGCGAGGAAGGCGACCTCGTAGAGGTCGAGGGCGGGGAACGCCGCGGGACCCGTCATGACCCACCTCCCGGTGGGAGGAACGGTGCCACCGGCCGCTCGGGTGCGGAAGGCCGCCGCGGTCCGGGACCGTAGGGTGCTGGTCGTGGCCGAACCCCGTCCGCCCCGGTTCGACGCCGCCGCGGAGGAGGTGGCCCGCACCGCCGCCGCGGCGCCGGACTGGGCCGCCCTGGCCGCGGCGGCCCGCCCCTGTGTGGCCTGCCCCGAGCTCGCCGCCACCCGGCAGCACGTGGTGGTCGGGGACGTCCCGGCCGCCGGACGTCCCCGGCTGGCGCTGGTCGGCGAGGCGCCCGGCGCGCAGGAGGACGCCACCGGGCGGCCGTTCGTCGGGAGGTCGGGTGCCCTGCTCGACCAGCTCCTGGCCGAGGCCGGGCTCGACCGCGGGCAGGCCGCCGTCCTGAACGTGGTGAAGTGTCGCCCGCCGGGCAACCGGACGCCGAAGGCGCCGGAGGTGGCGCGGTGCAGCGGCTGGCTGCGGCGGCAGCTGGAGCTGCTGGACCCACCGGTCGTGGTCGCCCTCGGCCTGTCGTCGGCCAAGTGGTTCCTCGGCCCGCGCACCGTGCTGGCCGAGGTCCGCGGCCGGGCCCACGAGGTGGGTGGCCGGGCCGTGTGGGCGACCTACCACCCGTCGGCGGCGATCCGGTTCGGGCCCAACGGGGCGCCGCGGGCCGGGCTGCTCGCCGACCTGACCGCGGTCGCGAGGAGCCTGCCGTGAAGCGCGAGCACGTGCTGCCCACCCCCGAGGACACCCGTGCCCTCGGCGGGGCCCTGGCCGGCCTGTTCCGCCCCGGGGACCTCGTCGTGCTGGTCGGTCCGCTGGGGGCCGGCAAGACCGCGCTGACCCAGGGCGTCGGGGAGGCGCTCGGCGTGCGGGAGCCGGTCACCTCCCCGACGTTCGTCATCGCCCGCGTGCACCGCGGCGGCCGGCTGCCGCTGGTGCACGTCGACGCCTACCGCCTCGGCGGCGTCGCAGACGTCGACGACCTGGACCTCGACGCCTCGACCGAGGAGTCGGTCACCGTCGTCGAGTGGGGTCAGGGCCTGGTCGAGCAGCTCGCCGACGAGCACCTGGAGGTGCGGCTGGACCGCCGCGACGACGACGTCCGGACGGCGCTGCTCGTGCCGCACGGGCCCGGCTGGGAGCGGCGCCTCGACGGCTGACGCCCCTCACCGGCCGAGTACCGCGGGGTCGGGGTCGGCTCAGCCGGCCCGGTCCAGGACCGGCCGCAGCAGCGTGGCCAGCTCGGCCGGCCGGGACAGGAACGGCGAGTGACCGGCGTCCATGCGCAGCACCTCGCCGGCCCGCCGGGCCATGGCCTCCTGCGCGGACACCGGGATGGCCTGGTCCTGCTCGCAGACGACGTAGGTGCTGGGCAGCTCGGTCCAGGCGGCGCGGCTCAGGGGCTGGGTGAACGAGCTGACCGAGTGCAGGCGGAGGCGGCTCACGGCCCGCTCCGTCAGCTCCGGGTCCACCCCGTTGTAGAAGACCGGCTCGGGCGTGGTGACCCGGACGTGCGTGGGGTGCACCTCCTGCCAGTCCGGGGGCTGCCCGCCCAGGCTGCCCACCAGGGACTCGCCGACGTCGAGCTGGAAGGCGCAGAGGTAGACCAGGTGCGCGACGCCGAGGTCGGCCGTGGCCGCCTCGGTGACGGGGATGCCCCCGTAGGAGTGCCCCAGCACGACGACCGGGCCCTCGATGTCGGCCAGTGCGGCGCGGACGGCCTGCGCGTCGTCGTCCAGACTGCCCAGGGCGGCCGGGTCGCTGCCCACGCTCGGCAGGTCGACCGTCCGGACGGGAACGCCGTCCAGCGCGTCCCGCAGCGGTTCCCAGCACCAGGAGCCGTGCCAGGCGCCGTGGACGAGCAGCAGGGTCGCGGTCATGGCGGAGTCCTCTCCGTCGAGGCGTGGGGGCGGCCGATCATGCCCGACCCGGCCGGGGGCCGGGAGGCGCAACTACGCTGGGCCGTCGTGCTCGTCCTCGCGCTCGACACCGCCACCCCGACGCTGGTCGCCGGCCTGGCGCGCTGGTCCCCGGAGGGCCCGGTCGAGGTCCTCGCCGAGCGGGCGGTCCCGTCCGGCAACCGGCACGCCGAGCTGCTCACCGTCGCCGTCACCGAGGTGCTGCAGGAGAGCGGGCGGTCGACGGCGGACGTCGACGCCGTCGTCACCGGGCTGGGCCCGGGCCCGTTCACCGGGCTGCGGGTCGGGGTGGTCACCGCCGCGGCGCTGGCCGACGCCCGCCGGCTGCCCGCCGTCGGCGTCTGCTCGCTGGACGCGATCGGCGAGGGCGCCCGCACGGTGGTGACCGACGCCCGCCGCAAGGAGGTCTACTGGGCCGCGTACGCGTCCGACGGGTCACGGACCACCGGCCCCGGTGTCGTCCGGCCGGAGGAGCTCCTCGTCGAGGGCCCGGTGGTCGGCGACCCGCGGTTCGCCGAGCGGCTCGGCACCGAGGTCACCCCGGCCGAGGTGACGACGGCGGGGCTGCTGCGGGCCGCTGCGGCGCAGCTGGCCGACCCCTCGTCCGCCGACCCCCTGGTGCCTCTCTACCTGCGCCGTCCCGACGCCGTCCCGCCGACGTCGTTCAAGCCGGTGACCACCACATGAGCGTGCGCCTGCGGCCGATGCGGCTGGCCGACCTCGGGGCCGTCCTGGAGCTCGAGGAGGAGCTCTTCGCCCCCGACACCTGGACGGCGGCGATGTACCGGGACGAGCTGTCCCGCACCGACACCCGGTACTACCTGGTGGCCGAGGACGCCGACCGCGTCGTCGGCTACGCGGGGCTGATCGCCTACGACGACGAGGCGCACGTGGCCACGATCGGGGTGGCGACCGCCCGGCAGGGTGAGGGGATCGGCGCGCAGCTGCTCGACGCGCTGCTGGCGGAGGCCGACCGGCGCAGCCCGGTGGTGTTGCTGGAGGTCCGCGCCGACAACGAGGTGGCCCAGGGGCTCTACCGGAGGCGCGGGTTCGCCGAGGTCGGCCGGCGGCCGAGGTACTACCAGCCGAGCGGCACCGACGCCGTCGTGATGAAGCGGGAGAAGCTGTGACCGAGCCGCTCGTCCTGGGCTTCGAGACCTCGTGCGACGAGACCGGGGTCGGGCTCGTCCGCGGGCGGACGCTGCTGTCCGACGCGCTGGCCACCTCGATGGCCGAGCACGAGCGCTTCGGCGGCGTCGTCCCGGAGATCGCCTCGCGGGCGCACCTGGAGGCGATGGTCCCCACGGTGCACCGCGCCCTGGCCGAGGCGGGTGTGCAGGCCGACGACGTCGACGCGATCGCGGTGACCGCCGGCCCGGGGCTGACCGGCGCGCTGCTGGTCGGGCTGGCCGCGGCCAAGGCGTACGCGCTGGCCCTCGGCAAGCCGCTGTACGGGGTCAACCACCTGGCCGCGCACGTCGCCGTCGACGAGTTGCAGCACGGCAGGCTGGCCGAGCCGTCGCTGGCGCTGCTCGTCTCCGGCGGGCACAGCTCGCTGCTGCTCGTGCCCGACCTCGCCCGCGAGGTGCAGTCGCTGGGCCGCACCATCGACGACGCCGCGGGGGAGGCCTTCGACAAGGTGGCCCGCGTGCTGGGCCTGCCCTTCCCCGGCGGACCACCGATCGACAGGGCCGCGCGCGAGGGCGCCCCCGACGCCATCGACTTCCCGCGCGGGCTCACCGGCCCCCGCGACGCCCCGTACGACTTCTCCTTCTCCGGCCTGAAGACCGCGGTCGCCCGCTGGGTCGAGGCGCGGCAGCGGGCGGGGGAGCCGGTGCCGGTCGCCGACGTCGCGGCGTCGTTCCAGGAGGCGGTCGCCGACGTGCTGACCAGGAAGGCCGTCCGGGCCTGCCAGGAGCACGGCGTCGACCACCTGGTGCTCGGCGGTGGGGTCGCGGCCAACTCGCGGCTGCGCGCGCTGGCCGAGGAGCGGTGCGCGGAGGCGGGGATCGTGCTGCGCGTCCCCAGCCCGCGGCTGTGCACCGACAACGGCGCGATGGTCGCCGCGCTCGGCTCGCGGCTGGTCGAGGCGGGCGTGGCGCCGTCCGCCCCCGACCTCGGTGCGGACAGCTCCCTGCCGATCGACGTCGTCACCCGCTGAGCCGTCGAGCGGCCGAAGTGGCCACGAAGGCCGTCAGGTGGCGTCGCAGACCAGGGTCGTCGGAGCGCCGGCCACCCGGGTGACGACGACGACCGCCGAGCCGGCACCCGGGCCGCGGAGCTGCCGGGCCAGCTGCTCGGGCTCGATCGGCGAGCCGCGCTTCTTCACCACGACCCGGCCGACGCCGCGCGCCCGCAGCAGGGCCCTGAGCTTCTTCACGTTGAACGGCAGCACCTCGCCGACCCGGTACGAGGCCACCCACGGGGAGTCGGCCGCGGCGTCGGAGGTGAGGTAGGCGATCGTCGGGTCGACCAGCGTCGCGCCGAGGTCCGCGGCGACCAGCGCGACCAGGCCCGAGCGGATGACGGCCGGGTCGGGCTCGTGCAGCCAGCCGCGCACCGGGCCGACGGGTGCCGGCCCCGGGTCGGCGTCGGCGGTCAGCTCCAGCACCGCGCCCGCGCGCACCAGGGACGCCCGCCGCCACGTCGCCGACAGCCCGCGCCCCCACAGCAGCGCCTCGACGATCGACCCCCCGGCCGACACCCACTCCGCCTCCACGCCGGCGGGCACCCGCTCGTGGTCGAGTCCGGGCGCCACCTTCACCACGGCGCGTGGCACGCGGTCCAGCAGCGCGGCGACCGTCGACCATGGCGGGGACCAGCGGTCGGGGTCCAGCTGCCGCCGTCCGCCGGCCCGCCGGGCGGGGTCCAGGACGGCGGCGCCGCACCCGGCCACCGCGCCGCCGTCCGCCGCGGCGACGAGGTCGACGACGTCCCCGTCGAGCACCGTGACGCGGTCGGCGACGCCGAGCGCCGCGGCGTTGGCCGCGGTGAGCTCCCGGGCGAGCGGGTCCCGGTCGACGGCGACCACCGAGGCGCCCGCCCGGGCCAGGGCGACGGTGTCCGTGCCGGAGGCGCAGCCCAGGTCGGCGGCCGAGTCGCCGGCGGACACGAGCCGGGCCGCGCGCCGGGCGGCCAGGCCAGGCCGGCCGGCCTGCTCGAGGGTGTCGGCGGTGAGGAACAGGGCGTCGGCGTCCGGACCGAACACCGGGCGCGCGCGGGCACGCAGCCGCGCCAGCTCCCACGCCGGCCCGGCGTGTGCGGGGCCGACCTCCGCACGCAGCCGGCCCAGCCCGGTCAGCGGGTCGGCGCCCTCGGCGAGCAGCCCCGCCGCGCGGGCCGCGGCCGACCGGCCCTCCGGCGTCTGCAGCCACCGGAGCCGGGCCAGCGCGTCGATGGCGGGCTGGTCGGGCACGCTCCCAGCGTGACGCACCGGCTCTCCGCCCGGTCGGGGGACCCGGTTGAGCGGCTGGCACTCTCATGGGTAGAGTGCCAATCGACACGGGCAGGTGCCTGATCCCCGCGACGGCAGGCCGTCCGCACCGTGCCACGCATCCGCACCCACCAGCCGTCCGACACCGAAGGGGGCGTCGCCGACGTGACGACCGCTACCAAGGTCACCATCAAGCCGCTGGAGGACCGTGTCGTGGTCCAGGCCAACGAGGCCGAGACCACCACCGCCTCCGGTCTGGTCATCCCCGACACCGCCAAGGAGAAGCCGCAGGAGGGCACGGTCATCGCCGTGGGCCCCGGTCGCATCGACGACAACGGCAACCGCGTGCCGCTCGACGTCAACGTGGGCGACGTGGTCATCTACTCCAAGTACGGCGGCACCGAGGTCAAGTACGCCGGTGAGGAGTACCTGGTCCTCTCCGCGCGCGACCTGCTCGCCGTCGTGGAGAAGTAGAAGGACCCCGTCCTCATCCCTCGCGTGCTCGGGACGAGCCTCTAGACGGGGCCGTTCCAGCACGTCACCCGACCGCCCCGGCGACCCGCATCTGACCGGGTCCCGGGGCGGTCGTCGTCGGTCCCGCACCACCCGAGATCGGAAGGGCCCATGGCCAAGATCATCAAGTTCAACGAGGACGCCCGCCGCGCGCTCGAGCGCGGCGTCGACAAGCTCGCCGACGCGGTCAAGGTGACCCTCGGCCCGCGCGGGCGCAACGTCGTCCTCGACAAGAAGTTCGGCGCGCCGACGATCACCAACGACGGCGTGACCATCGCCCGCGAGGTCGAGCTCGAGGACCCGTACGAGAACCTCGGCGCCCAGCTGGCCAAGAACGTCGCCACCAAGACGAACGACGTCGCCGGCGACGGCACCACCACCGCGACCGTGCTGGCCCAGGCCCTGGTCAAGGAGGGCATGCGCAACGTCGCCGCCGGTGCCGGCCCGATGGCGCTCGGTGCCGGCATGCGCGCGGCCGCCGACGCGGTGACGAAGGCGCTCGACGAGGTCGCGACCCCCGTCGACGACCAGCAGGCCATCGCCGGTGTCGCCACGATCTCGGCGCAGGACGCCGAGGTCGGGCAGCTGATCAGCGAGGCCATGGAGAAGGTCGGCAAGGACGGCGTCATCACCGTCGAGGAGAGCAACACCCTCTCCACCGAGCTCGACGTCACCGAGGGCGTGCAGTTCGACAAGGGCTACCTCTCCCCGTACTTCGTCACCGACCAGGAGGCCATGGAGGCCGTCCTGGACGACGCCCTGGTCCTGCTCGTGCAGGGCAAGATCAGCGCGCTGGCCGACCTGCTGCCGCTGCTGGAGAAGGTCCTGTCCACCGGCAGCCGGCCGCTGCTGATCGTCGCCGAGGACGTCGAGGGCGAGGCGCTGTCCACCCTCGTGGTCAACTCGATCCGCAGGACGATCAAGGTCGTCGCGGTGAAGTCGCCGTACTTCGGCGACCGGCGCAAGGCCTTCATGACCGACCTCGCCGTCGTCACCGGCGGTCAGGTGGTCAGCGAGGACGTCGGCCTCAAGCTCGACCAGGTCGGCCCGGAGGTGCTCGGCACCGCCCGCCGCGTCACCGTCACCAAGGACGACACGACGATCGTCGACGGCGGCGGCACCCGCGAGGCCATCGGCGACCGCGTGGCGCAGATCCGCCGCGAGATCGAGGCCACCGACTCCGACTGGGACCGCGAGAAGCTGCAGGAGCGGCTGGCCAAGCTCGCCGGCGGCATCGGCGTCATCCGCGTCGGCGCGGCCACCGAGGTCGAGATGAAGGAGAAGAAGCACCGCATCGAGGACGCCATCGCCGCCACCCGCGCCGCGGTGGAGGAGGGCGTCGTCCCCGGTGGTGGCTCGGCGCTGGTCCACGCGACCGCGGCGATCGACTCCCTCGACCTCTCCGGTGACGAGCTGACCGGTGCCCGCGCCGTCAAGGCCGCGCTCGACGCCCCGCTGGTGCGGATCGCCGAGAACGCCGGCTTCGAGGGCCGCGTCGTCGTCGCCAAGGTGCGCGAGGCCGGCAAGGGCTCGGGCTTCAACGCCGCGACCGGCGAGTTCGGCGACCTGGCGGTCCAGGGCGTCATCGACCCGGTCAAGGTCACCAAGGCCGCGTTGAACAACGCCGTGTCCATCGCCGCGATGGTGCTGACCACCGACTCCGCCGTCGTCGAGGCTCCCGAGGAGGAGCACGACCACGCCGGCGCCGGGCACCACACGCACGGGCACTCGCACGGCCACGGGCACGCCCACTGAACGACGGCCCCGTCCCGCTCGCGCGCGGCGCGACCGGGACGGGGCCGGACACGAGAGGGCCGGTCCAGCGATTCGCTGGACCGGCCCTCCGTCGTCTGTGGCTCCGCCTCCCTGCAGGTCCCGTGGGGCAGGGAGGTCCGCCTACACCCCCGCGGCGACGGCGGCGGGCTCCGCGGCGATCAGCCGGGCCCGCTCCTCCTCGCTCATGCCGCCCCAGACGCCGTAGGGCTCGCGGACGGCCAGCGCGTGCTTGAGGCACGCGTCGATGACGGGGCAGCGGCTGCACACGGCCTTGGCGGCCGCCTGGCGACGGGCCCGGGCCGGGCCGCGCTCACCGTCGGGGTGGAAGAACAGGGCCGTGCTCTCGCCACGGCAGGCTCCGTGCAGCTGCCAGTCCCAGACCTCGGCGACGGGAGTGGGCAGGCGGCGGATGTCGGCCATCTCAGGTCCTCCTCGGCTCGGCGCGAGCCGGAGGGGGCGGTCCGGCTGCATGGGGCCGGTGCCCGACGTGTCCGTGGGTCAAACACACCGTGACGCCGCATTTTCGCGGCTCACGTCTCCCCCCGCTGGGTGAGAGCGGCTGTCGTCTCGCCCTCCGGTCGATCAAGGTGGCTGTAGGTCGTGCCGAACTGCGGCGTGGGACACCCGTCCGGAGCGTCGGCCGCGACCGGAGCGACGGCGGTGGGTCCCCGGGTGGGGAGCTCCCGCCCGAGCGACACCCGGCCGGGGGAACCGGGCGGTGGGACTCGGCCGACACGAGCCGGGGGAGCGAGGAGCAGGCGTGATCGACGACAGGATGCGCGGTCCGGGCCACGGCACGACGACCGTGTGGGTCTACGACGAGCGGCGGCGGGTCCGCGACGACATCGCGGGCCGGCTGGTGGCTCTGCCGTTCGTCGGCCGGGTGGAGGTCGTCGGCGACGCCGCGGCCCTCATGGCCCGGCTGGCCACCCGGATGCCCGACGTCCTCCTGATCGGCACCCAGCGGGCCGTGGACTCGGGGCTCACCGTCGCCACCCAGGCGCTGCGCGCCCACCCGAGGCTGCCCGTCCTCGTGCTCGGCGCACCCGACGACGCCGAGACCGTCCGCGCGGCGGTCGCGGTCGGCGCCCGGGGCTACCTGCGCTGGGACGCCACCGCCCTGGAGATGGGCCTGGGGCTCTCCCGGGTCGGTCTGCGGGTCGACGGGCGCGGCCCGGCGCCGGCGATCCCGCAGCAGCCGGTGCCGCTCGCGTCGGTCGGCGCCTCCACCGGTGCGCCGTCGTGGACCGGGGCGTCCCCGCTGGCCGGGGTCAGCCCGACGACGGTGCGCTCCACGGTCCGCGAGCCCGCCCCGGTCAGCCTGTCGATGCGGGAGATGCAGGTGCTCACCGGCATGAGCCAAGGCAAGAGCAACGCCCAGATCGGCCGTGAGCTGTACCTGTCCGAGGACACCATCAAGACCCACGCCCGGCGGCTGTTCCGCAAGCTCGGGGCCAAGGACCGCGCCGAGGCGGTGGCCACCGGCTTCCGCCGCGGCATGATGCAGTGACGTCGCCGTCCTGACGACGCGCTGAGCGCCCTCCCCCGAGCCGGGGGAGGGCGCTCAGCGCGTGTCGGGCTGCGGTCAGACGCAGGGGTGGTTGCGGTCGAAGCCGTCGGCGATGAACTGGGCGAGGACGACCCGGCCGCCGGCGGTCAGCGGGGGCCGGGTGCAGTTGCGCCAGGCGGAGGTGACATCGGCCGTCCCGGCGATCCAGCTCGGCAGGCCGTTGAGCGGACTGTCCGGCCCGACGCTCGATCCGGCGATGACGCCCCACTGGTAGCCGGTCGAGTACAGGCCGACCGTGGTGACCCCGGCGGCTCTCAGCGTCTCCGTCATGGCCTCCAGCACCGCGACGTTGCGCGTGGTGCCACCGGGAGTGTCGTCCCACGAGTTGAGCGTCTCGACATCGAGCCACCAGACGAAGTCCGGGGGGCTGCTCACCGCGGCGAGGTCCTCCGTCGCGCGTGCCCTGCCGTACTCGTAGGCGCAGGCGCTGTCGTTGCCCCCCGTGCAGGTGCCGTACCGGTTGGTGCCGGCGGTCGGCCAGGACGGCACCCGGGGCGTCACCGCTCCGGGGTTCGCGGTGTTGACGTAGAGCTGCACCCGCGGCTGCGACGTCGCACCGGTGGAACCGGCCGCCCAGCTCAGCTGATCCGTGCGGCACGGGTTCCAGGTGGTCGGCTTGCCACCGTTGACCCCCACGATCCCGAAGGCCTGCCCGGCGGGTCGGGAACTCGGGCACTGGGGGTAGGAGACGTCGGCCCCGAGATCGGCGTTGAGGACCTGCCAGTAGCGGTGCAGGAAGGCGGCCATCGCCTGCCGGGTGACGGCGGCGCCCGGCTTGAACACGCCACCCGCGTAGCCGCCGGTCACCCCGACGCCGACCAGCCAGCTGATCGCCCCACACGCGGCGTCGGAGGGGGCGACGTCGGAGAACGGCCCGCTGGTGCAGCCGGGGGCCGCGGCGCTGCCGTGGCTGAGCCGGTAAAGGAACTGGGCCATGGCCTGCCGGGTGACGGCGGCGCCCGGCTTGAACACGCCGCCGTCGTAGCCGCTGGTCACCCCGACGCCGACCAGCCACCGGATCGCCCCACACGCGGCGTCGGAGGGGGCGACGTCGGAGAACGGGCCCGGATCGTCGGGGTCGCACGCCGGTGTCCCGCCGCCCGGGTGGGAGAACCGGTAGAGGAACAGCGCCATGGCCTGCCGGGTCACCGGGGCGGTGGGCCGGAAGGTGCCGTCCCGGTAGCCGCTGGCGATCCCCTCGGTGACCAGCCAGTCGACGTCCGCGGCGAACTGCGACCCGGCCGGGACGTCCCGGAAGCCGCCTGCTGCGGCGGGCGCCGGAGCGGCCAGGGGCAGCCCCGCCACCAGGAGCGCCAGCGTCAGCCCCACCACGATCGTCGCTGTCCGTCGCAGACCCATGCCGGGATCACCCACTCCGTGCGTCGTCCGGTGCCGGACGTCGCGAGGGGGAGCGACCGGCTCAGCCGTGCGGTCCCGAGTGGGACCGAGGCGTTCGTATCAACGGGACGACGCCCGGTCGGGGACCCGGGACGCGTCGGTGTGACGGCTGGTCCCGCCGGGAAGGGAGGGGTGGGTGTCGTCGGAGAGGCGCACGGCCACCGGGCCGGGCACCGCTCGCGGCGGCGGTGGGTACAGGGTCGACCGGGGACGGCGACCGGCCGCGGTGCGGTCCGGAGGACCGCGGTGGCTCAGTCGTCGCGGGCGTGCCTGCCGCCGCGACCCTCGCCGCCGGGCTCCTCGCGCTCGGCCATCGCGGCCACCCCGTCGGCGTAGCCGCTGGCGTAGTCCCAGCTCACGTAGTCGTCCGGGTCGGGGTCGAACGGCGGCTCGTGCCGGCCGGTCTGCCCCTCCTCGAGCAGCTGGCGCAGGTTGGCCTGCATCAGCGCCCAGTCGACGTGGTGCTCCTCGTCGCAGTCGGGGCAGTCGACGACGATGCCCTTGATGCCGGTCGGTTCCAACAGGGTCCGGAACACCTCCAGCTCCGCGAGGTCGTCCAGGACGCCGGCCCGCTCCTCCATGGTCAGCGGCGGCGGACCTGGCTGGTCGGCGGGCCCGAAGTCGGGCCCGGAAGCGTCGTCCCACGTACTCACGGGCTCCACGGTAGTGGCCTGACGGGGATCACATCGAGCGCGGAAGGCCGCCGCCTACGATCGGAACAGGCTCCCCGCGCGCCCAGGAGAGGGTGCCGGCCGATCCGGAGGGGTGGCGGCATCCATGCAGCCCGACGAGTTCGTCCCCGAGCTGCCGGCGAAGTTCGCGCCGCTCGGCCTGACCTACGACGACGTCCTGCTCGTCCCCGGGGCGTCCGACGTCGTCCCGGCCGAGGTCGACACCAGCAGCCGGCTTACCCGCGGCGTCCGCCTGGCGGTGCCACTGGTCTCCAGCGCGATGGACACCGTGACCGAGGCCCGCATGGCGATCGCCATGGCACGGGTCGGCGGCATCGGCGTGCTGCACCGCAACCTCGCGGCCGAGGAGCAGGCCGGCCAGGTCGACCTGGTGAAGCGCTCGGAGGCCGGCATGGTCACCAACCCGGTGACCGCCTCCCCGGACAACACCCTCGCCGAGCTCGACGCGCTGTCGGCCCGCTACCGGATCTCCGGTGCCCCGGTCGTCGACGCCGACGGCGTCCTGGTGGGCATCTGCACCAACCGCGACATGCGGTTCGAGACCGACAAGAACCGCCTGGTCCGCGACGTCATGACGCCGATGCCGCTGATCACCGCCCCCGTGGGGGTGGACCCCGACACCGCGCTCGGGCTGCTGTCCAGGCACAAGGTCGAGAAGCTGCCGCTGGTCGACGACGCCGGCCGGCTGCGCGGGCTGATCACCGTCAAGGACTTCGTCAAGCGCGACCAGTACCCGCTCGCGACCAAGGACGTCGACGGCCGGCTGATGGTCGCCGCCGCGGTCGGTGTGGGCGAGGACGCCTACAAGCGGGCCGGCCTGCTGGTCGAGGCCGGGGTGGACGTGGTCGTCGTCGACACCGCGCACGGCCACCAGCGGGCGGTGCTGGACATGGTGGCGCGGGTCCGCGCCGACTTCGGCTCCGGCGAGCGCGGCGTGCAGATCGTCGGCGGCAACGTCGCCACCCGCGCCGGCGCGCAGGCGCTGATCGACGCCGGGGTGGACGCGGTCAAGGTCGGCGTCGGCCCGGGGTCGATCTGCACCACGCGGGTGGTCGCCGGCGTCGGCGTCCCGCAGGTCACCGCCGTCTACGAGGCGGCGCTGGCCGCCAAGCCGGCCGGGATCCCGGTCATCGCCGACGGCGGGCTGCAGTACTCCGGCGACATCGCCAAGGCGCTGGTCGCCGGCGCCGACACGGTGATGATCGGCGGCCTGTTCGCGGGCGTCGAGGAGGCGCCGGGCGACCTGGTCTTCGTCAACGGCAAGCAGTTCAAGACCTACCGCGGCATGGGTTCGCTGGGTGCGATGCAGAAGCGCGGCAACCAGTCCTACAGCCGAGACCGCTACTTCGCCGACGACGTCCTCTCCGACGACAAGCTCGTCCCCGAGGGCATCGAGGGGCAGGTGCCCTACCGCGGCCCGCTGGCCGGCGTGGCCCACCAGCTCGTCGGCGGCCTGCGCGCCTCGATGGGCTACGCGGGCGCGGCCAGCGTCGAGGAGCTGCAGGAGCGCGGGCAGCTGACCCGGATCACCTCGGCCGGCTTGGTCGAGAGCCACCCCCATGACATCCAGATGACGGTGGAAGCACCGAACTACCGGGGGCGCTGACCGATGAGCGTGCGCGACACCGTGGAGATCGGCCTCAACCGCTTCGCCCGCCGCGGCTACGACCTCGACGAGGTCTCCATCGTCCCGTCCCGGCGCACCCGGGACATGGACGACGTCTCGACCGCCTGGCAGATCGACGCCTTCCGGTTCGAGATCCCGCTCGTGGCCAGCCCCTCGGACGCCGTGGTCAGCCCGGCCACGGCGATCGCCATCGGGCAGGCCGGCGGCCTGGGCGTGCTCAACGCCGAGGGCCTGTGGACCCGCTACGACGACCCGGCGCCGGTGTACCGGCGGCTGCGCGAGGCGGCGGGCGACGGCGCCCCGCCGGTGGCGCTGCTGCAGGAGGTCTACGCCGAGCCGGTCAAGCCGGACCTGGTCACCGCGCGGGTCAAGGAGATCCGTGAGTCCGGGGTGACGACGGCGGTGCGGGTCTCCCCGCAGCACACCCTCCAGCTCGCCCCGACCGTGCTCGCCGCCGGCGTCGACCTGCTGGTCATCCAGGGCACGATCGTCTCCGCCGAGCACGTCACCACCTCCGGCGAGGCGCTCAACCTCAAGGACTTCATCGCCGACCTCGACGTCCCGGTGATCGTCGGCGGGGCGGCCAACTACCAGACCGCGCTGCACCTGATGCGCACCGGCGCCGCCGGGGTGATCGTCGGCGTCGGCGCCGACAGCTACTCCACGACCGACACGGTCATGGGCATCCGGGTGCCGCTGGCCAGCGCGATCGCCGACGCCGCGGCGGCCCGCCGGGACTACCTCGACGAGACCGGCGGTCGCTACGTGCACGTCATCGCCAACGGCCGGATCGAGACCAGCGGCGCGATCGCCCGCGCGCTGGCCTGCGGTGCGGACGCCGTCCAGGTCGGCGAGCCGCTGCGCGCGGCGGCGGAGGCCCCGGGCGGCGGCATCTGGTGGGACTCGGTGGCCGCCCACCCGCGGCTGCCCCGGGGCGGCACGTCCGCGCCGGTCGCCCCCGTCGGGTCGCTGCACGACGTCCTCCTGGGTGAGGCGCGCACCGCCGACGGGCGGACCAACCTGTTCGGCGCGCTGCGCCGGACCATGGCCAAGACCGGGTACCGCGACCTCAAGGAGTTCCAGCGGGTCGACCTCGTCACAGGGGGTGGGGCCCCCCGGGACGGGGCCCCCGGGCAGCAGAGCATCGGCGGCCACCAGCCCCAGCAGGACGCCTGATGGAGTTCCCCACCGTCCTCGTCGTCGACTTCGGCGCCCAGTACGCCCAGCTGATCGCGCGGCGGATCCGCGAGGCCGGGGTCTACTCCGAGATCGTCCCGTCCGACGTGCCGGCCGAGGAGATCGTCGCCCGCAAGCCCGCGGCGATCGTCCTCTCCGGCGGGCCGTCGAGCGTCTACGCGCCCGAGGCGCCCCAGGTGGACGCGACGCTGTTCGAGTCCGGGGTGCCCGCGTTCGGCATCTGCTACGGCTTCCAGGCCATGGCCCAGAGCCTGGGCGGGACCGTCGCCCGCACCGGCGACCGCGAGTACGGCGGCACGCCGCTGACCGTGACCACGCAGGCGCGGCTGTTCGGGGAGCTGCCGGTCGAGCAGTCGGTGTGGATGAGCCACGGGGACGCCGTCAGCGCCGCGCCGCCCGGGTTCACCGTGACCGCGACGTCCACCGGGGCGCCGGTCGCCGCGTTCGAGGACGTCGACCGCAAGCTCGCCGGCGTCCAGTTCCACCCCGAGGTGCGGCACACCGCGCACGGTCAGACGGTGCTCGAGCACTTCCTGTTCGACATCGCGGGCCTGGAGCCGACCTGGACGATGGCCAACGTCGTCGAGGAGCAGGTGGAGCGGATCCGCGCCCGGATCGGCGACCGTCGCGCGCTGTGCGCGCTCTCCGGCGGGGTCGACTCCGCGGTCGCCGCGGCGCTCGTGCAGCGCGCCATCGGGGACCGGCTGACCTGTGTCTACGTCGACCACGGGCTGATGCGCGCGGGCGAGACCGAGCAGATCGAGCGGGACTTCGTCGCCGTCACCGGCGCCGACCTGCGGGTGGTCGACGCCCGCGAGCAGTTCCTCACCGCGCTGGCCGGGGTCAGCGACCCGGAGCAGAAGCGCAAGATCATCGGCCGGGAGTTCATCCGGGTCTTCGAGCAGGCCGCGACCGACGTGGTCGCCGACGCGCAGGCGCACGGGGAGACCGTCGACTTCCTCGTGCAGGGGACGCTCTACCCCGACGTCGTCGAGTCCGGCGGCGGCACGGGAACGGCCAACATCAAGAGCCACCACAACGTCGGCGGGCTGCCCGAGGACCTCACCTTCACCCTGGTCGAGCCGCTGCGCACGCTGTTCAAGGACGAGGTGCGCGAGGTCGGCCTGCAGCTCGGGCTGCCGGAGTCGCTGGTCTGGCGGCAGCCGTTCCCGGGCCCGGGCCTCGGCATCCGGATCGTCGGCGAGGTCACCCAGGAGCGGCTCGACGTGCTGCGGAAGGCCGACGCCATCGCCCGTGCCGAGCTCACCGCGGCCCACCTCGACCGGGAGATCTGGCAGTGCCCCGTGGTGCTGCTGGCCGACGTCCGCTCGGTGGGGGTCCAGGGCGACGGCCGCACCTACGGCCACCCCATCGTGCTGCGGCCGGTGTCCAGCGAGGACGCGATGACCGCCGACTGGACCCGCCTGCCCTACGACGTCCTGGCGCGGATCTCGACGCGGATCACCAACGAGGTGCCCGAGGTCAACCGCGTCGTGCTCGACGTGACCAGCAAGCCGCCGGGCACCATCGAGTGGGAGTAGAAGGACCCCCGTCGCCCCCACGCCCTCGCTGACGCTCGGCCGCGGGTCCCTGCGACGGGGCCGTTCCAGTACGTCATCCTGCCCCGCCATGCGTACGACCGATGACCTGGTGGACCGGGTGCGATCGGCGGCGCGGGCGGCGGCCGGTCGCGGGACGCCGCTCTCCGACATCGTGGCGGCCGACCGGTCGTGACCCCCTTCGCCGACTCGAGCGCGCTGGTCAAGCTCTATGCCGACGAGCCCGGCCACGAGCAGGTCCGGGAACCGGCCCACCTCGTCGTCGCCCAGTTGGCGCGGGTGGAGGTGCCTCGGCGGTGCGGCGCAAGCAGCGACTCGGCGAGCTGGACCGGGACGGCGCCCGTGTGCTCACCGCTGCCTTCGAGGCGGACTGGTCCGGGTCCGTGGACGAAGCCCCACGGTTCGTCGCCGTGGCCACGACGGCAGCGCTCCTCGACGAGGCAGCTCGACTGTGCGCCGTACACGGGCTGCGCGCGTCCGACGCTGTCCGGTTGGCGAGCGCCGTAGGGGCACGCCGCGCAGTGCCGGAGTGCTCCACGGTCGTCGCATTCGGCCACCGACTGAGGGACGCCGCCGCCGCGGAGGGGTTCGACCTGGTACCTCCCGACCACCGCGCTGAGCCACCCGACGCGGGTCCCTGCAGCGAGGCCGTCCCACACGTCGAGGGCCCGGGGAGCGGATCGCTCCCCGGGCCCTCTCGTCTCCACCCCCGTGTGGATCAGCGCCGCCTGCGCCGGGCCTTCCGGACCTCGCTGAGCAGCAGGGCCACCCCGCCCCCGATGAGCAGCAGCCACAGCAGCCCGCCGTCGTCGAACAGGTCCAGCGGGAACGCCGCACCCGCCATCACCGAGATCGCCAGGACGACGAACAGGACGCCGGGGACCAGGGCGGTGAGGTCCACGCCGCGGCGCCGGGGCGGCGGCGGGTCCTCGACGGGCAGCGGGGCGACCGGGGTGACGTCACCCCAGGCGTGCTCCTGCCAGGCGGTGGGGGTCGTCGGGAACTCGCTGTAGTCAGGCACGGGACACCTCCACGTCGCCGATGCCGGCGTTGATGGTCAGCACGATCTCGGGGTCGCCGTCGTTGCTCCAGGGCGCCGGCCCGGACCCGGCGTGGTAGCCGTCGGCCGCGCCCTCGTCGAAGACGTCGACGTCGCCGATGCCGGTCTCGACCTCGACCCGGACGTCGGCCGAGCGGGGGACGAGGACCTCCACGTCGCCCACCCCGGCGTCGATCCGGGTGGTGACCGGGACGTCCCGCCCGGCGAGGTCGAGGTCGGTCAGGTCGAGCACGGCGTCCCCGACCCCGAGGTGGTACTCGGGGCGGACCTCCGCGGCGGTGGCCGGCCGGTAGGGGCGGTCGCCGATGCCGTTCTCCGCGTCGCGCCACGGCTCGGATGCCGCCGCGAGCAGCGCCAGCGAGAGGACCGCGCCGAGGACGATCAAGCCGCCCTTGGCCCGGCGTCCTCCGGCGAAGGCGGCGGCCACCAGGCCCAGCCCGACGACCAGCAGCCCTGAGCCGAGGACCCACCGGGGGCCGATCGACCAGTCGGTGAACCGGCTGATCAGCACCAGCGTGCCGACGACGATGAGCAGGCCGGCCAGCGTCACCCCCGGCACCGGGGAGCGCGGACCCGCCGGTGCCCGGTCGCGGATCCCGTGGGCGAGCCCGGTGCCGCCGGGGCCGGCCGGCATGAACAGCCACAGCAGCAGGTAGACCGGGATGCCGGGGCCGGCCAGCGTCAGGGCGACGAAGCCGACCCGCCACAGCAGCGGGTCGACGCCGCTGTACTCGGCCAGGCCACCGGAGACACCGCCGATGACCTTGTCGGTGCGGCTGCGCCGCAGCTGCGGCCGGACCGGCGGGCCGGGCGGGGGGTACTCCGCGGCCGGTGGCACGGGCGGCGGGGGAGCGGGGGGTGTCGGGGGAGGAGGCGGTACGGAGGTCATGGCACAGAGCCTGCACCGCGCCGTCCTCCCCGGACATCAGGGAAGGCCCCCAATCGACCCTGGTCCGGTACTCCAGGGTGATCACCGGTATGGGCCGGCACCGTCGGGTGCGACGATCGTCAGCGTGACGACGACCGCCCTGGTGCCACAGCGCCCGCAACTGGCGCGCCCGCGCTCGGGACGGCTGCTCGCGGGTGTCGCCGCGGGGACGGCGGTGCACCTGCGGCTGGACCCGATCGTCGTCCGGATCGCCTTCGTCGTCCTGGCCGTCACCGGCATCGGCGTCATCGCCTACGCGCTGCTGTGGTGGTTCATGCCGGTGGCCGACGTCGACGCGGTGCCCGAGATCGCCGTGCCGGACATGGAGCCGAGCCGTCGCCAGGCGCTCGGCCTGACGCTGCTCGGCTTCGGGGCGCTGGTCCTGGTCACCAACCTGGCCACCTGGGGCAACAGCGGCCTCGTCGTCCCGCTGGTCCTCGTCGGCGCCGGGCTGGCGGTCATCTGGCGGCAGCTGGACACCGACCGCACCCTGGCCCGGCCCGGCGTCCCGTGGGTGCTGGCCGGGGGCATCGCCCTCGGCATCGTCGGGCTGGTGCTCCTGCTGGCCACCACCGGCCAGCTGGCCAACGCCCGCAACGGCTTCGCCGCGACCCTGGTCATCCTCGTCGGCATCGCGCTGGCCACCGCACCGCTGTGGCGTCGGCTGCTGGCCTCCCGCGAGGCGGAGCGGACCGCCCGCGTCCGCTCCGAGGAGCGAGCCGCCGTCGCCGCCCACCTGCACGACTCGGTGCTGCAGACGCTGGCGCTCATCCAGCGGCACGCCGAGGACCCCAAGGCCGTCGCCCGGCTGGCCCGCAGCCAGGAGCGCGAGCTGCGCACCTGGCTCTACGAGCCGGAGAAGTCGGCGGAGGGGACGTGGGCGGCGCTGGTGTCCGGGCTGGTGGCCGACGTCGAGGCCGACCACGCGCTCACGGTGGAGTCGGTCGTCGTCGGCGACGCACCGGTCGACGACGCCCTCGCCGCGCTCGGCGCCGCGACCAAGGAGGCCCTGGTGAACGCGGCCAAGCACTCCGGTGCGACGTCGGCGGACCTGTACACCGAGGTGACGCCGGCCCAGGTGTCGGTCTTCGTCCGGGACCGCGGCGCCGGGTTCGACCCGGCCACGGTGCCCGGGGACCGGCGCGGCCTGCGCGACTCGGTCACCGGCCGGCTGTCCCGGGTCGGCGGGACGGCGACGGTGCGCTCCGCGCCGGGGGAGGGGACCGAGGTCGAGATGTACCTGCCGCGGGAGGAGGCCGCGTGACCGGGCAGCGGCCGCGGGTCTTCCTCGTCGACGACCACGCGATGGTGCGGTCGGGCGTGCGCACCGAGCTCGGCGACGCGGTGGCGATCGTGGGCGAGGCGGCCGACGTCGCCGGCGCCGTCGAGGGCATCCGGGCCACGGTGCCCGACGTCGTCCTGCTCGACGTCCACCTGCCCGGCGGTGGCGGACACGCGGTGCTCCAGGAGCTGCGCGCGGAGCTGCCGGAGGTGCGCTGGCTGGCGCTGTCGGTGTCCGACGCCGCCGAGGACGTCATCGCGGTCATCCGCGCCGGCGCCCGCGGTTACGTCACCAAGACCATCTCCGGCCCGGACCTGCTCGACGCGGTCCAGCGGGTCGCCGAGGGGGACGTGGTGTTCAGCCCGCGGCTGGCCGGCTTCGTGCTCGACGCCTTCGCCGCGACCTCCGCGTCGGCGCCCGCGCCGTCGGAGGACCCCGCGACCGACCCGGGACTGGACCTGCTCAGCGCCCGCGAGCGGGAGGTCATGCAGCTGCTGGCCCGCGGCTACACCTACCGGGAGATCGGCTCGCGGCTGTTCATCTCGGTGAAGACGGTGGAGTCGCACGCGTCCAACGTGCTGCGCAAGCTGCAGCTGTCCAACCGCAACGAGCTCACCCGGTGGGCGGCCACCAACCGGCTCCTCTGACGGCCGCGGACGGAGTGGTCCGTCCCTCTGGTGGGATCCGCGTGCCCTGTGTGAACCCAGTGGCGTGTCGCGGCTGGCACATGTCGACGAATCGACGACAGTGGGCGGATCCGAACCGTCACGGAACCTAGAGTCGCAGTGCCATGACAGAGACGTACGTGCCCGCCTCCGACGGTCACCCACACGAGTGGATGATCGCGGGGGTGGAACGTGCGTGGCCGTCGGTGTCGGTGATCATGCCCGTGCTCAACGAGGCCCGGCACCTGGCCACGAGCGTCGCGGAGATCCTCGCGCAGGAGTACGGCGGTGAGGTCGAGCTGGTCATCGCCCTGGGCCCGTCCCGGGACGACACCGACCGGATCGCCCGCGAGCTGGCAGCCGCGGACCCGCGCATCAAGCTGGTGCGCAACCCGAGCGGGAAGACCCCCGCCGGCCTCAACGTCGCCGTCCAGGCGTCCAGCCACGGGATCGTGGCGCGGGTCGACGGCCACGGGATCCTGCTGCCCGGGTACCTCCAGCGGGCGGTCTGCCTGCTCGAGGAGACCGGTGCGGCCAACGTGGGCGGTCTGATGCTCGCCGTCGGCGAGACCGGCTTCGAGCAGGCGGTCGCCCGCGCCTACGCCTCCAAGGTCGGCCTCGGGGGCGGCAGCTTCCACGTCGGCGGGACGGAGGGCCCGGCCGACTCCGTCTACCTCGGGGTGTTCCGGCGGGAGGTGCTCGAGCGCCTCGGCGGCTTCGACGAGCACTACCACCGCGCGCAGGACTGGGAGCTCAACCACCGCATCCGGCAGTCCGGCGGCGTCGTCTGGTTCTCCCCGGACCTCGCGGTCACCTACCGGCCGCGCTCGTCCTGGACCGAGCTGGTCCGGCAGTTCTTCCACACCGGCAAGTGGCGCCGCGAGGTCATCCGGCAGCACCCCGACTCGATCCGGCCCCGCTACCTCGCGCCGCCGACGGCCACCGCCGCCATCCTCGTGGGGACGACGGTGGGCGTGCTCGGCGCCGTCACCGGCCGTTCCACCCTCCGGTGGGGCTGGCTGGCCCCGGTGCTCTACGGCGCCGGCGTGGTCGGCGCGGCCGCGGCCGAGTCCGACGACCTCTCCTGGCGGGCCCGCGCCTGGCTGCCGGCCGTGCTCGCCACCGTCCACCTCAGCTGGGGCAGCGGCTTCCTGTTCGGCCGGCGCCCCGGCCTGCGGGGCGGTGGCCGGTGACGGCCACGGAGGCGCGCGCGACGGCCGTCGCGGGCGGCTCCGGCCCCGCGACCCGGCGTCCCGGCGCGCTGGCCCGCCCGGCCGCGCTGTGGCAGCGCCGTCGCGCCGTGCGGCTGCTCGTCGCCCGCGACCTGAAGGTCCGCTACGCCTCGTCGGCGCTGGGCTACCTGTGGTCGATCCTCGAGCCGCTGCTGCTGGCCGGGATCTACTGGTTCATCTTCACGCAGGTCTTCACGCGCACCGTGGGCGCCGAGCCGTACATGGTCTTCCTCCTGGCCGGGCTGCTGCCCTGGACCTGGTTCAACGGCGCGGTCACCGACGCGGCCAAGGCCCTGCACACCGAGGCCAAGCTCGTCCGGTCCACCAACGTGCCGCGTGAGGTCTGGGTCGTCCGCGTCGTCCTGTCCAAGGGCGTCGAGTTCCTGCTCAGCCTGCCGGTGCTGTTGCTGTTCGCCCTGGTCTACCGCGCGCCGGTCGACTGGCACCTGGTCCTGCTCATCCCGGGGATCCTCCTCATGACGGTGCTCGCCCTCGGGGTCGGGCTGCTCCTGGCGCCGCTCGTCGTGCTCGTCCGCGACCTGGAGCGGGTCGTGCGCATCGCGCTGCGCCTGGGCTTCTACGCGACACCGGTCATCTTCGCGGTGCGCGACGTCCCCGAGCCCTGGGACGCCCTCTTCGCGCTCAACCCGCTCGCGGGGATCCTCGAGCTGTGCCGCGCCGGGTTCTTCCCGGGAGCGGTCGACTGGGGGCACGTCGGGGTGAGCGTGGGGTTCTCGGTAGGCCTGCTCCTCGTCGGCTGGTGGGTCTTCGCACGGCTCGAGCGCACCGTCCTCAAGGAGGTCTGAGCGGTGGCGACCCTCGACCCGGTGATCTCCGTCCGCGACGCCGGCGTCCGCTTCACGCGCGGCAAGCGGCACCGCAGCGTGCGCGACTTCCTCATCCGCGGCGACCGGGGCGCCCGCCCCGGCGAGTTCTGGGCGCTCGACGGCGTCTCCTTCGACGTGCGGCCCGGCGAGGGCATCGGCGTCGTCGGGCGCAACGGCCAGGGCAAGTCGACGCTGCTCAAGCTCATCGCCGGCGTCATGCTCCCCGACCGGGGCCACGTCGACGTGCGCGCGGGTGTCGCGCCGTTGATCGAGATCACCGGTGGGTTCGTCAGCGACCTCACCGTCCGGGACAACATCTGGCTGACGGCGGGGCTGCACGGCATGACCCGACCCGCCATCGCCGAGTGCTTCGACGAGATCGTCGCGTTCGCCGAGATCGCCGACTTCCTGGACACTCCCTACAAGCACCTGTCGAGCGGGATGAAGGTGCGGGTCGCGTTCGCCGTCGTGTCCCGGCTGGAGGAGCCGGTGATCCTCGTCGACGAGGTCCTGGCCGTCGGCGACAAGGCCTTCAAGCGCAAGTGCTATGCCCGCATCGAGGAGCTCCTCGCCTCGGGACGGACGCTGTTCCTCGTCTCGCACAGCGACAAGGACCTGCGACGTTTCTGCGACCGGGGGCTGTACCTGCGGAAGGGGCAGCTGGTGGCCGACGGCCCGATGGCCGACGTCCTCACCGCGTACTCCGAGGAGGAGACGTCGACCCCGTGACCGTCATCGACACCCGGGAGCGCAACGTCGTGCGGCAAGTGGGAACGGCCCGTGAACCGTTCTGGGACAACGTCCGCTTCGTGGCGATCGCCCTCGTCGTCGTGGGGCACTCGATCGAGAAGCTCAGCGACGCCGACCTCATGGCCGCGCTGTACGTCGCGATCTACGCCTTCCACATGCCGCTGTTCGCCTTCGTCTCGGGCCGCTTCGCCAGCGACCGGATCGACCGCTCGGCCGGCCGCAAGCTGGTCACCCAGCTGCTGGTCCCGTACGTGGCGTTCAGCGCGATCTGGTTCCTCGTCCGGCTGACGGTCGAGGAGGACGCCACCCTCGACCTGACCCGTCCGTGGTCGCACCTGTGGTTCCTCCTCGCGCTGGCCGTCTGGCGGCTGCTGCTGCCCGTGCTCGCCGCGCTGCGCCACCCGCTGGCCGTGGCCGTGGCCGTGGCCGTGGTCTCCGGCTACTTCCCGGGGGCCGGCGGCAGCTTCGACAACGGCCGGATCCTCGGCATGCTGCCGTTCTTCGTGCTGGGCTGGCTGGTCAAGGAACGGGGCCGGCCCGGCTGGTGGGCAGGCGTGCTGAGCCGGCCGACCCGGCGGGCCCGGCTCGCCGCGGCCACGGTCCTGGTCGCGGCGCCCGTGGTCGCCTGGCTGCGCGTGGACGACGTCCGCGAGTGGCAGCTGCGCGGCTTCACCCAGATGCAGTCCAACTACGTCGACCTCGGCGTGCCCGAGTGGTGGGCCGGCCTCGTCCGGCTGGGGTTGCTCGGCCTCGCGGTGCTGCTCGGTGCCTGCGTGCTCGTGCTCGTCCCGCGGTCCGCGAGCCGGGTCACCCGGTGGGGCACCGCGACGATGTACGTCTACATGCTCCACCTCTTCCCGATCTACCTCCTCCGCGAGCAGACCGGGGTGCTGGACTGGTTCGACTCCGCACCGCGGTTCGCCCTCCTGGTCCTCCTGGCGGTCGCGTGGACCTGCGTGCTGTCCACGGAGCCGGTCCGCCGGGGCTCCCGCTGGCTCGTCGAGCCGCGAGTGCCGTGGCTCGTGCGGCCTGCACCCACGGGCTCCGGGAACCGGGCGGGAGCTCGGGACTCGTGACCTCCTCGCTGATCCCCTGGCAGGCGGTGCTCGCCCTGCCGTACGCGGCCGCCGTCGCCGTCACCGGCCTCGGCTGGGCGGCCTGCGTGGCCATCGGCGTCGCGATCCTCGCGGAGCTGTGGGTCCGGCGCTCGGCACCGGGCAGCGCGGCGGCCCTGCGCCGGCTGCAGCTGGGGGCCGAGGTGCGCTGGCCGGTCCGCGCGGCGCTCGTCCTGTACGCCGTCGCCGGCGCGGGGACCGCCCTGGTGGTGCTGACCGGGTTCGTCGTCGCGGCCGGTGCCCTGGCGCTCACCCGCTCCGCGCTGCTCGTCCTGTGGCGTCGCGCCCGGCGGCACATCCGCAAGCAGGTGCGCTGGCAGGGTCTCGACGTGGCCGGCGCGACGACCGGCCCGGCGGCGGTGCCCGTGCAGGAGCCGGCGCCCAACCGCGACGAGGACGCGCTCGCGCTGCTCGAGGGCGGGTTCCTGGCCGCCGCCCTCCTCGCGGTCATCGTCCCCGTGCAGGGAGCGACGGGGGTGGCCTGCTGGGCGCTGCTCGCCGCGGTGCTGGCCGGCGCCGGCGTCCTCGTGGGCCGCGCCGCGCTGCGCGAGCGCGCCGCTCGCAGCGCCCCCACCGCGACCGTCCTCCCGGCCGTGGTGACGGCGCTGGAGCAGCTCGCTCCCGAGGTCGTCCTGTACTTCAGCAGCCCGGCGTCCGGGTCCTATGCCCTGCGGGTGTGGCTCGACACCCTGCGCGCGCTGCGCAACCGGGTCGTCGTGGTGCTCCGCGAGGCCCACCACCTCGAGGCCTTGGACCTCACCGGCCTGCCCGTGGTGGTCCTGCCGGCCGCCCAGGACGTCGAGCTGGCCCAGGTGCCCTCCATGCGGGTGGCGCTCTACCCGACCAACGTCGTCAAGAACAACCACATGATCCGGCTGCCCGGGATCCGGCACGCCTTCATCGGGCACGGCGACAGCGACAAGGCGGGCAGTTTCAGCCCGGTGACCCGCGTGTACGACGAGATCTGGGTGGCCGGCCCGGCCGGCCGGGACCGCTACCTGGCCGTGGACGAGGGCGTGCGGGACGAGCAGATCCGGTTCGTCAGCCGCCCGCAGCTCGCCGGGCTGTCCCGGGCCGCCGAGCCCGCGGGGCCGGCTTCCCGCGTGCCGACGGTGCTGTACGCGCCGACGTGGGAGGGCTTCTACGAGCACTCCGACTACTGCTCGCTGGGCGAGCTGGGCGTGCGCGCCGTCCGGACCCTGGTCGGCTCCGGCCGCGTGCGCGTGCTGTTCAAGCCGCACCCCGCCTCCGGCGAGCGCCGTGAGGACGTCGCGGCCGCCGTGCCCGAGATCGAGGCGCTGCTCGCCGACTCGCCGCACCGGCGGGTGGACGACGGCCCGGAGGCGCTGTACGAGGCGATGCGCGAGGCCGACGTGCTCCTGTCCGACGTGTCCAGCGTCCTCAGCGACTGGCTGGCCACGGGCCGGCCCTACGTCGTCGCCAACCCCCGGGGCCTGGCGGTGGAGGAGCTGCACACGCGGTTCCCGACGACCCGGGGCGGTGCGGTGCTGTCCCCGGAGGACGACGTCCTCGCCCTCGTCGACGAGGCGGTGGTGCGGGACCCGCTGGCCGCCCGGCGCGAGGAACTGGCGCGCTACCTGCTCGGTCCGCGCCGGGAGGACCCGGTGGCGGACTTCGCCGACGAGGTGGCCGCGTTCGTGGCGCGGTCCCGCGCGGCGGTGGAGGACCGTCCCGTCCTGGTGGAGGGAGCCCGGTGAGGTCGGTCGTGCTCAAGTGGGGCGCCTCCCTGGGCCCGCTCGCGGTGCTCCACCTGCTGCTCGCCGTGGCGGCCCTGCTTCCGTCGCCCACGGCGTTCGTCGTCGCGCTGGCGGCCACCGTGGGCCTGGAGGCGTGGATCGCCGCGCGGCTGCCCACGGTCACCCGGGCGCTGGACCTGGCGCAGTTCGGCCGGCCGGTGCGCTGGGTCGTCCGGATCGCGCTGCTGCTGGTGCTCGCGCTGCGCGCCGACGGGGGGCCGGGCTGGCTGCCGGTCGCCGTGCTGCTCTGCGCGGTCGTGCTCGTCCTCGGCCGGGCGCTCGTCGCAGACGCTGCGCGGGAGCTGCGGGCGAGGAGCGTCTGGCCCCTGCAGTGGCGACACCTCGAGGTGCCCGCCCTCGCGCTGCCCGCAGAGCACCCGCTCGGCCGGTGGCTGCGCGCGGTGGGCCCGGAGGCCGTCTACGGCGCCGACCTCCTCGTCGCCGGCGGGCTGCTGGCGGTCCTGTACGGCGGGGCGCCCGGTTGGCTGCCCGCCGCCGGTGCCCTCGTCGTCCTGGTGGACGCGACCGTGGCGCTGACCCTGCGGTGGCGGGTCCGCCGGCTCCCGGTCCGCGAGCGGGACGACGTCGTGGCAGCGGTGCGGGAGGCGCTGGAGGTGCTCGCGCCCCGGGTCGTCGTGTACTTCGGCGGACCGCCGACGAGCACGCACGCCCTCAACACCTGGGTCCCGGTGCTCGAGCGGCTCGACGAGCCGGTCCTCGTCATGGTGCGCCAGGGTGTCCACCTCGAGCAGCTGGACAGCCGACGGCTGCCGGCGCTGTGCGTGCCGCGCGCGACCGACGTCGAGGGTGTGGTCGTCCCCTCGATGTCGCTCGCGCTGTACCCGACCAACATCGTGCAGAACAACCACCTGATCCGCGTCCCCGGCATCACCGACGTCTTCATCGGCCACGGCGACAGCGACAAGGGCGGCAGCTCCACCCCGATCAGCCGGATCTACGACGAGGTCTGGGTGGCCGGGCCGGCCGGGCGCGAGCGCTACCGCACCGCCCGCGTCGGCGTGCGGGACGAGCAGATCCGGGAGGTCGGCCGCCCCCAGCTGTCGGAGATCGCCCGCGTCCGCGGCCACCGCGCCCACGACCCGGCCCGCCCGTTCACCGTGCTGTACGCGCCGACGTGGGAGGGCTTCTACGCGGCCTGGAGCTACTCCTCCCTGCTGCCCATGGGGGAGGAGATCGTCACGCGGCTCATGGCCATGGACGGCGTCCGCGTCCTCGTGAAGCCGCACCCGGCGTCGGGCTCGGTGGACAAGGCCTACCGCGGCGCTGCCGAGCGGGTGGTCGCGGCGGTCCGCCGCCGGGGCGCGCCGCACGCCGCGGTCGACGGGTTGTCGGGGCTGTACGGGGCGTTCAACGAGGCCGACCTGCTGGTCACCGACGTCTCCAGCGTCGTCACCGACTTCCTGTGGTCGGGCAAGCCGTACGTGATGACGAACCCGCAGCAGCTGGCCGAGGACGAGTACCGGCGGGAGTTCCCGTCGTCCGCCGGCGCCGCCCTGTGGGACCCGGCGCTGTCCACGCTGGAGGCGGACGTGCTGGACGCCAGCGGGGGCGACCGGCGTCGGCCCGAGCGGGAATGCGTGCGGCGCCACCTGCTCGGGGACGACGACGGCGATCCGCAGGACCGCTTCGCCGCCGCCGTGCGCGACGTCGTCCGATCCGGCCCGCTGAGGACCAACCGCCCGGAGCCTGCTCCGGGCTCGACCGTGGTGCCGTCGTCGCCCGCCCAGGGTGACCGGCGCATCGCATGAGGGGGACGAACGAGGCGATGAGGTCACAGCTGGTGCAGACGGTGGCGGCACGAACGCCGCGGCGCGTGATCAGCACGGGCAAGCGGCTCGCGCAGCGCCTCCCGGAGGCGGTCCGCGGGCGGATCGCCCCGGGGGGCCCGCCGCTGCTGAGCGTGGTGCTGCCCATCTACAACGTCGAGGAGTACCTCGCCGAGTGCCTCGACAGCATCCTGGCCCAGGACCTGACCTCCTTCGAGGTCGTCGTCGTCGACGACGGGTCCCCGGACGAGTCGCTCGCCATCGCCAGGGCCTACGCCCGCCGCGACCGGCGCATCCGGATCCACCGCCAGGCCAACGCCGGGCTGGGCGCCGCCCGCAACGCCGGTCTGCGGCAGGCCGTCGGGCGTTACCTCATGTTCGTCGACAGCGACGACCGGCTCCCGGCCGGCGCCTTCTCCGCGCTCGTGCGGTCCTGCGAGCGCAGCGGCTCGGACCTCGCGGTCGGCTCGATCGTGCGGTTCAACTCCACCCGGACCTGGGCGCCCGAGTGGATCACCACGGTGCACGACAGCGACCGCATCGGCGTGACGATCAAGGAGTTCCCCGCGCTCCTGCGCAACAACTACACCTGGTGCAAGGTCTACCGGCGCTCGTTCTGGGACGAGTGCGGCCTGTGGTTCCGTGAGGGGGTCGCGTACGAGGACCAGCCGATCGTCAGCCAGCTGTTCGTGCGCGCCTCCGGCATCGACGTCCTGAGCACCACCGTCTACGAGTACCGCGCCCGCGAGGACGCCAGCTCCATCAGCCAGCAGACCGGCACGGTCAAGGACCTCCGCGACCGGGTCGCGGCGTGGCGGGTGAGCCGCGAGGCGCTCGGCGCCGAGGCCTCCGAAGAGGTCTACCAGGCCTGGCTGCAGACCCTCTTCAGCACGCACTTCCACTGGTACCTGGACAACCGGTCGGCGATCGACGACGAGGAGTACTGGCAGGTCCTGCACGAGTCCCTGGCCGATCTCGCCGCCGGCGTCCCCGAGCAGGTCTGGCACGGCACCCCGCCGCACCGGCGGGTCATGATCGAGCTGGTGCGCCGGGGGCTGCGCGAGGAGTTCCTCGAGTTCCGCAGGGAGAACGGGCAGCGCACCGAGACCTTCCCCGCGACCGTGCGGCCCGACGGCGTGCTGCTGCACCTGCCCCTGCAGGACCGGGTCGAGCTGGGCCTGGGCGACGAGCTGTTCCTGCTGCGCGCCGACCAGCTCACGGTGCGTCACCAGGTGCGCCGGATCCGCTGGGCGACGCAGGACGGCGGCCGGCCGCGGCTGGTCCTCGAGGGCCACGCCCACATCCCGCACCTGGACCTGCGGGAGCACCGCACCGAGGTGGTCGCCGTCCTGCGCACCGAGGACGGCGACGAGCGGGTGCTCGTCCCGGCCACCTCCGTCGACGACCCGGCGCTGCACCCGGCCGGCAACGCCGACCACGCCGAGTACTCGCCGTCCGCGTTCCGCGTGGAGCTGCCCACCGACCTCGTCGTGGACGGGCGGCCGGGGCAGCGGTGGCGTGTCGAGCTCGAGGTCCGGACCGCGGGCTTCACCGTGACGACCGCCGTCACGTCGGTGGCCACCACCGGGTCGTCCGCGCTGCTCGAGGCGCTGGTCGAGCCCGACGGGCTCCGGCTCGTCCTCGACCACCGGGCCAGGGGTCCCCTGCAGCTGTTCCGCGACAAGCCCCGGCCGGTCGTGCTCGCGGCCGCGCTGGAGGGCCGCACGCTGCGCGCCACCGTGCGGCCGGTGGCCGGCCGGCCGCTGACCGCCGCGCACGTCGTGGTCCCCGGCACCCCGGGGGAGGACGAGCAGCGGCACCGGGTCGAGGTCGCCGCTCCCGCGGAGGACGGGACGCAGGAGATCGTCCTCTCCCTGCCACCGCTGCCGGACGACGGCCCGCTGCTCTCCCCCGTCCAGAAGCGGTGGGCGCTGCGCGGAGAGACCGCCACCGGCGCGGTGGCCGCGTTGACCTGCACCTGGGACCAGGACCTCCTGGCGCCCCGACGGGACGGGGACAGCGTGCTGGCGCTGGAGCGCACGCGACGGGGCAACCTCGGGGTCATCGAGTGGCGCAACGCCGTCGTGGTGGTCGAGGACGCGCGGATCGGCGACGACGGCGTCCTGGAGGTCAGCGGCGCGGCCGAGGGCGTTCCGGCCGGCGTCGCCCTGCGCGTCACCGGCGTCCTGGGGGACACCGAGGGCGTACCCGTGGAGCCGCGGGACGGGCGGTTCGCCGCCTGCATCCCCCTCACCGCCCGCCGGGGCCGCTTCGGGGAGCTGCCGCTCGCCGCGGGCAAGTACTGGCTGGACTCGGTGCCGGCCGAGGGTCCCCAGACCGCCGTCGTGGTGGACCGGCAGCTGACCCGGCGGTTCCCGCAGGCGTTCGAGGCCGACCGGCTCGCCGGCCGGATGACGCGGACGGGGTGGGGACGACTGCAGCTCAGCCTGCTGACCCCACGCGGCGACGCGTACCGCTCCCGGGCCGCGCAGACCGATCTGGCGAAGCGTTCGGCCGCGTTCCTGCCCGAGCGGTACGACGGCCTGCTGCTGCGCTCCTACTTCGGGGAGTCGGCGACCGACAGCGGCATCGGGCTGCTCCGGGAACTGCGGCGACGGGGCGCCGACCTACCGGTCCGCTGGGCGGTCAAGGACTTCTCGGTGCCGGTGCCCGACGGCGTCGAGCCGGTGGTGCACAGCAGCCCCGAGTGGTACCGGCTGCTGCGGACCTCCCGTTACTACATGGACAACATGTACCAGCCGGTGTTCCACGACAAGCCCGCCGGCCAGGTGTTGATCCAGACCTTCCACGGCTACCCGTTCAAGCTCATGGGCCACGCCCACTGGGCGGCGGCGGGTTTCTCCCGGACGCTGGTCGAGGCCTACGACCGGCGTGCGGCCCAGTGGGACTACGTCGTCTCCCCGGCGCCGTACGCCACCCCGCTGCTGCGCCGCGAGTTCCGGTTCCCGGGGGAGGTCCTGGAGATCGGCTACCCGCGCAACGACGCCCTGCTGGCACCCGACGCGGACGAGGTCCGCGCGACGGTGCGGCGGTCGCTCGGCCTGCGGGACGACCAGGTGGCCGTCCTCTACGCGCCGACCTTCCGTGACTACGTCGCCGAGGACAACCACCGGGCCCAGCTGCTGGACCTGGTCGGCGTCGACGAGCTGGCCGGGGACCTGGGCGACGGCTACGTCGTCCTCAACCGCAGCCACGCCTTCAACGCGCGCTCGGGGGAGCGGCTGGGCAGCCGGGGCACGATGCGGGACGTCACCGACTACCCCGAGGTCTCCGACCTCTACCTGGCCGCCGACGCCGCGGTCGCCGACTACTCGTCGCTGCGGTTCGACTTCGCGGTCACCGGCAAGCCGATGGTGTTCCACGTCCCCGACCTGGAGCGCTACCGCGAGGCCCGGGGCTGGCTGATCGACTACGAGCCGACGGCGCCCGGGCCGCTCACCGCCGAGCGGGCGGAGCTCGTCGCGCAGCTGCGTGACCTCGACGGGGTCCGGGAGCGGTACGCAGAGGCCTACGCCCGGTTCCGCCGCGACTACCTGCCGCGCGAGGACGGCGCCGCGAGCGCCCGACTGGTGGACGCCGTCTTCGTGCCGCGGGGGGACGCACCCGCGCGCTGAGCGCCCGGTGCACCGGCGAGGAGGGGCCCGCTCCCGGGGGAGCGGGCCCCTCCGCCGTGCCGGGGAGAGGCGGTGCTGGCGGGACGGGGGAGCGGTCGGGACGGGTCCGTCGCATCATTCCTCCCCATTCGTCCCTCACTCCTCGCGCGTTCGGGGAGGGCGAGGATCGCCACGTACTGTGAGCTGGCGGAAGCAGAGCGCTGTCAACTTCGAGCGCTGTCGTGCGACGGCACCGCCGTCACGCCCTACGGAGGATCATGAGAATCATCGTCGTCGGCGATGTCGGCTGGCCCAACATGTACCACCTGGGCGACGAGGCCATGACGGAGTACGCCGTCGATGCCCTGCGCGAGCGCGGGATCGACGACATCTGCCTGGTGTCCGCCGACGTGCCGACCGCGGAGCGCACCTTCGGCACCTCGGCCGTGCCCCGGGTGAACTTCCGGGGGAAGAACGGCCTGGCCTGGCGCGAGGAGCGGCTGCGCGACATCGAGAAGGCGATGAACGGGGACCGCTCCGCGCTCTCGGCGGACGACCCGGCCCGCGCCGTCATGGCCGCCGTCGAGGGCGCCGACGCGGTGCTCATCGCCGGCGGGGGCAACATCGCCTCGTCGTTCCCGGCGCAGCTGTTCGAGCGCGTCGCGATCGGACGCATGGCCGAGCACTACGGCAAGCCGTTCGCGCTGACCAGCCAGACCTTCGGTCCGCTGTTCAAGTCGGCCGACCGACCGCGGCTCGAGCGCCTCCTGCAGTCCGCCGTCCGGGTCGGCACGCGCGAGCGCGACTCCCACCAGCTGGTCCAGGAGGCAGGGGTCGCCCCCGGCGTCGCCGCGCTGACCATGGACGACGCCGCGTGGCTCGAGCCGCGACCGGCCGACCGCGACGCCGTCGCCGCGCTGGACCTGCCCGCGCGCTACGTGGTGGGCAGCTTCACCACGCACGCCGGCACCTCGGGCCTGTCCGCGGCGCGGTACACCGCCGCGCTCGCCGCCGACCTGGACGTGATCGCGGAGAGGCTGGACGCCGACGTGCTCCTCGTGCCGCACCTGGGGACCTTCGTCGCCGGTGAGAAGTCGCACGACCAGCTCACCAACGACCAGATCGTCGCGCAGTCGCGCTCGGGCCGCGTCCGCGCCATGCCCCTGCTGCCCGCGCGGCAGGTCATCGCGCTCACCGAGGGGGCGCTCCTCAACCTGTCCACCCGGTACCACCCGACGGTGTTCGGCCCCGCGGTCGGCGTCCCCTCCGTCTGCCTGGTGCTCAGCTACTACTCGTCGGTGCGCATGCGCGGGGCCCTCGGCAACGTCGGCCTGACCGACTTCGCGCTGCCGCAGGGGTCCTGGCAGAACGGACGGCTGCCGGCGGTCGTCGACGAGATCGTCGAACGCGACGCCGAGCTGCGCGCCCACCTGCGTGCCGTCCGCGAGGTCCGGGTGCCCGAGGGGCGCGCCTGGTGGGACGCCCTCGTGGCCGGCCTCTCCGGCACGCCCGCGCCGGCCGGCCCGACCCAGCTCGCCGAGGTCCCCGAGTTCCGGGGCCGGGGTCCGTGGCGGGACGAGGCCGCCGCGATCCGGGCGACCGAGGACCGGCTGCAGGCGCAGGACGTCCGGCGGAAGTGGGACGTCGAGCGGGCGCAGTGGGTGGCGCGCCGTGCCGAGACCCAGCGCGACCAGGCCGTCGCCGAGCTCGAGACCGTGCGCGGTGAGCTGGCGGCGCTGCGCGCCGTCGAGGGCGAGGCCACGAAGCTGCGCGCCCGCAACTCCCGGCTCCAGGCCGACCTGCAGCGGGTCCGCAGCCGCAAGGCCGTCCGCGCGGCCGACGTGGTCGGCGGGCTGGTCCGCCGGGCCCGGTCCGGCAGCAGCGCCTCCGTCTGAGCTGACGAGGCCGCTGGGCGGGGCACCCCTCGGCGAGGGGTGCCCTGCCCAGCACCGGTCAGCGGATCCCGATCTCCGCCCACTGGAGGTTGTGGTCGGATCCCTGGTACGCGGGAGTGAAGCGTCCGTCGGTCAGCAGGACCTGGTTCGTGTACCGCCAGGAGCCGGGCGCGTTCTTGGTCATGACGTAGTCGATGCGCGGGGCCGGGTACTGGTAGGCGTAGGGCCGGGTCGGGTAGCCGGGGACCGCGAGGTTGTCGACCTGCTTGCTGGTGTTCACCGTGTTGTACCGGGCGTTCGTCCGGCTCGTCGTCGCGGCCGCGTCGTAGTAGCCCCGGTTGAGCAGGAAGCTCGCCGGGCCACCGGGGTCGTCGGCGAACGCCGAGTTGAGGTCGCCCAGCAGCACCATCGGCGTGCTGCCCGCGATCCTCGACATGTGGGTGTCGATCGCGGCGACCTCCTTGGTGCGCAGCTTCGGGTAGCTCAGCGGCTCGCTGCGCGACGGCAGGTGCACCGCGACCGCGTAGAACCGCGCACCGGTGGCGTTGACGCGGAAGCGGGCCCAGGAGAAGTAGCGGTCGGTGAGCCCGGCCGGCCACGCGCTGCCCATCAGACCCTTCGGGGAGACGAACGCCCCGGCCTCGCGGGTGAGCAGGTCGGGGTCGTAGAACAGGTGCGCCCCCACGGTGGCGTTGGTGTCGCCGTTGCGCGTCGCCGCGGTCACGGTGTTGGCGATCGCGTAGCCCCCGTACCGCGACTGGGCCAGCAGGTCGCGGAGGTCCTCCCACTGCTTCTTGCCGTTGCCGAGACCGGCGTCACTGGTGGCGAGCTCCGCGGTCCCGAGCAGGGCCGCGCCGGACGCCTCGATCGCCGCAGCGACCTTCGTCCGCCGGTCCCGCCAGGTGTACCCGCGGAAGCCGGCGCTGGCTCCGACGCTGTTGACGTTGTACTCGGCGACCCGCAGTCGGGTGCCGGCCGGGGCGACGGTGCCCACCTGCGTGTGCGGCCCGGCCAGGGAGAGCCGGTAGGCGGCCGCCTCGTTGCGGACCAGCGGGACGGCCGACCCGGCGCTCAGGTCGTTGTAGGTCCCCACCTTGACGAAGACGGGGTTGCCCGACCCGGTGCCCAGGACGGAGCGGTAGGCGGCCGGGACGGTGAGGACGACGGACGTCGTGGTGGCCGGGAGCCAGCCCGAGTTGAACGAGTGCCGGTCGACGGTCGAGTTGGACCCGGCGAGCACGACGACCTTGGTGGCCCGGCCCTGGCCCGTCCAGCTCACCCGCACGGCGTCGCGGCCGGCGGGCACGACGCTGACGGTCAACTGGCGGGGGTACCCGTTGTCCGGGCTGGCCGACAGGGTCCGGCTCGCCGCCCGCCCGCTGCCGGCCACCGCGACGACGCGGGCGTAGTAGCGGGTGTCGTTCTGGAGCCCCCGGACCTGGAGCCACGACCGTGCTCCCGCATCGACGGTCACCGGCTTCGAGAAGCTGCTGCTGAGGCTGTACTGGACCTGGTAGGACGTCGCCCCCCGCACCTGGTCCCAGGCCAGGGTCAGGGACCGGTCGCCGAAGGCGATCCGGGCCGCGGGGGCGGTGAGCGCGGCGGAGGCGGGCGCCGCGGTCACCACCGACGTGAGGCCGATCAGCACGGTCAGGGCGAGGACCGCGCCGACGAGCGGGGAACGCCGTCGTGTGTTCGTCATGGCCTACCACTCCAGGGGTGCGGGTTCCCCAGGACATCGGCCGGAGGCGCCGCACACCAGAGGCCTGGGCATCGCGGACCACCCGAACGGGCGAGGACCCGTCCCGGTCAGGAGCGCAGCCGCGACGAGGTCACGATCGCCACGAAGTGACCGGCCACGGCGAGCAGGGACGCCGGGATGAGCGCCACGAGCAGCACGCGGGTGCCGACCAGATCGCCGGCGACGAGGTCGACGACCGCCGCGGCCAGGATGAGCAGGCTCAGCTCGATGGAGTGGTAGAGCCGGTGGAACGGCACGAACCGGGCCAGCCGGCGCAGCCTGGCCAGCCCGCGCGCCCGCGGTGCGGTGGTGGCCTCGTCGTCGGAGACGCGGGCCATCCCGGCGGCGGCCCGGGCGACGTGCACCATGTCGTTGAGCGCCTTGTTGAGCAGGATGACCACGGCCAGGAGCGCCCCCAGCGTCGTCCACCCGTAGCCGGAGGCCAGGTCGTCGAGCCCGCCGGCCGCGCGCACCCCCAGCCCGATCGGGATCAGCGCCTCGGTGAGGTAGTGCCCCACCCGGTCGAGGAAGACCCCGAGGGGGCTCGACGTCCCGCGCCACCGGGCCACCTCGCCGTCGGAGGCGTCCCACAGCATCTGCAATTGGGTGAGCAGGACGGCCAGCACCGCCCCCCACAGCCCCGGGATCAGCAGCGCGAACCCGGACGCGGAGCCCGTCACGATCATCAGCGCGGTGACCGCGTTGGCCGACAGGCCCGCGCGTACCAGCAGGCGGGTCAGGTACGGCGAGATCCGCCGCATGTACAGGTCCCCGGTCCAGTGCTCGGCGCTGCGGCGCCCGCGGATCGCCGGCGGCTGGGTGACCTCGCGCAGCCGGGCGATGCTCGGCCAGGCCGGACGATCGGCCCTCACCGGCCCGCCCGCGCCGGGGCGGCCTGCAGGGCGTCGCGCTCCCGGACGACGTCGTCGCAGGCCTCGAGGAACCGGGCCAGCGCCGCGGCGGGGTCGGCGCCACCCAGGTAGTGCTCCACCAGGGCCGACCGCCGCTCCCGTTCCGGGTCGTCGTCCAGGCAGCGCCGGACGAGCTCCGCCGCCCGCGCGGCGTCGGCAGCCGCCAGCCGCGGCACGGCGGCCAGCAGCGGGGACTCGCCCACCACGGCGCCGGGGTCGGCGGGGACGGTGACCACCAGGGGCCGTCCGGTGGGCAGCCACTCCACGGCGACGGACGAGACGTCGGTGACCAGCAGGTCGGCGTCGGCGAACGCCCGCTCCAACGGGACGGCCGTCTCGATGACGGAGCCGGTGGCGCGGGCGTCGTCCCCGCCGAGGAGCTCGCGGAGGGCGGCGTCGGCGGCTGCCACGTCGACCCGGTTGGCGCCGGTCCGGGGGTGTGGCCGGTAGACCACGCGGACCCCGGCGCCGACCAGCGACCGGACGAGGGCGGCGCCGTGCGTGGTCACCGAGCTGTACGCCATGGAGGCCTGCGCCCCCTCCCAGGTCGGTGCGTACAGCACCGTCGGCCGCGCGGCCCCACGAGGTCGCGCGCCGGGCACGGCCGCCTGGGGCCGCCCGATGCGCACCATCCGGTCGCGGTCGAACCACATGAGCTCGCGCAGCACCCGTTCCTCCGCCGCCGGCCCGGCGACGAAGGTCCGGTCGTAGGCCTTGAGCTGGTTGGACGCCGACACGGCCTTGTCGCTCTCCCCGTGCCCCAGGTAGACGTGGGCCACGCTCGGGAAGCGCAGCATCTGGAAGTTGCGCGGGTGGTGGCTCACGTAGAGCGCGAGGGCGACCCGGCTGCGGGCGACGAGCCCGTCGAGGGTCGCGGTACGGGCCACGCACAGCACGGTCAGGTCGGTGGCCGCCTGCAGCCGGCCCGTGGTGCGGCTGTCCTGGGTGACGAGCGCGACGCCGTGCCGCTCGTCCAGTGCGCGCAGCGGGCCCAGCCACTGCTCGAGCTGGTAGGCGTTGCGCGGCGGCTCCGGGAAGAAGGCCACCACGCGCTGCTCCAGCACCCGGCCGGCCAGCCGGTCGTCCTCGCCGATGCCGTCGGGCTCGCCGCCGGGCACCAGCCCGAGTCGTCGCACGAGGCGGCCGCCGGTCGAGCGCAGCCGGGCGGACAACGGGGGGAAGGGGGAAGGCACGTACGGCTCCTCGGATCGGCCGCCTGCACGCTACCCGTCAGACGACGGGCGGCCGGCCGTGACCGGCCATCCGGGCGACCGTGGCCCACGCGATGGGCGACCTGGTCCCGGGATCGGTCCGCCAGCCCTCCCACCAGCCCCGGAACCAGGGCACCAGCGTCGCGGGTCGGCGCATCGAGCGGGCCACCTGCAGGGCGGTCCAGCTGAGCACGTACGGCACGCCGAGCAGCCAGGGGAGGTTGCGCCGGGCCAGCCACACCCGGTTGCGGGCGTTGAGCCGGTGGAAGTCGCGGTGCCGCGTGGGCGCGGTCAGGGGGTGTTCGGCGGCGAGGTCGCCGGCGTAGCGGACCCGGCCGCCGGCGTCCCACACCCGCCAGGCCAACTCGATGCCCTCGTGCGCGTAGAAGAACGGCGCGGGCCACCCGCCGGCCCGCTCGAACAGCGCGCGGCGGACGACGACCGCGCCCTCCCAGACCGAGAAGGCCGCGCTGGACCGCCGCCGGTCGCCCACCCGCAGGCGCGGCGTCCAGCGCCGGGGGCCCGGGACACCACCCGGGCCGTCCACCCGCGGCTGCAGCAGGCCCAGTCGCGGATCGGCCGCGAAGCGCCGCACCGCCTCGGCCAGGAAGCCCGGGTCAGGGAGCGCCGCGTCGTCGTCCAGGAAGAACAGCAGCTCACCGCGGACGTGCGGCACGCCCGCGTTGCGGCCGGCCGGGATGCCGACGTTCTCGGGCAGTGCCACGCCACGGACGCCGTCCGGCAGCGCCTCCGGCACCCACCCGTTGCCGACGACGACGACGTCGGTGTCGACCCCCTCCTGGGCCAGCACCGACCGCAGCGCCCGGTCGAGGTCGGCCGGGCGACGGCCCTGGGTGAGGACGACGACGCCGACGACGGGGCGGTCAGCCACCGTGGACGGCGACGGACTCCACGCCATCGGGCAGCACGTCGCCCGGCTCCTCCTCGTGCAGCTCCTCCGCGGCGACCGAGGCGTTGAGGTGGGACGCGAGCGCGTCCTCGCGGCGGACGTCGACGATGTGCCCGGTGAAGGAGGAGATGAGCACGTCGAGCGAGGTCTCGGCCACCGCCTCGGACGAGAGCAGGCTGTCCGCGGGCTCCGCGCCGAACGCCTTGGTGCGCATCGGCGTGGCGGTGCGCTCGGGGTTGATGCAGTTGACCCGTACCCCGTCGCCCGCCCACTCGTCGGCCAGGGCCTGGGTGAGGTTGACGACCGCGGCCTTCGCCGAGGAGTACAGGCTGTAGCCGCTGCGGCCCCGGGTGTACGAGCTGGAGGTGAACAGCAGCAGTGAGCCGCCGGTCTCCTTCAGGTGCGGCTGGAAGACCTGGGCGATGTGGATCGGCGCGAGGTAGTTGATCTCGGTCGCCATGTACACGGTCTCCTCGGAGGTCTCCGCGAGCTCGCCGCGGGGCAGGACCCCGGCCGTGTTCACCACGTAGTCGACCCGGCCGGTGGTCGCCAGCACCTGCTCGCAGGCGGCGACGATGTCGGCGCGCCGCTCCACGTGGGTCTTGGTCGCCGACCGACTGAACACGATGGCAGTGGCGCCGTGGGCCTCGGCCAGCCGGACGATGTCGGCGCCGATGCCGTAGCTGCCGCCGAAGACGACGATCGTCTTGCCCTCCAGCGCCTCCCGGTACTCGGCGTCGAAGCGCGGGCGGGGCGCCTCGTGGCTGTCGAGCTGGAAGAGCTTGTCGGCGATGTAGACGTCGATCGGCTCGGTGACCTTCATGTTCCGGTCCTCGCCGCGCACGACCGCGATCGGCACGTCGGGGGTGTACCGGAGCACCACGGTGCAGTCGTCCGTGGCCTCGAAGTCGGGGTCCTCTGCGGCACGCGCGTAGGCGCGGCGGATGACCGAGAGCCGGAAGCACTGCGGGGTCTGGCCGCGGCGCAGGAGCGGGCGGCGCAGGACCTCGTCGATGGTCTGCCCGGTGGCCTCGTCGACCTGGATGATCGTGTCGGCCGACGGGATGGCCGTGTCCACGGCCTCGTAGCGCTCCAGGGCGTCGATGCAGTCGGCGATGACCCGCTGGCTCAGCAGCGGCCGGACGGCGTCGTGGAAGAGGACGTTGCACTCCTCCGAGCCGAGCGCGTCCAGCGCCCGCTGCGTCGTGGCGTTGCGCGTGTCGGCGCCCTCGAGGACCTGGGTGACCTTCGGGTAGGCACCGGGGCGGAGGATGGCCCGCACGGCGTCCAGGTGGCCCGGCGCCATCAGCACGATGATCTCGTCGATCAGCGGCGAGGCGTGCAGCACGCCGATGGTGTGCTCGATGATCGGCTTCCCGGCCACCTTGATCAGCTGCTTGGGGATCGACAGCCCGACCCGGGTACCCGTGCCGCCGGCGAGGACGACCGCTACGTTCCGCAATCTGGTCACCGCTCGACTGTAAGGGCGCTGCGACGCGGGCTCCCGACACGAACGCGCCCCCTGGGACGTCTGGGGCGAACGGCGCGCCGGTGACGGGCGGGACGGGTCCTTCACAGGCCGCCGCTCCGTGCACATCGGTACTGGACCCACTCCGCACCGTCAGGGACACGCTGCCGGTCACCATCTGGCCGGGTGAACTCCCTCCCAACGGATGAGTGGGAGTGCGCCCGCCCTGGGCAGAGTGCGAGGCGTGTTCCACGATCCCGCCGACGACACGCCGCGCTGCGCCACCTGCGCGCACCCCCGCGCCGTGCACGAGCACAACCGCCCTGGTACCGACTGCGGGCGCTGCGGGTGCGACCGCTACCGCCTCTCGGTGCGTGACTTCGTCGCCCACCTCGTGGCGCGTCGCGGGACGCCGCTCGCCGTCCGCTCCTGAACCGGCCGGGCGCCGCTCGCCGTCCGCTCCTGGACCGGCCGGGCGCCGCGAGCCGGACGGGTGGCCCGCTCAGGCGGTGAACACCACGTGGAAGGCCTCGGCCAGCCGCCCGGCGGGCAGGCCGAAGCGGGACGCGGTCTGCCGCATCCAGCCGCCGACGAACGCCTCGAGGTCGTCGCGGTGGCTCACCTGGGTGACGTGGCTCCTCAGTGACTCGAACTTCAGCTCGACGACGTCGGTCACGTCGACGGCGTGGTCGGCGCGCGGACTGGCGGTCAGCCAGACCTCGCCCACCGTGCACGCCTCGAGCTCCTCCTCGGCGAGCAGCTCGGGGAAGGCGAACGGGTTGCGGGCGTCGGGGTGGACCGCCCGCAGGGCCGACTCGCCGACGGTCATGTGGTCGGGGCGGCTGGCGCCGATCCGCTCGTGGAACCGCTCCGGTGAGCTGGTCAGCACCCGATGCGGCTGGACCTGCCGGATCACCCGGCTGATGTCGCGGCGCAGGCCCGGGGTCAGCTCCAGCCGGCCGTCGGGGTAGCCGAGGAAGCGGACGTCGGTGACGCCGACGGCCTTCGCCGCCGCCTCCTGCTCGGCCCGCCGCAGCGGCCCCATGTGCTCGCGGGGGTCTCGTCGAAGCCGCCCGCGTCGCCGTCGGTGACGATGAGGTAGGTGACCTCGGTGTCGGCCGCGGTCCAGGTCGCCACGGTCCCGGCGCTGCCGAAGTCGACGTCGTCGGGGTGGGCGAGCACGCACAGCGCGCGGTCGACGGACTCCGCGGGACGGCGGAGCAGCGGCGAGGTCACCCGGCCGAGCCCGGGTCGCCCGATGGCGCCGGCGCAGCGGACCGGGTCGGACCGGATCTCCCTCTCCCGGGTCATGCGGCCGGAGGCCTCGGACGCCGATCTCAGGAGGAGAGGGCGAGCAGCGCCCGGAGACGAGGGGCGACATGGGCCGCGATCCCGCTCAGCCGACGGCAGTCGCGCGCACCGTCGTGGTCGGTGCGGCCGCGGTGGTCCTCGCCTGGGCCGCGGCGAGCGTGTGGCTCCCCGAGGGCGTGGTCTCCCGGGCGGTCTCCGACCTCGCCCAGCTCACCGCGGCCGCGGCGGCCACCGGGACGACGGCGTGGCGGGCCGTCCGGTCCGCCGGCCGGCTGCGCGCGACCTGGGCGGCCTTCTCGCTGGCCTGTGCCGGCTGGGCCGCCGGCCAGGCGTACTGGACCACGGCGAGCCTCTCCGGCTGGTCGGTCCCCTTCCCGTCGATGGCCGACGCCGGCTTCCTCGCCTTCCCGCTGTTCGCCGCGGTCGGCCTGCTGCTGCACCCCGCCGACGACGGCGTGCGTGGCCGCCGGCAGCGGGCCTCCGACGCGATGATGACGTCGGCCGCCGTGGGGCTGGTCAGCTGGCAGACCGCCCTCGAGGCCGTGGTCGCCGAGCGCGCGACCAACGACCCGTTGGAGACCCTGCTCCTCGTCGCGTACCCGGTCCTCGACGTCCTGCTCGTCGTCATGACCGTGCTCACCCTGGCCAGCAGCCGGCGCCGCGGCGCCGACCTGGTGCTCGTGGGCGCCGGGCTGGTGGGGCTGAGCGTCTCGGACAGCGCGTTCGTCTTCCTCCAGGCGACCGGCACCTACGACGGCGGCCTCGTCGACGGCGGCTGGGTCCTGGCCTTCCTCGCCCTCTGCGTGGCGGGTGTCCTGCGCGGGCCCGGGACGCCCGGCGGAGCGGTCCGGGCGCCCGGCCGGGGCGTGCGCACCACCTTCCTCCCGTACGTGCCCGTGGCCGTGGCCCTGACCAGCAGCCTGACGGTGACCCTGGTCGGGCGACCGCTCGGCCGGGCGGAGATGCTCCTGGCGACCGTCGTCATCGCCCTGCTGCTCACGCGCCAGTGCGTGGCACTGCGGGAGAACGTCCGGCTGGCCGACGAGCTGGCCGCGCGGGAGGCGATGCTGCGCCACCAGGCCTTCCACGACGGTCTCACCGGGCTGGCGAACCGGGCGCTGTTCCGCGATCGGCTGCACCACGCGCTGCAGCTGCACACCCGCGACCTGCGCCCGGTCTCCGTGGTGTTCCTCGACCTCGACGACTTCAAGGTCGTCAACGACACGCTGGGGCACGCCACCGGCGACGAGCTGCTGGTCCAGGTGGCCGAACGGCTGCGGGAGGCGGTGCGCGCCGGCGACACGGTGGCCCGGCTCGGCGGCGACGAGTTCGCCGTCCTCCTCGAGGACGGCGCCGACACGCCGGCCACCACGGCGCGCCTGCTCGAGACGCTCCGGGCGCCCTTCTCCGTCGGCGGACGCTCCCTGCTGGTCCGGGCCAGCGTCGGTGTCAGCACCCTCGGGGCGGCCGATGCCACCGTGGACGTCGACGAGCTGCTCGTCCGCTCCGACCTGGCCATGTACGCCGCCAAGCGCGCAGGCAAGGACCAGGTGGTGAGCTACACGCACGGCCTGAACCTCCTGGAGGTCGAGGAGGGCGAGCTGCGCGACCGGCTGTTCGCGGCCATCGCCGCGCGCGAGATCGGGCTCGAGTACCAGCCGATCGTCGAGTTGGGCACCCACCGGGTCGTGGCGCTCGAGGCGCTGGCGCGCTGGCGACCCGACGGCATCGAGGTCGGCCCCGACGTGTTCGTGCCACTGGTCGAGCGGGTCGGGCTCATCGACGAGCTCACCGTGCACCTGCTCGGTGAGGCCTGCGCACGGGTGGCCGAGTGGTCCGCGGACCGTGGCACCCCCGTGGCCGTCCACGCCAACGTCGCGCCGTCGTCCCTGGCCGCGCCGGCCTTCGTCGCGGCCGTCGGCGACCTGGTCACCCGGCACGGGCTGGCCCCGGGGCAGCTGGTCCTCGAGCTGACCGAGCGGTGCCTGCTCGACGACCCGGAGACGGCCGAGCGGGAGCTCGCCCGGCTCCGGGCCCGCGGGGTCGGCATCTGCCTCGACGACTTCGGCGTGGGCCAGTCCTCCCTCGCCCGGCTGCGGACGCTGCCGCTGGACTCGATGAAGGTCGACCGGTCGTTCCTCGGGCGCACCGACAGCGACCCGCGGGAGGCGACGCTGCTCGGTGCCGTCCTCCGGCTGGCCCGCGACATCGGCCTCCCGGTGGTCGCCGAGGGGGTCGAGCGCCCCGGGCAGCTCGCCACCCTGCGCGGCCTCGGCTGCCCCCGGGCGCAGGGCTACCTGCTCGGCCGGCCGGTCTCGGCCTCCGCCGTGCCCGGGCTGCTGGACGGGTCGGCGGTCCTGACCGGCTGACCGGGGAGGAGCCCGCGCAGCTTGTCGGGGTTGCGCACGATCAGCACCTGCTGGACCAGGCCGTCCACGACGACCAGGGACAGCGTCAGGAACGGCGCGCCCTCCGTCCAGACGACCACGCCCGGTGCACCGTTGACGTCCGCCACGTCGACGCGCAGGTCCGGGAGGACCAGGCCCTGCGCGGTCGTGGCCACCAGGAAGCGGGCCACCTTGTCCGCGCCGGTGATCGGCCGCAGCGCCGCCCGGGCCCGGCCGCCGCCGTCGCTCACCAGCACCGCGTCCGGCGCGAGCGCGGCCAGGAGCGCCTCGACGTCCCCACCGGCGCAGGCGGCGAGGAAGCGCTCGGTCACCGCGCGGTGCGCCGCCCGGTCGGCGTCGAAGCGCGGCTGCCGGGCCTGCACGTGCTCCCGTGCCCGGTGCGCCATCTGCCGGACGGCGGCCTCGCTGCGGCCCAGGGTGGCGGCCACCTCCGCGGCGGGCAGACCGAACACCTCCCGCAGCACGAAGACGGCCCGCTCCGCGGGGGTGAGCGTCTCCAGGACGACCAGCAGCGCGAGCGACACCTGCTCACCGAGCTCGGCGGCGTCGTCCGGGTCCGGTGGCGGCGCGGCGCCGGCGACCGGCGTGGCACCGGTGAGCAGCGGCTCGGGCAGCCAGGGCCCGACGTAGCTCTCCCGCCGGGTGCGGGCGGCGTCGAGCCGGTCCAGCGCCAGCCGGGAGGCGGTCCGCACCAGGTAGGCCCGCGGGTCGGCGACGTCGGACCGGTCGGCCGCCGACCAGCGCAGCCACGCGTCCTGGACGACGTCCTCCGCGTCGGCCACGCTGCCCAGCATCTGGTAGGCGACGCTGAACAGCAGCCGCCGGTGTCGGTCGAAGGCGGCCAGCGGGGCGGTCATGCCCCGGCCGGGAGCTCGCAGCGGTCCCGGAAGCCCTGGCTCGTGAGGCCGAGCGCGCTGTTGAACCGCGACCGGACGTTCTCCACGGCGACCATCATCGTGAGCTCGACCAGCTGCGCGTCGTCGAGCTCGCGTCGCAACCCGGCGACCATCTCGTCGGTCACGGCCGGTGGGGTGGCGGTCACGGCCTCGGCGTAGGCCATGACCTGGCGCTCGAGGTCGGTGAAGACGTCGCTGTCCCGCCACGTGGGGACGGCGCGCAGCTTGTCGGGGTCGACGCCCTCCTGGCTGCTGGTCCAGTAGCCGAAGTCCACGCACCAGGAGCAGCCGATCGCGACGGCCGACGCCATGACGGCGAGCGCCTTGAGCGTCCGGTCGAGCCGGCCCCAGCGGGCGAGCGCCGTCTCGAACCCCGCGTCGGTGACCAGGACCCCCGGGTGGTGCGCCATGGCGGCCAGCGGGTCGGGCAGCACGCCGTAGGTCCGGCGCGCGTACCACTCGGCGAGCCGGGTGATCGGCGTGCGAGGGGGGTCGAGCGGGATGCGTGCCATGGTCGTCGTCCTCTCCGTCGGGTGTGCTCATGGAGACGGGACAGCCGGCCCGGACGTGACACGCCTGCGCGGGGGTTCCGTGACGACGCCGTCCGGAGGAGCCTGGTCGGCCCGCGGGGGCCGGTTCCGGTGGTCCGCGCGGCGGGACCACCGGGGGAGGAGCGGACGTGGACCCGGACTTCCCGAAGACCCTGAGGCGGACGGCCGAGGTCCTGGCGGCGATGGGCGCGGGCGACCCGGCGCCCTACACGGCCCTGTGGGCCCGCTCGGACGACGTCACCCTCTTCGGTGCCTGGGGGCCGATCGAGAAGGGGTACGACGCGGTCACGACGACGTTCCAGTGGGTGGGGAGCCGGTTCAACGACGGGGCGCTCGTGCCCACCCACGACGTCGTCGAGGTCGCCGGCGACCTCGCCTACACGGTCGGGACGCAGCGCGGGACCGTCCGCGTCGACGGCGGTGAACCCCGACCCATGACCCTCCGGGTCACCCACGCCTACAAGCGGGTGGACGGCGAGTGGTGGCTGGTGCACCGCCACGCGGACTTCCCGCCCGCCGACCAGCGCCGCGGCTGACGGGGTCCGCTACAGGCGGCCGCGGCCCTGGCGCAGCAGCATCATGCCCAGGCTGGCGCCGTCGCGGCCGAGCGCGTCCTGGAAGCGGGCGAGCACCTGCTGCTCACGGGCGAGGGACAGCCGGGTGCCGCCGGCGGCGCGGCGCAGCTCGCCGATCTGCTGCGAGACGGCGAGCCGGCGCTGCACGAGCCGGATGATCTCGGCGTCGCAGTCGTCGATCTGCTCGCGCAGCTCGGCGATGCGGTCGTCGGCGTCAGCGGCGGCGGGGATCGTGGCGGTCATCGGGGGTCCCTCCGGGGCGGGTGGGAGGCCGTCGGACCCCGGGAACGAGAAACGCCCCGGGCTCCTCGGGCCCGGGGCGTCTGTTGCGGCGTGTGCTCAGCCAGCGGTGACGGACACCGGATCCCGGTGGCCGTAGTGAAAGCTGAGCGCGGCGAGCACGGCGGAGAGTCTACCACACCCCGGGGCGGGATGGCCACGGCGTCCCCGGGCGGGGTGTCGGGGCGGGTGGGGCGGTGCGTCCTGCGGCCCGGGGGAGCGTCACCCGACCGGCTTACAGTGATGTCGTCATGAGCAGCGTCCAGCAGGCCCTCCCCGGTACCGCCGCCCTCCAGCGCTCCGCCTCCGGCTCCGTGGGGCGGGAGCTGGACCGCATGCTGGCCGGTCTCAACGGGCCCCAGCGGCAGGCCGTCGTCCACGAGGGCAGCCCGCTGCTCATCGTCGCCGGCGCCGGCTCGGGCAAGACCCGGGTGCTGACCCACCGGGTCGCCTACCTGCTCGGTGCCCGCGGTGTGCAGCCCGGCGAGGTCCTGGCCATCACCTTCACCAACAAGGCCGCCGGGGAGATGAAGGAGCGCGTCGCCGCCCTCGTCGGTCCCCGCGCCCGCGCCATGTGGGTGTCGACGTTCCACTCGATGTGCGTGCGGATCCTGCGCGCCGAGGCGGCCAAGCTCGGCATGAAGTCGTCGTTCACGATCTACGACCAGGGCGACTCGGTCCGGCTGATGACGATGGTCGCCCGCGACCTGGACCTCGACGCCAAGCGCTACCCCGGCCGCAGTCTCGCCGCCCAGGTGTCGAACCTGAAGAACGAACTGGTCGACGAGGAGTCGTTCGCTCCCGTCACGGCACCGGAGAAGGTGCTCAAGGAGGCGTACACCCTCTACCAGCGGCGGCTGCGCGAGGCGCACGCCATGGACTTCGACGACCTGATCATGACGACGGTCAACCTGCTGCAGGCCTTCCCGGACGTCGCCGAGCACTACCGCCGCCGGTTCCGCCACGTCCTGGTCGACGAGTACCAGGACACCAACCACGCGCAGTACGTGCTGGTCCGCGAGCTGGTGGGCACCGGCGAGGGGCCGGTGCCGCCGGCCGAGCTGTGCGTGGTCGGCGACGCCGACCAGTCGATCTATGCGTTCCGCGGCGCGACGATCCGCAACATCGACGAGTTCGAGCGCGACTACCCGGACGCGACGACGATCCTGCTGGAGCAGAACTACCGCTCCACCCAGCGCATCCTCAAGGCGGCCAACCAGGTCATCGCCAAGAACACCGGCCGCCGTCCGAAGAACCTCTGGACCGACGCCGGGGACGGCGAGCTGATCGAGGGTTACGTCGCGGAGAACGAGCACGACGAGGCCGCCTGGGTCGCCGAGCAGATCGACGCGCTCGTCGACGAGGGGCAGGCCACGCCCAAGGACATCGCGGTCTTCTACCGGACCAACAACGCCTCCCGCGTCTTCGAGGAGGTGTTCATCCGCGTCGGCATGCCCTACAAGGTCGTCGGCGGGGTGCGCTTCTACGAGCGCAAGGAGGTCCGCGACGCGCTGGCCTACCTCAAGGTGGTCGCCAACCCGGCCGACGTCGTCAGCCTGCGCCGGGTCCTCAACACCCCCAAGCGCGGCATCGGCGAGCGCGCGGAGACCTGCATCGAGAACTTCGCCGACCGGGAGCGCGTCGCCTTCGCCACGGCCCTGCGGCGGTGCTCGGAGATCGGCGACCTCGCCACCCGATCGCTCAAGGCGATCCAGGACTTCGTCGCCCTGCTCGAGGAGTTCGAGCGGCTGGTCGAGACCGGCTCGGGGCCGGCCGCGCTGCTGGAGAGCATCCTCGACCGCACCGGCTACCTCACCGAGCTGCAGGCCAGCACCGATCCGCAGGACGAGGGTCGGGTCGACAACCTCAACGAGCTCATCTCGGTGGCCGCGGAGTTCGAGGCGGCCAACCCCGGGGGCTCGGTCACCGACTTCCTGGAGCGGGTGTCGCTGGTCGCGGACGCCGACCAGATCCCCGTCGCCGGGGACGACGCCGGCGTCGTGACGCTGATGACGCTGCACACCGCCAAGGGCCTGGAGTTCCCGGTCGTCTTCCTCACCGGCATGGAGGACGGCGTCTTCCCGCACCTGCGCGCGCTCGGCGACCCGAAGGAGCTGGAGGAGGAGCGGCGACTGGCCTACGTGGGGATCACCCGGGCCCAGCAGCGGCTGTTCCTCTCCCGGGCCACGGTCCGCACCAGCTGGGGGCAGCCGGCCTACAACCCGCCGTCCCGCTTCCTCGACGAGCTGCCCGGCGACACCGTGCACTGGGCGGGGAAGGAGCCGGTCCCGGCGCCGAGCACCGGGTACCGCTCCGCGCAGCAGCGGGTCGCGGCCACCGGGCTCTCGACCGGTGGGCTCCGTGGCGGGGCGGGCAACCGGGCGGTCATCTCCGTCGAGGTCGGCGACCGCGTCAGTCACGACGCGTTCGGCCTGGGCACCGTCGTCGAGGTCACCGGCGCGGGCGACAAGGCCCAGGCGACGGTCGACTTCGGCTCGGGCGGCACGAAGCGCCTCGTCCTGCGCTACGCCCCCCTCGTCAAGCTCTGACGCGGTCGGGCTGCCGGACGACCACGCGGCCCACCCTGCCCTGCGGGCGTTCCTCGCGCACTGCGGATCCTGCAGCACACGCAAGGGACGAGGAACCCCGGCAGTGCGGCAGGATCGGGACTGGCGGGCCGAGCAGTCGACGCCGGTGAGGCGGGGCGCTGCTGCCGCGGTGCTCGGCACGGTCTTGCGGTGTTGCACCACCGCAAAGGCGAGCGAGACGTCGCAGGAGGCCGGGTGGGCTCCGGGTGAGCTCATGTGCCCACCGAGTGCGTCGTGAGGGCGGAGCCCGTTCCGGTCAGAGAGTGACGCCGCGCTCGGCGAGGTAGGCCTGCGGATCGATGGGCCGGCCCGTCATGCCGCCGCGGTGGATCTCGTAGTGCAGGTGCGGCCCGGTCGACTGGCCCTCGTTGCCGACCTTCGCGATCTCGTCGCCTGCGTGCACGATGTCACCGGCGCGCACCGAGTAGTAGCGCATGTGGCCGTAGACGTGGACGTCGCCGTCGGCGTCCTGGATGTAGAGCGCGTTGCCGTAGCCGGAGGCGGCGCCGGCGCGGATGACGACGCCGTCCACGGCGGCCACGATCGGCGTGCCCAGCGGAGCGGCCAGGTCGATGCCCCAGTGCATCGCGCCCCACCGCGTGCAGAAGCAGGTGCTCATCCGGCCCTGGGTCGGCAGGACGGTCTTCGGCTCGCGGGCGGCCCGGGACGCGGCGAGCTCCCCGAGGCGGGCCTGGGCCTCGGCCTCGGAGATGCCGCGGCGCACGCCGGCGTCCTCCATGTCGCTGATCAGGCCGACGTCGGAGGCGGTGCCGAGGCCGTACTCGGCGGCGCTCACGCTGATCTCGGTGGCGTCGGACCCCAGCGCGCTGGGCAGGGCGGCGACCACGGCGCCGGCGACCAGCGCGGCGAGCCACAGCGGGCCGCGCCTGCCCGGCGGGCGGGGGACCGCGCGGCGGCGGCCGGGCGTCCCGGCGACGTCGTCGGTGGCCGCAGCCGGATCGGACGCCGGGACGGCGGGGACGGGCTCCACGGAGGAACGCGGGGCCGGGACGACCGGACCCCGCTCACGGTCGGTCCTGGGTCGCTCCAGCAGTGCGGGCCCGGTCTGCGGGGTCACGGAGCACCTTCTTCGTCAGCGACCCTCCCGACCGGTGCCCGCGGGGGCACACCGTCGGGGGAGCGACGGCGGATGAGACGTCCGGTGCGGACGTCCGCCGGCGGGTGCCGGCGCCGTGATCGGACCGTAACGATCTGTCAGGTCACCGACGGTCAACGACACTCCGTGTCGCTATGTCTGCAACCTGTGATCCGCGTGGGCCGTCGCGCAGACGCCGGCCGCGGCGGGGGAGCGGCTCAGGCGACGGCGGTCGATGCCGGTCGCAGCGGCCGCGGGGTGCGCACCCCGGCCAGGGTGGCGGCGACCTCGTCGAGCACGCCGCGGTGGAACGGCAGGGAGGTGTGGCCGACCCCGCGGACGAGCACGTTGCGCGCCCGGAGGTCCGGGTGGTCGCAGCGGCCGGCGGACGTGGGGATGACGACCTGGTCCAGGTCGCTGTAGACGGCGGTCACCGGCGTCCGGACGCCGGGCGCGGGCTCGGCCAGCTCGCGGAGCACCCGCGACCCGGGGCGCAACTGGCGGACCAGGGGCGTGGGCAGCAGGTGGGCCAGGACCGACCCCTGGTGCGGCGTCCCGAGGGTCACCAGGTGCTCCACCCGGCGGTCCCCGCCCTGGCGCTGGACGTGGTAGCGCGCGATCAGACCACCCAGGCTGTGCCCGACCACGTGCACCCGCTCGTGCCCGGTCTGCTCGCAGATCCGCTCGAGGTGCGCGCCGAGGTCCCGGGCGCCGCGGGCGACGTCGGACAGCAGGGGGCTGTAGTTCCAGGAGCAGACGTGGGCGAACCCGCGCCGCCGGAGACTGCGGCGCATCACCGCGAAGATCGAGTGGTTGTCGACCAGGCCGTGCACGAGGACGACGGGAACGCGCGCGGCGAGCGGATCGGCGGCGAACAGGGCCCGTACGTCGGGCGGCTGGTCGCCCGGACGGCACCGCGGGTCGAGGCGCAGCGGGTCGGTGCGCGCGCCCAGCGGGTACATGAGCACGTGCGCTCCGACGAGGGCCAGTTCGGTGATGCCGCCGGTCAGCGCGGTGCGGGTCACCAGGGAGCGCAGCCCGCTCCGTGGCGTCCGCGGCTCGGTGGCGATCGTGTGCGAGGCTGGTCCGGACTCCGGGTCGCCGAGTGGGCGCATCTGTCTGTCCCTCCCCGTTCGTGACCACCGGTGGAGCCCGGGTTGGACGTCGGCCGGTGGTGACAACCGCCCTCAGTCATGCCCGGTTAACCCGACGGTAAAGCTGCCGTGTGACAGCCGTCACACGACGACGCCGCGCCGAGGCCGGATCGACGCCGGTTCGTGACCTACCCGACGAAGGGGGAACCGTGGCCGCCCGCGATGGCTCCACCCGAGACCGCGACCGTGCCCGGGCCGCCGGTCCCGACCGGGACGGCGCCCGCCCGGTGCCCACCCGGGACCGGACGGCCGCCGCCCGCCGCGCCGGACCCCGCCGCCCCGCCACCCCGGCACGGGTGGGCCCGGCCGACGGCCTGGTCGTCGGCGACGTGCCGGTGGTCGCCCGGGTGTGCGGGGTGCTGCTCGTCCTCGCCGGTCTCGCCGGGATGGCCGGCGCCGTCCCGACCTACCTGGTCGTCGGCGGGCAGCAGCTGGCCCAGGCCGGTGGGTTCGGCGGGGCGCTGGTCGTGCTGCTCACCCCGGTCGTCAGCGCGGTCGTCGGCGGGGTCCTCGCCGCGGGGCGGGTCCCGCGCCTGGGCCTGGCCTACGCCGGGATGGCCGGCGCCCTGGACCTCGGCCTGCTGCTCATCGAGGTCTACCGGTCCCGCACCTCGACCGTCCGTCCGGCCGTGGAGGTGCTGGCCGGCCGCGAGGTCCTGACCAGCTCGGTGGAGATCGGCGCCGGGTGGGTGCTGGGCGCGGTCTCGCTCGGGCTCACCGTGCTGGCGGGGCTGGTCTCCGCCGTCGCCTGGGGCCGCACCGTCATGGAGGACGGCGGCTCGCTCGACCCCGTCCGCCCGACCCTGGCCGGGATCGCCACACTCCTCGGCGTGGGCACGGTGCTGTGCCTGGTGCTGCCCGCGGCCGACGTCCCCGACCGGCTGGTCACCGACCCGGCGACCGGCATGCAGACGGTCGTGGAGCAGGACGGCCCCCAGGGTCTGCTCGAGCGGCCCGGGCTGGCGTTGCTGGGCGGCCTGCTCCTGGCGGGGGCGCTCGTCCTGTGCTCCGTGCTGGCGCCCTCTCTGCGGCCCCGGCTCGGCGCGGTCGGCGGCCTGCTGGCGATCGCCGCCGTCGTCCTCTCCGCGGCGCTGTCCGGGCTGCGGGACGCCGCCGTCTCCGACGAGCTGGAGTGGACGCTGCCGGGCGCCGGGCTGCTCGTGGCCGGGGTCGGCTACGCGGCCCTGACCGTGCTCGCCTGGCGGCTGCGCCGCCCGCCCTCGATGGCCTGAGGCGGCCCTGGCGGGGACGCGACTTCCGCTCTGCAGGATCCTGCTGGCGCCCGCTGTGATGCCGACCACGGCTCCCGGTGCCGGTGGGACGACGGGGTCGGCCGGGCGTTACCGTGCTCCTTCGTGGATCTCTTCGAGTACCAGGCCCGTGACCTCCTGGCGTCGCACGGCGTACCCGTCCTCCCCGGCGGCGTGGCCGAGACCCCCGAGCAGGCCGAGGCGATCGCCCGCGAGATCGGGACCACCGTCGTCGTCAAGGCCCAGGTGAAGACCGGCGGCCGCGGCAAGGCCGGCGGCGTCAAGCTGGCCGACGACCCCGAGGACACCCGGGCTCGTGCCCAGGACATCCTCGGCCTGGACATCAAGGGCCACATCACCCACCGCGTGATGGTCGCCCAGGCCAGCGACATCGCCGAGGAGTACTACTTCTCCTACCTGCTCGACCGCGCCAACCGCAGCTTCCTGGCCATGGCCAGCGTCGAGGGCGGCATGGAGATCGAGCAGCTCGCCGTCGAGCGCCCCGAGGCGCTGGCCCGCATCCCAGTGGACGCCACGGTCGGCGTGGACACCGCCAAGGCCGCCGAGATCGTCGACGCCGCCGGCTTCCCGGCCGAGGTCCGCGACCAGGTCATCGCCATCGCCGTCCAGCTGTGGGACACCTTCAGCAAGGAGGACGCCACGCTGGTCGAGGTCAACCCACTGGCCAAGGCGCCCGACGGCACGGTCCTCGCGCTGGACGCGAAGGTCACCCTCGACGACAACGCGCGCTTCCGGCACCCGCAGCACGAGGAGCTGGAGGACACCGCCTCGGCCGACCCGCTCGAGGCCGCCGCGAAGGAGAAGGACCTCAACTACGTCAAACTCGACGGCGAGGTCGGCATCATCGGCAACGGCGCCGGGCTCGTGATGAGCACCCTGGACGTCGTCGCCTACGCCGGTGAGGAGTTCGGCGGGGTCAAGCCGGCCAACTTCCTCGACATCGGCGGCGGCGCCTCGGCCGAGGTCATGGCCAACGGCCTGCACATCATCCTGTCCGACCCCGCCGTGAAGAGCGTGTTCGTCAACGTCTTTGGGGGCATCACCGCCTGTGACGCGGTGGCCAGCGGCATCGTGACGGCCCTGCAGCTCCTCGGTGACGAGGCGACCAAGCCGCTGGTCGTCCGGCTGGACGGCAACAACGTCGAGGAGGGCCGGCGGATCCTCGCCGAGGCCGACCACCCGCTGGTCACCCTGGTCGACACGATGGACGGCGCCGCGCGCCGGGCCGCCGAGCTCGCCGCCTGAAGACCGCCCCTCCACTCCTGAGACAGGACTCCCAACAGATGTCGATCTTCCTCAACGAGAACAGCAAGGTCATCGTCCAGGGCATGACCGGCTCCGAGGGGCGCAAGCACACCCAGCGCATGCTGGCCTCGGGCACGTCGATCGTCGGCGGGGTGAACCCCAAGAAGGCCGGCCAGAGCGTCGACTTCGAGGGCGCCAGCGTGCCGGTGTACGGCTCGGTCGCCGAGGCGATGAAGGAGACCGGCGCCGACGTCAGCGTCATCTTCGTGCCGCCGGCCGGCGCGAAGGCCGCCGTCATCGAGGCCGTCGACGCCTCGATCGGGCTCGCCGTCGTCATCACCGAGGGCATCCCGGTGCACGACTCGACCTCCTTCTGGGCCCACGCCCAGGGCGGCGCCACCCGGATCATCGGGCCGAACTGCCCCGGCCTCATCAGCCCCGGGCGGTCGAACGCGGGCATCATCCCCGCCAACATCACCAAGCAGGGCAAGATCGGGCTGGTCAGCAAGTCCGGCACGCTGACCTACCAGATGATGTACGAGCTCCGCGACATCGGGTTCTCCACCTGCGTCGGCATCGGCGGCGACCCGGTCATCGGCACCACGCACATCGACTGCCTCCAGGCCTTCCAGGACGACCCGGAGACCGAGGCCATCGTGATGATCGGTGAGATCGGTGGGGACGCCGAGGAGCGGGCCGCCGACTTCATCAAGGCCAACGTCACCAAGCCGGTCGTCGGCTACGTCGCCGGCTTCACCGCGCCAGAGGGCAAGACGATGGGCCACGCCGGTGCGATCGTGTCCGGCTCGGCCGGCACCGCGCAGGCGAAGAAGGAGGCCCTCGAGGCGGCCGGCGTCCGCGTGGGGAAGACCCCGTCGGAGACCGCGCGCCTCATGCGCGAGATCGTCGGCTGACGGAACGACTCGCCACGCCGGTCCCGGCCGGTGCCGCCGCTGCCCGGCGACCTCCGCGAGGTCGCCGGGCAGCGGCGTCTGCGGGGGGACTCGATACCGTCACGGGCGGGGAAGCGCAGGCGCGCCGCGTTGCCGCCCGTCTCGGCCGCTGTCCAGGATGCGGTCAGTGATCACGCAACCACCGAGGAGTGCCCCCCGATGACCAGTCAGCCGCCGCCCCCCGGCGGACACGGGCAGCCGTCGTACGGCCAGCAGCCGGGGCAGCCTCAGCCGTACGGGCAGCAGCCCGGCCAGCCCCCGTACGGCCAGCCCCCGTACGGGCAGCAGCCGGGGTACGGCGGCCAGCAGCAACCCGGGTACGGCGGCCAGCAGCAACCCGGGTACGGCGGCCAGCAGCAACCCGGGTACGGCCAGCAGCCGCCGTACGGGGGACAGCCGGGGTACGGACAGCAGCCGCCGTACGGGGGACAGCCGGGGTACGGACAGCAGCCGCCGTACGGGGGACATCTGGGGTACGGACAGCAGCCGCCCGGTCAGCCGGGTCCCGGCCAGGCGGGCTACGGCCAGCAGCCTGGGTACGCCCAGCCGTACGGCCAGGGTTCGTACGGCCGCCCGGCCGGCGCGGGTGCCGGCTTCGACCTCAAGCGGCTGAAGAGGGCCGACTACGTCGTCGCGGGTGGCGCGCTGCTCTTCCTGATCCTGTCCTTCTTCCCCTGGTACCAGTTCGACGGCGCCTTCTTCGGGACCGACTTCAGCTTCAGCGGCTGGGCGTCCGGCCAGGTGAAGACGGCGTTCTTCTTCTTCCTGCTGGCCGCGGTGTGGGCCCTCCTGCCGGCGTTCGTCCAGCTGCGGCTGGGCTTCCCGCGGTCGTTCGTCACCGTCGGACTGGCGGCCGTGGGCGTGCTGTTCGCCCTCCTCGGGTGGCTCGACTCGTTCAGCCAGGGCTTCTCGTTCTCCATCTGGGCGCTGCTCGGGTTCCTCGTGGCCCTGGCGATCCTGGCCTTCGCCGTCCTCGCCCTGCTGCCGGAGCTGAAGAACCGGCCGGCGCTCGCGGGTGGGCAGACCAACGCCGCCCCGTGGGCCGACCAGCCCACGTCGCCGTTCGGTCCCCCCGGCGGTCAGCACCAGGCCCACGGCCAACAGCAGCCCTTCAGCCAGCAGGGGCCCTACGGTCAGCAGCAGCCGCCCTACGGTCAGCCAGGCCCCGGTCAGCAGCCCTACGGCCAGCAGGCTCCCGGACAGTCCTACGGGCAGCCCGGTTCGCAGGGGCCGGCCTCGCCGCCGTCCGGCCAGCAGTCCTCGGGGCTGACCCAGGAGGCGCGCTTCTCGCCCCCGCCGCCGTCCGCGCCGGGATCCGGGACGGCTCCGGGCACGAACCCCGGGGCGGGGGACCCGGGCCGCGACGAGTCCGGCGGGTCCACCGCCTCCGGCTCCGGGTCGGGGCAGCCCTCGGGCAACGCCTGACCTCTCCCCACCGACCCTGACGACGGGGCCGGCGGCCGGCGCGCCGCCGGCCCCGTCGGCTTTGTGGCGAGCGTTCGGGCGCGGGTCCCGGCGATCGCGGTCCGGCCTTGCGACAGTGGAGGCGTGGTCTCCCTGCTCGCACGCCTGTCCCTCCCCGGGCAGCGGGACCCCGCCGCCCGCGGCCCCCGGACCGCTCCGGTGCTGGCGGGGGTCGCCGCGGCGGCGGTCTCGGTCCTGGAGCTCCTGGGACTGGGGCTGGCGGTCGTCGTCGTGCAGACCCTCGACCCGGCCGGCGGTCTGCCGGTCGCGGGGTCCGCCCGGCTCGCCGGCCGGCTGTGGCTGCTGGCCCAGGGCGGCGGCCTCACGCTGGAGTCCGGCCCGCTGGTGCTCGCGCCGCTGCTGCTGACCCTCGGCATCGCGTGGGGCCTGTCGCGCGCCGGCCGCGGCGTCGTCCGGGCCTGCGACGTCCGGGGGAGCCGGGCCGCCGGCGCCGTCCTGGCCGCTCTCGTCGCCACGCACGTCCTGGTGGCCGTCCTCGTGGGGCTCGCCGTCGACGGCGCGGGAGCGGACGTCGACCTGCTGCGCGGGGCTCTCGGCTGCGCAGTGCTGGCCGTCCTGGCCGCGGGTTGGGGCACGGCGCGCGAGTCCGGCGTCCTCGACGCAGGCCTGGACCGGCTGCCCGTCCCGCTGCGGCCGGTGCTGCGCGGGGTGCTGGCCGGGTTCCTCACCGCGCTGGCCCTCGGGCTCGCGGTGGTGGCGGTGGCCCTGGCGTCCGACGCCCGGGGCTACGCCGCGCTGTCCGGGTCGCTCGGCGGCGCCGGGGCCGGGACGGTCGGGCTCCTGGCGCTCGGCGTGCTCCTGCTGCCCAACGCGGCCGCCGCGGCGATCGGGCTCGCCGCCGGGCCGGGCTTCGTCGTCGGCACCGGCACCCTCGTGTCGGTGCACGGCGTCACGCTGGGCGCGGTCCCGGCCCTGCCCCTGCTTGCGGCCCTGCCCGACACCCAGGCCGTCCCCCTGGTCGCCTTCGCGTCGCAGGCGGTGCCCGCGCTGGCCGGGCTCGTCGCCGGTGCCGCCCTCGGCCGCCGGCTGGACGACGGGGACGGCGGCTCGGTGACCGCCGGACTGTGGGGCGTGCTCACCGGCGGGCTCCTGGGCCTGGTCTGCGGGCTGTTCACCTGGGTGGCCGGCGGGTCGCTGGGCGACGGCGCGCTGGCCGAGGTCGGCGCGCCCGCCGTCGCCACGGGGCTCGCCGTGGCCGCCCAGGCCGGGATCGCCGCTGCTCTCGCGGCCGCGATCACCCGCTGGCGCTCGCTCGGCTGACCCCTCCGGCCCCGTCCGGAGGTTCGCGCCGAGCGTGCGAGGGCCGGGCGGCCCCGTCCCGGGCACCGCCGCGAGCCTGCGAGCGGTGGGGAGGACGGGGTCCTTCCGGGGGTCCTTGTAGGGTCGCTGGCGTGCCGGCACCCGAGCCGTTCCCGCGGGCGCGGGTGGTCGTCCTGCTGTCCGGCACCGGGTCCCTGTGCGCGGCGCTGCTGGAGGCCACCGACGACCCTGGCTACCCCGCGACCGTCGTCGCCGTGGGCGGCGACCGCGACGCCCCCGGCCTCGAGCACGCCCGCCGTCGCCGGATCCCGACCTTCGTCTGCGCCCTGCGCGACCACGCCGACCGCGCCGAGTGGGACCGCGCGCTGGCCGCCACCATCGCCGCGCACGACCCCGACCTGGTGGTCTCCGCCGGCTTCATGAAGATCGTCGGCCCCGCGGTCCTGGACGCCTTCAGCGGCCGGCTCATCAACACCCACCCCGCGCTGCTGCCCGCGTTCCCCGGCGCGCACGCCGTGCGGGACGCGCTCGCCGCGGGCGTGGAGGTCACCGGCAGCACCGTGCACCTGGTGGACGCCGGTGTCGACACCGGCCCGGTGCTCGCCCAGCGCGAGGTGCCCGTCCGCCCCGGGGACGACGAGGCGCGGCTGCACGAACGGATCAAGGCCGTGGAGCGCGAGCTCCTGGTGGAGACGGTGGCGCGACTCGTCACCCGGAACGTGGAGGACCCCCGATGAGCGACCGCACCCCGATCCGCCGCGCGCTGCTCGGTGTCTACGACAAGACCGGGATCGAGGAGCTGGCGCGCGGGCTGGCCGAGGCCGGCGTGGAGCTCGTGAGCACCGGGGCCACCGCCCGGCGCATCGCCGCGGCGGGCCTCCCGGTCACCCCCGTCGAGCAGGTCACCGGCTTCCCCGAGTGCCTCGACGGCCGGGTGAAGACGCTGCACCCCGCCGTCCACGCCGGCATCCTGGCCGACCGCCGCAAGCCCGAGCACGTGCAGCAGCTCGAGGAGCTCGGCGTCGCCCCGTTCGACCTCGTCGTGGTCAACCTCTACCCGTTCACCGAGACCGTCGCCTCGGGTGCCACCCCGGACGAGTGCGTCGAGCAGATCGACATCGGCGGCCCGGCGATGGTGCGCGCCGCGGCCAAGAACCACCCGTCGGTCGCCGTCGTCGTCGACCCGGCCCGCTACGGCGACGTGCTGGCCGCCGTGGCCGCCGGGGGCTTCACGCTGCCGGAGCGCCAGAGCCTGGCCGCGGCCGCGTTCCGGCACACCGCGAGCTACGACATCGCCGTCGCCTCCTGGCTGGGCAACGTCGTGGCGCCCGACGACGAGTCCGGCCTCCCGGCGTGGGTCGGCGCGAGCTGGGAGCGCGCCGACGTGCTGCGCTACGGCGAGAACCCGCACCAGCGGGCCGCTCTCTACCGCAGCGGCCGGCCGGGGCTCGCGCACGCCGAGCAGCTGCACGGCAAGCAGATGTCCTACAACAACTACGTCGACACCGACGCCGCGGTGCGGGCCGCCCACGACCACGCCGACCCCTGCGTGGCGATCATCAAGCACGCCAACCCCTGCGGCATCGCCGTCGGGACCGACATCGCCTCGGCCCACCGCAAGGCGCACGCCTGCGACCCCGTGTCCGCGTTCGGCGGCGTCATCGCCGCGAACCGCGAGGTCGACCTGGACATGGCCGAGCAGGTCGCGGGCGTCTTCACCGAGGTCGTCGTCGCGCCGTCCTTCACCGGCGACGCCCTGCAGGTGCTGACCGCCAAGAAGAACATCCGGCTGCTGCGGCTGCCCGAGGCCGGCCGCCCGGCGACCGAGCTGCGGCCGGTCGGCGGCGGGCTGCTGCTGCAGACCGCCGACCGCATCGACGCCCCCGGCGACGACCCCACCACCTGGACGCTGGCCACCGGGGAGCCGCTGGACGCCGCCGGCCTCGACGACCTGGTGTTCGCCTGGCGCAGCGTGCGCGCGGTCCGCAGCAACGCGATCCTGCTCGCCCACGACAAGGCGACCGTCGGTGTCGGGATGGGCCAGGTCAACCGGGTGGACGCCGCCCGGCTGGCCGTCGCGCGGGCGGGGGAGCGGGCCGCGGGCTCGGTCGCCGCCTCCGACGCCTTCTTCCCGTTCGCCGACGGGCTGCAGGTGCTGCTCGAGGCCGGCGTGCGCGCGGTCGTGCAGCCGGGCGGGTCGGTGCGCGACGAGGAGGTCATAGCGGCCGCCGCGGCCGCCGGCGTGCCGCTGTACCTGACGGGCACCCGCCACTTCGCCCACTGAAGAAGGACCCCGTGCCCCCCACACCTCGCAAGCTCGGCGCGGGTCCCGGCACGGGGCCACGGCCCCATGTCCGCCCACCGGAGCCGGGCGCCGAGGTCGAGGGCGCCGACCTCGCCCGGGTCGACTGGTGGGGCGCACACCTCGACGGCGTGACCTTCACCCGCTGCCGGTTCGACGACGCCGGGCTGGAGGAGCTGGTCACCGGCCGGTGCGTGTTCGACTCGTGCGTGCTGACCGGCGTCCGGATGGGCGGCTCCCGGCACCTGGGGACGGCGTTCCTGTCCTGCCGGTTCGACCGCGCCCGGCTGTTCGACGTCGTCTGGGAGGGCTGCAAGCTGACCGGCTCGCAGTTCCCCGGCGCGACGCTGCGGCCGATGACCGCTTCCGACTGCGACTGGTCGTGGACGTCGTTGCGCGGGGTCGACCTCTCCGGGCTCGACCTCTCGGGTCAGCGGTTCCGCGAGGCCGACCTGACCGGCGCCGACCTGCGCGAGAGCGACCTCGCCGGCGCCGACCTCGACCGCGCTCGTCTGCAGGGCGCCGAGCTGCGCGGCGCCGACCTGCGGGGTGCCTCGACCGAGGCGGTCGACTGGCGGGCGCTCGACCTCACCGGTGTGCGGCTGGACCTGGTCCAGGCGGTCGCGTTCGCCCGCGCCTACGGCGCCCTGGTCGCCGACTGAGCCCAGCTGCATCGGAGGGCGCCACAGGCGGAGGAGCCAGTGCACACGCTCTGAGCGCGAGAACGCATGCACTGCCTCCCCCACCTGGAGGCCATCCCGGGAGTCGCGTGAACCGCGAAGGCTCAGTCCCGCGGGACGTGGGTCCCGTACCTGGGGCCGGTGAACATCGCCTTGAGGGCGCCGAGCAGGCCCAGCGCCGGGACGGCGACGGCGAACCAGAACCCGGTGTCGATCTCGGCGACGTCCCACCCGATGTCCGCCAGCGGCACCACCACGCCGGCCGCGGCCACCAGGCTCACCAGGAGCGCCAGGACCCCGAGGAAACGGTGCGTGCGCGCCGGCAGCACCATGAGCAGGCCCAGGACGAACAGGACGCCGCCGCCGAGGACCACGGCCATCGGCTGCCAGAACCCGGTCTCGAAGACCTGCCCGACGCCCTGCTCCGCGTCGTCCAGGCCCCGGCGGACGAGGTCCAGGCCGGTCAGGTCGCTGCCGGGCAGCCAGCGCAGGATCAGGCTCACCGCGGCAGCGATGCCCGCGAGGATGAGCAGCAGGCTGGCGAGGGTGTCGGGACGCCGGACGGTCACCGGCCTGGTCGAGTACTCCGGCGCGGTGTACGTCGTCGCCGCCCCGCCGTAGCGGGGCTGCCCGGCGTCGGTCTGCGGGCCGCCCATCGGGACGAGCCCCGGACTGGTCTGCTCCCGCCAGTCGCCGGTGCCGCCCTGCGTGCCGGCCGGGGACTGGTCGCGCTCGGTCATCTGCTCTCCTCGCGGATCGGCAGGCGGGGAAAGGCGCCCGCTGTCCTGCGAGGGTAGGGCCGCGGTCGGTCGTGTGGAGCCCTCTCGGGCAGACTGTCGGCCGTGCCCGCGACGATCCTCGACGGCAAGGCCACCGCAGCAGCGATCCGGGCGGAGCTGACCGAACGCGTCGCCGCCCTCACCGCCGCCGGGCACCGGCCCGGCCTCGGCACGCTGCTGGTCGGCGACGACCCCGGGAGCCGCTGGTACGTCAACGCGAAGCACTCCGACTGCGCCCAGGTCGGCATCGCGAGCATCCAGCGCGAGCTGCCCGCCACGGCCACGCTCGAGGACGTCCTCGCCGTCGTCGAGGAGCTCAACGCCGACCCCGCGTGCACCGGCTACATCGTCCAGCTGCCACTGCCGAAGGGCATCGAGGAGAGCGCCGTCCTCGAGCGGATGGACCCGGCGAAGGACGCCGACGGCCTGCACCCGGTCAACCTGGGCCGGCTGGTCCTCAACGTGCCCGGCCCGCTGCCGTGCACCCCGGTCGGCATCGTCGAGCTGCTGCGCCGGTACGGCGTCCCGATCGCCGGCGCCGAGGTGGTGGTCGTCGGCCGCGGGATCACCGTCGGCCGGCCCCTGGGCCTGCTGCTGACCCGGCGCACCGAGAACGCCACGGTCACCCTCTGCCACACCGGCACCCGCGACCTGGCCGCGCACCTGCGGCGGGCCGACGTCGTCGTCGCGGCCGCGGGCGTCCCCGGCCTGGTCACCCGGGACGTCGTCCAGCCGGGGGCCGCCGTCCTCGACGTCGGCGTCAGCCGGGTGGAGGGCAAGATCGCCGGGGACGTCGCCGGGGACGTCGCCGACGTGGCCGGGTTCGTCGCCCCCAACCCCGGCGGGGTGGGGCCGATGACCCGGGCGATGCTGCTGCAGAACGTGGTCCTCGCCGCCGAGCAGGCCGCGGCCGAGGAGATGCTGACCGCGTCGTGACCGGGCGAGCGAGTTCCCGGGGCGGCGGTGCGGCCCGGGCCACGTGGCCGGTGAGCGCCAGCGAGGAGGACACGTGACCCGTCCGCCGCTCTACACCCGCCGGCCCTTCCTGGCCGGTCTCCTCCGGCAGTTGCCGCTGCTCGCGGTGCTGGTCGGGGTGGCGGTCGGGCTGCTCGTGGTGACCTTCGAGCACTGGCGGCGCGGGCTGGTCGTCGTCGGGCTGGCCCTCGTCGGCGGCGGCGTGCTCCGGCTGCTGCTCCCGCTGCGCAGGGTGGGATTCCTCGCCGTCCGCAGCCGGCCGGTGGACGTCGTCCTGCTGGTCGGGGTCGGGGTCACGCTCACGGCCTTCGCCCTCGCCATCCCCGGCGACTGAAGGAGGACCCCGTCCTCACCGCTCGCCGGTGCGCGGCGAGCCCCCGGACGGGGATGACGGGGTCCGGGGCGGGGCCGCCCGACCCGCTCAGGCGGCGCGCCCCGCTCAGCGATAGGTTGGCCGCCATGGCAGAGCAGCCCAGGAACGGCAAGGTGACCGTCGTCGGCGCCGGCTTCTACGGCTCGACCACCGCCCTGCGCCTCGCGGAGTACGACCTGTTCGAGACGGTCGTGCTCACCGACATCGTGGAGGGCAAGCCCGAGGGCCTGGCCCTCGACATGAACCAGTCCCGGCCGATCGAGGGCTTCGAGACGAAGGTCGTCGGCGTCGGCGGCGGGTCCTACGAGGGCACCGAGGGCTCGGACGTCGTCATCATCACCGCGGGGCTGCCCCGCAAGCCGGGCATGAGCCGGATGGACCTCATCGAGACCAACGCCAAGATCGTGCGGCAGGTCGCCGAGAACATCGCGCAGACCTCGCCGGACGCCGTCGTCATCGTCGTCTCGAACCCGCTCGACGAGATGACCGCCCTGGCGCAGCTGGCCACCGGGTTCCCGAAGAACCGGGTGATGGGCCAGGCCGGGATGCTCGACACCGCGCGGTTCACCAACAACGTCGCGGAGGAACTCGGCATCCCGGTGGGCTCGGTGCGCACCCTGACCCTCGGCTCCCACGGCGACACGATGGTGCCGGTGCCCTCGCGCTGCACCGTCGACGGCAAGCCGCTGGCCGACGTCCTGCCGGCCGACCGCATCGAGCACCTCGTCGACCGCACCCGCAACGGCGGCGCGGAGGTCGTGGCGCTGCTGAAGACCGGATCGGCGTACTACGCCCCGTCGGCCGCGGCGGCGCGCATGGCCCGCGCGGTCATGGAGGACTCCGGCGCGGTCATGCCGGTCTGCGCGTGGGTCGACGGCGAGTACGGCATCTCGGGTGTGTACCTGGGGGTGGAGGCCGAGATCGGGCGCGACGGCGTCCGGCGCGTGGTCGAGGGTGACCTGACCGAGAGCGAACTGGCCGGGTTGCGCGAGGCGGCCGAGGCCGTGCGCGCCAAGCAGGCAGACGTAGCCGACCTCTGACCGACCCGGTCAGAGCTGCAGAGAGGGAAGTCCAGACGTGAGCAAGATCAAGGTCGAGGGGACGATCGTCGAGCTCGACGGCGACGAGATGACCCGGATCATCTGGCAGTTCATCAAGGACCAGCTGATCCTCCCGTACCTCGACGTCGACCTCGAGTACTACGACCTCGGCATCGAGAAGCGCGACGAGACCGACGACCAGATCACCGTCGACGCGGCCAACGCGATCAAGAAGCACGGGGTCGGCGTCAAGTGCGCGACGATCACCCCGGACGAGGCGCGGGTCGAGGAGTTCGGGCTCAAGCGGATGTACCGCTCGCCCAACGGGACGATCCGCAACATCCTCGGCGGCGTCATCTTCCGCGAGCCGATCATCATGTCCAACGTGCCGCGGCTGGTGCCCGGCTGGACGAAGCCGATCGTCGTCGGCCGTCACGCGTTCGGTGACCAGTACCGCGCCACCGACTTCCGCTTCCCCGGCGAGGGCACGGTGACCATCACCTTCACGCCCAAGGACGGCGGGGAGCCCATCGAGCACGAGGTCTTCCAGGCCCCGGGGGCCGGCGTGACGATGGCGATGTACAACCTGGACGAGTCGATCCGCGACTTCGCCCGCGCCTCGATGAACTACTCGCTGCAGCGCGGCTTCCCGCTGTACCTGTCGACCAAGAACACGATCCTCAAGGCCTACGACGGCCGGTTCAAGGACCTGTTCGCCGAGGTCTTCGAGACCGAGTTCAAGGACCAGTTCGAGGCCGCCGGGCTCACCTACGAGCACCGGCTGATCGACGACATGGTCGCCGCCTCCCTCAAGTGGGAGGGCGGCTACGTCTGGGCCTGCAAGAACTACGACGGTGACGTGCAGTCCGACACCGTGGCCCAGGGCTTCGGCTCGCTCGGCCTGATGACCTCGGTGCTGATGAGCCCCGACGGCCGCACCGTCGAGGCCGAGGCCGCCCACGGCACGGTGACCCGGCACTACCGCCAGCACCAGCAGGGCAAGGAGACGTCGACCAACCCGATCGCGTCGATCTTCGCCTGGACGCGGGGCCTGGCCCACCGCGGCAAGCTCGACGGCACCCCCGAGGTGACCCGCTTCGCGGAGACGCTGGAGAAGGTCTGCATCGACACCGTCGAGAGCGGTCAGATGACCAAGGACCTCGCGCTGCTGATCAGCAAGGACCAGCCGTGGCTGACCACCCAGGACTTCCTGGCGGCCATCGACGGCAACCTGAAGAAGGCCATGGCGGCCTGAGAGGACCCCCTGCCCCCACCGCTCGCAGGCTCGCGGTGGCCCCTGCAGGGCGACCGCACGTCGGTCCCCTCACCCAGCGGGTGAGGGGGCCGACGTGCGTCCGGGGAGCCGTCGTCAGGCGCCGAAGAGCTGGGTCCACCAGGGGCCACCGGCGCCCTCGGCCACGCCGACGCCGAGCTTGGTCAGGTCGCAGTCGAGGACGTTCGCGCGGTGGCCGGCGCTGTTCATCCAGGCCTCCATGACCGCGGCCGCGTCCGGCTGGCCGAAGGCGATGTTCTCCGCGCGCGCGTAGCCGACCCCGGCCTGCTCGGCCCGGTCGAACGGCGAGAGCCCCTCGGGGGTGTCGTGCGCGAAGTAGTCGCGGTCGCGCATGTCGGCGCTGTGCGCCCGGGCCACGGCCGCGAGGGCGCCGTCGGCCGCCACGGGGGCGCAGCCGGCCTGGGCCCGGGCCTCGTTCACCAGCGCGAGCACCCGGCCCTCGACGCTCGGGTCGGCCGGCGCCGCGGGGGCGGCGGCGCGCTCGGCCGGGGCCGGCTCGTCGGCGGGCTCCTCGGCGGCGGCCTGCGGGGCCTCCTCCGCCGCCGGGGCGGTGGACGACGGCGCCGCCTCCTCCGCGGTCACCTCCTCCGCGGTCGCCTCGCCGGCGGGCTCCTCCGTGGTCTCGGGCGCCGCATCCTCGGCGGGGGACTCGGCCGCGGGCGACGGCGCGGCCGAGGGATCGCCGTCCACACCCATCTGCACGACGGCGCCGCCGGGTGCGTCGTCCCCGTCGGCCGACGAGCCGTCCTCGGTCGCCGCCCCGTACGTCGAGGACGACGCGTCCAGCGCGACCTCGTCCGAGGCGGTGGTCGTCACGCGCGAGACGTACGGGACGGCGAGGGCCACACCGGCCACAACGGCGACGACGGCCAGCAGGGGGAGGATCCGGCGGACGACGCGGCCGAGGCTCGCGACGATGCGGGAGGACAGCGGAGGACCCGCCGGAACGTGGTGCACGAGGTGACCCTCACGAGTTGTCCGATAACGATCTGTGACTTCAGTGAGAGTAGTCGGGACGACAGCGTGATCGGCACGGCACTGTGAGTGACATCACAGCGCGTTCGACTTCACCCCCCTCGGGCGGTGCCTGACGGGGCGCGGGCGGGCAGCATGGAGGGCGTCATGCCCGCAGCAGATCGAGGAGCACGCCGCCGGTGAGCGACGTCTGGCTCAACATCGTCATGGTCGTCGTCTTCGTCCTGATCGGCGGCGCCTTCTCCGGGGCGGAGATCGCGCTGGTGAGCCTGCGCGAGTCCCAGGTGCGGGCGATGGCCGAGACCGGCGGACGGCGCGGCAAGGCCGTGGCCCGGCTGCTGAGCGACCCCAACCGCTTCCTCGCCGCGGTGCAGGTCGGCGTGACCCTCGCCGGCTTCTTCTCGGCCGCCTTCGGGGCCAGCACCCTCTCCGAGCCGTTCGCCGACTGGATGGTCGGCCTCGGCGTGGCGGAGCGGTTCGCCGGCACCCTGGCCCTCGTCCTCGTGACGATCGCGATCAGCTACCTGTCCCTGGTCGTCGGTGAGCTCACCCCCAAGCGGCTGGCGCTGCAGCGGGCCGAGGGGTTCTCGCTGCTCGTGGCCGCCCCGCTCAACGGCATCGCGAAGATCTCCCGGCCGGTGATCTGGCTGCTGTCGAAGTCCACGAACCTGCTGGTGCGCGTGCTCGGCGGGGACCCCAAGGCCAGCGGCGAGGCGATCAGCCAGGAGGAGCTGCGCGACCTGGTCGCCGCCCACGAGTCGCTGAGCACCGACGAGCGCCGGCTGATCGGCGAGGTGTTCCGGGCCGGGGACCGCGAGGTGCGCGAGGTCATGACGCCGCGCACCGAGGTCGACTTCCTCGAGGCGTCGATGACCGCCAGTCGCGCGGCCAAGCAGGTGCACGACTCCAGCCACTCCCGCTACCCCGTCGTCGGCCGCGACGAGGACGACGTCATCGGGTTCGTGCACGTGCGCGACCTGTTCCTGCCCAACCACCCCGCGGGCCGGGCGGCGACCGTCGGTGACCTGGTCCGCGAGGTCAAGCGCCTGCCGGGCACCGCCGGCGTCCTCACCGCGCTGTCGGAGATGCGGCGGGAGAACCACCACCTGGCCATCGTCGTCGACGAGTACGGCGGCACCGACGGCATCGTGACCCTCGAGGACCTCATCGAGGAGGTCATCGGGGAGATCTACGACGAGTACGACGAGGACGTCACCGACGACGGCGGCGAGGCCCCCGGCGGGCCGCACGAGGTCGACGGGCTGCTCAACCTCGACGACTTCCGCGAGGCCACCGGCCTGCAGTTGCCCGAGGGGCCGTACGAGACGGTCGCCGGCTACGTGCTCGCCGAGCTGGGCCGGCTGCCCGAGCCCGGGAACGCCGTGACCGTCGAGGGACGCACGCTCACCGTGCTGGAGCTCGACGGACGGCGGATCGCCCGGATCTCGGTGAGCCGGACCCCCGAGCCCGAGATCGACCCGGCAACGGTGCACACCGGCACGATCGGGACCTGACGACGCCGGTATCGGAAGCGATGCCCACGTGCTCGGCGCCGCAGACGTGGGTATCGCTTCCGATACCGGCGGTCAGGCGCGCCTCTGGGCGGTCTCCCACGCGTCGCGGACGATCCCGGCCAGGTCGGTGTGCCGCGGCGTCCAGCCGAGGTCGGCGCGGATCCGGTCGCTGGAGGCGACCAGTTGGGCGGGGTCCCCGGACCGCCGCTCGCCCACGACCACCGGCACCGGGTGCCCCGTGACCTCGCGGACGGCGTCGACCACCTCCTGCACCGAGAAGCCGGTGCCGTTGCCCAGGTTGTAGACCCGGTGCTCGCCCGGCTGCGGCGCGGTCAGCGCGAGCAGGTGCGCGTCGGCCAGGTCGGCGACGTGGATGTAGTCGCGGATGCACGTGCCGTCCGGCGTCGGGTAGTCCTCGCCGTAGACGGTCAGCGCCTCGCGGGTGCCGGCCGCGACCTGCAGCGCGATCGGGATGAGGTGGGTCTCGGTCGTGTGCCGCTCCCCGAGGCCGTAGGCGGCGCCGGCCACGTTGAAGTAGCGCAGGCTCACGGCGGCGAAGTCGTACGCGGTCGCGTAGGAGGTGAGCATCGCGTCGACGGCGAGCTTCGAGGCGCCGTAGGTGTTGGTCGGCCGGGTGGGGGCGTCCTCGCGGATGGGCACCTGCTCGGGCTCGCCGTAGGTGGCGGCGGTGGAGGAGAAGACGATCCGGCGGCAGTCATGAGCGCGCATCGCCTCGAGCAGCGCCAGAGTGCCCGTGACGTTGGTGTCCCAGTAGATCTCGGGCCGGACCTGCGACTCCCCGACGAGGCTCTTCGCCGCGAAGTGCAGCACCCCCTCGGGGCGGACGTCGGCCAGCACCGGCCCCGACTCGTGCAGGGACGCCTCCACCAGCCGCGCGCCCTCGGGGACGGCGTCGGCGTGGCCGGTGGAGAGGTCGTCGAGCACGGTGACCTCGTGGCCCGCCGCGAGCAGGGCGGCCGTGACTACGCTGCCGATGTAGCCGGCCCCGCCGGCGACCAGAACGCGCATGCGCCCACCCTAGAGATCCCCGCGACCCGCGGACGGCGCGGTCAGGAGGCAGAGCCAGTGGTCAGCGCACGACCGGCGGTGCAGCAGCTGCCCGCCTACAAGCCGGGGCGCAATTCCGCCGACCTGGCCCGGGAGATCGGGGTCCCGCGGGCGGTCAAGCTGGCCAGCAACGAGGTCGCCTTCCCGCCGCTGCCGGCCGTCGTCGAGGCGCTGGCCGCCACCGCCGCGGAGAGCAACCGCTACCCCGACAACGGTGCCGTCGTCCTCACCGCCGCGCTGGCCGAGCGCTACGGGGTCGACCCCGCCCGGATCGTGACCGGGTGCGGGGCGGTCATGCTCTGCCAGCAACTGGCGCAGTCGTTCAACGACCCCGGCACGAGCATCGCCTTCGCCTGGCGGTCGTTCGAGATGTACCCGCTCCTGGCCCAGGTGGCCGGGGCGAGGTCCGTCCAGGTCCCGCTGACCCCCGGCCGTCCCGGCGGGCCGGCCGACACCCACGACCTCGAGGCGCTGGCCGCGGCGGTCGACGAGACGACGCGGGTGGTGTTCGTCTGCAACCCGAACAACCCCACCGGGACGGCGGTGCGCCGGGCTGAGCTGGAGCGGTTCCTGGACGCCGTCCCGGCCGAGACGCTCGTCGTCCTGGACGAGGCCTACCGCGAGTTCGTCACCGACCCCGACGTCCCCGACGGGCTGGAGCTGATGCGCGGCCGTGGCAACGTCGCGGTGCTGCGCACCTTCTCGAAGGCGTGGGGGCTGGCCGGCCTGCGGGTGGGCTACCTCGTCGCCGAGGACCCGGCCGTGGCCGAGGCGGTGCGCAAGACGCACGTCCCGTTCAGCGTCAACATGCTCGCCCAGGCCGCCGCGGTCGCCGCGCTGGCCAGTGAGGACGAGGTACGGCGGCGCTGCGCGGCGGTCACCGCCGAGCGGGAGCGGCTGACCGCGGCCCTCCGCGAGCGCGGGCTGGAGGTCGCCGACAGCCAGGCCAACTTCGTGTGGCTGCCGGTGGGGGAGGACGCCGCGGACCTCGCCGCCGCACTGGAGTCGCGGGCGGTCATCACCCGGCCGTTCGCCGGCGAGGGGATCCGCGTCACCGTGGGCACGCCCGAGGAGGACGACCTCTTCCTGGCCGCGCTCGACCAGGTGCGTTCCGCCACACCCGCCGCGTGACCCGCCGATCGTGACGAGCACCTTCGGGACGTGCGGCGCCGCGTCCCAGGAACGGCTGGTTTGATGGCCGACGTGCCTCTTCCCCGTGTGCTCTCCGGCATCCAGCCGACGGCGGGTTCCTTCCACCTCGGGAACCACCTGGGTGCGCTGCGGCAGTGGGTCGACCTGCAGGAGACCACGGAGGCGTTCTACTGCGTGGTCGACCTGCACGCGATCACCGTCGCGCAGGAGCCCGCGGAGCTGCGGCGCAACACCCTGGTCTCGGCGGCGCAGCTGCTGGCCCTCGGCGTCGACCCGGCGCGAAGCACGCTGTTCGCCCAGAGCCACGTGCCCGAGCACCTGCAGCTGTCCTGGGTGCTGGAGTGCCTCACCGGCTTCGGCGAGGCCAGCCGGATGACCCAGTTCAAGGACAAGAGCCAGCGGGAGGGCACCGCCGGGACGACCGTGGGCCTGTTCACCTACCCGGTGCTGATGGCCGCGGACATCCTCGTCTACCGGGCCGACCAGGTGCCCGTCGGCGAGGACCAGCGCCAGCACCTCGAGCTGACCCGCGACCTCGCCACCCGCTTCAACGGCCGCTTCGGCGACACCTTCCCGCTGCCGGAGGGGATCATCCCCGCGGGCGCGGCGCGGGTCATGGACCTGCAGTCGCCGGACAAGAAGATGAGCAAGAGCCTGCCGCCCGCCGGCTGCGTCTTCCTGCTCGACGACCCCAAGGTGACCGCGAAGAAGATCCGCTCGGCGGTCACCGACACCGGCCGCGAGGTGGTCGCCGACCCGGTGGAGAAGCCGGGCATCACCAACCTCCTCACCATCCACAGCGCGCTGTCGGGCACTCCGATCCCCGAGCTGGAGGACCGCTTCGCCGGCCGCGGCTACGGGGACTTCAAGAAGGAGCTCGCCGAGGTCGTCGTCGACTTCGTGACGCCGGTGCGCCAGCGCACGCTGGAGCTGCTCGACGACCGGGCCGAGCTGGAGAGGGTCCTGGCCGCGGGTGCCGCCCGGGCCCGGGAGGTCGCCGCGCAGACCGTCGCCGCGGTGTACGACCGCGTCGGCTTCCTCCCACCGGCGGGGGCGCGGCCGTGAACGACGACACCTTCGTGCCGCGCAGCCGCAGCGTGGCACCGGAGACCGCCGTCCTGGGCGTGGTCGTCCCCATCCCCGAGCCGTGGTCGCAGCTGTTCGTCGACTGGCGCACGAAGGTCGGCGACCGGCAGGCGAGCCTCGTCCCGCCGCACGTGACGCTGCTGCCGCCCACCGAGGTGGCCGCCGCCGACCGCCGGGCCATCACCGCCCACCTGGCCGACGTGGCCGGGGCGCACCCGCCGTTCGACATGCACCTGTCGGGGACGGGCACGTTCGCGCCCGTCTCGCAGGTCGTGTTCGTCGCGGTGGCCCGCGGCATCGGCAACTGCGAGCTGATCGCCAACGACGTCCGCTGTGGCCCGCTGGCCCGCGGCCTGTCCTACCCGTACCACCCCCACGTGACCGTGGCCCACAACGTCCCGCCGGACATGCTCGACCTCGCCTACTACGGGCTGGCCGACCTCTCCGCGCAGTTCCGCGTCACCCACTTCACCGAGTTCGAGCAGACCCCCGACGGCGCTTGGGCGGTCGCCCACGAGTACCCCCTGACCGGCCCGCCCCTGTAGGAGGACCCCGTCCTCCCCACCCCTCGCGAGCTCGCGGCGTCTGGAGGGGGTCGACGACGGGTGGGGGGCGACCGGGTCGCCCACCACGCGGCCGGGCAGCAGACTGGCCCGGATGACTGCGCCCCGGGCCGAGCGGTCCGCGCCACCGGGCAGCCCGCCGCCGACGATCCGGAGCCGCATCACCGGCCTGTCCGAGGGCTGGGACGCGATGGTCGCCCGGCTGCGGCGCCGGCAGCCGTGGATCGACCACCTGGCCCGCGCCGGCGGCCGCTACCGGCGCACCCAGGGCGACCTCATGGCCGCCGGCGTCACCTACTTCGTCTTCCTCGGGCTCGTCCCGGTCCTGCTGCTGGCCGCCTCGGTCATCGGCCTCGTGCTGGCGGGGGACCAACTGCTGCAGGACGAGCTGTACGACGCCATCCGTGACACCTTCCCGGGCACCACCGGCGAGCAGATCGTCCGGGAGCTGCGATCGGCGGTGGGGTCGGCCGGTGTCGTGGGGGTCATCGGGCTCGCGGGCTTCGTCTACGCCGGGCTGCGGGCGATGGACAAGCTGCGGATCGGCATGGAGCGCATCTGGCGCGGCCGGGCCGACGAGCCGGAGTTCCTCCGCGACAACCTGCAGGACCTGCTCGCCCTGCTCATGCTGGGCGCGACCGGCCTGCTCAGCCTCGGCTTCACCGGCGTGGTCACGCAGGCCACGGGCTGGCTGCTGGACCTCCTCGGGCTCCACGGCGCCCCCGGCCTGGGCGTGCTCACCTTCGTCCTCGGCCTCGCCCTGGCGGTGGCCACCGACGTCCTCGTCTTCCTGTGGCTGCTCAAGGTGGTGCCGTCGACGTCCCACCCGCTGCGCCGGCTGCTGCCGGGGGCGCTGTTCGGCGCCGCGGGCTTCGAGGTGATGAAACTGCTGGGCAGCCTCTACCTCTCGCTGATCTCCGGCAGCGTGACCGCCTCGGCCTTCGGCGGCGCCGTCGGCATCCTGGTGTGGATCAACCTGGTGTGCCGGTTCGCGTTCTTCACCGCGGCGTGGACCGCGACCCTGCCCCGGGTCCAGGGGGCCGCCCACGTCGTCCGCGAGCGCGCGGATCCCGTGGTCCCGCCGGCCGACCGCTGACCCGCCGCGGGACCACGTGCACCGCCCGGCGCACGCCGACCACCGTCGTGACGACGATCCCGACCGCCGCGGCGGCCAGCGCCGCGGGGACCAGCGGGGAGTCCTCCGTCTCCCCGCGGGCCGCAGGGGTGCCCGGGGCCGCGACGGCGGCCGGGGCCGGACGCCGGGTCGCCGACGGCGTGGCGACGACGTCGGCGCCCGACTCCACGAGCACGCCCACCCCGTTGGTGTCCGCCGGCACGGTGAACCCCCAGTCGAGCAGCAGGGCGGCCTGGTCGGCGGCGCGCAGCGGCGTGTTCTCGGTGCCCATGACGCTGACCACGAGGCGGCGCCCCTCCCGCTGGGCGGCGGTGACGAAGGTGTGCCGGGCGGCGTCGGTGAACCCGGTCTTGCCGCCGAGGTTGCCCGGATAGCGGGTGAGCAGCGGGTTCTGGTTCTGGATCTGGTAGCCCTCGGACTTCCCCTCCACGGCGGGCATCGCGGCGAGTTGCGTGGTCAGGATCGCCGCGGTGCGCGGGTCGTCGACCAGCCGGCGGAAGACCAGGGCCAGGTCGTAGGGGGAGGAGGTCTGGCCGGCGACGTCGAGCCCGGACGGTGAGCCGGCGACCGTGTCGAAGGCGCCGATCGCCGCCGCGGTCTCGTTCATCGCCTCGACGGTGACCTCGACGCCCCCGGCCGCGCGGGCCAGCGCGTTCGCGGCGTCGTTGCCCGACTGCATGACCAGGGCCTCGAACAGCAGCGAGACCGGATATCGGCCGCCGGCCACCATCCCGACCCGGCTGCCCTCCATCCGCTCGTCCTCCTCGGTCCCCTCGACGACCTCCTCGGGGTCCAGCAGCGGGACGAGGGTGAGCAGGGTCAGCGTCTTCAGCGTGCTCGCCGGGTAGTAGCGGCCGTGCGGGTCGCGGGCGGCCAGCACGGCGCCGGTCTCGGCGTCGGCCACCAGCCAGCCGGGGGCGACGACGCCGTCGGGCAGCGGTGCGGCGTCGTCGACGACGACGGTGCCGCGGGTGTCCAGGCCCTCGCCGCCGACGGTGACCCCGCCCGGGCCGCTGCCCTGGGGCGGCCCACCCGGCAGCGGTGCGGTGGGCGTGGGCGCCAGGGGGTCGGCGGTGGGCCGCGGGTCCTCGGCGAGCGCCGCGCCGGGGGCGAGCACGATCCCGAGCGCCACGACGGCGGATGCGAGCCGGGCTGCCGCCGTCCGCCGTCGCACGAGGGCACGCTAGACCCGACGGCTGCCCTCGGCTGCCCCGACCGTCGTGGTGGCCCACACCACCGGCCCGGGCGCCTTCGCAACGATCGCATCTCGGTCTCCTCCCGGGCCTGCGGCGCGGCCACCGGCCGCGGTTAGCGTGCCGAGGTCGCGCGTGCTGCGGCCCCGGCAGCGCCGGTGCGGCGGCGCGTGACCCGGACCCCACCGGGCCGGGCCGGTGCACGAGGCCGGCTCGTCCCCCCAGAGAGGAGAGCGTCTTGCGCCGAGCGCGGAGGATGAAGGCCGCGGCGTTGCTGCTGGCCGGCAGCATGGCCCTGGCGGCCTGTGCCAGCGACGAGGAGGGCGGCGGCAGCACCGGCGGAGGCGGCGGCGAGGCCGCCGGCGACCTGCAGATCGGCCTGGCGTTCGACACCGGCGGCGAGGGCGACCGTTCGTTCAACGACGCGGCCGTGGCCGGCGTCGAGGCCGCCATCGAGGAGCACGGCGGCGAGGTCACCAAGCTCAGCCCGAACGCCGACGCGTCCAACCGCGCCGACCTCCTGACCCAGCTCGCCGACCAGGGCTTCAACCCGATCATCGCCGTCGGCTTCGCCTACAGCGACGTCATCGGCGAGGTCGCCGCGCAGTACCCCGACGTCACGTTCGCGCAGGTGGACGGCTCGGTCGCGGACGCCGGCAACCCGGAGAACCTGACCGGCCTGCTGTTCTCCGAGGAGCAGGGCTCCTTCCTGGCCGGTGTCGCGGCGGCGCTGAAGACCGAGACCAACAGCATCGGCTTCGTCGGCGGTGTCGAGACCCCGCTGATCCAGAAGTTCCAGGCCGGCTACGAGGCCGGGGCGCGGGCGGTCAAGCCGGACATCGCCATCAACAGCCAGTACATCTCGCCGGCCGGTGACTTCAGCGGCTTCAACGACCCGGCCCGCGCGCAGATCATCGCCCAGGGCATGTACGACGGCGGCGCCGACATCGTCTACCAGGCCGCGGGCGGCTCGGGGATCGGCGTGTTCCAGGCGGCGGCCGCCTCCGGTGGCCGGGCGATCGGCGTCGACTCCGACCAGTACCAGACGGTCGGCGACCCCGCCCTCCAGGCCGTGATCATGACCTCGATGCTCAAGCGGGTCGACGTCGCGGTCGACACGTTCATCGGTGAGTTCGTCGACGGCAACGTCGCCGGTGGCCAGGACGAGCGGTACGACCTGGAGTCCGACGGTGTGGGCCTGGCCACCACCGGTGGCTTCATCGACGACATCCAGGGCGACCTGGACACCTACCGCCAGCAGATCGTCGACGGGACGATCACCGTCCCGACCACCCCGTGACGCCGATCGGCTGACACGGACGACCGGCAGCGGGCCCGGGGGAGCGAACGCGCCCCCGGGCCCGCTGCCGCGAGCGGGGCGGGACCCTGCCCACCCCGTCGGCGGCCCGTGCGCGATCATGCGGCGGGCCGGCGGAACCCGGGCCGGGGGAACGGTGGTCGCGGTCGATCCCGCGCCACAGATGCAGCAGAGTGGACGTGCCCCGCACACCTGCAGGGCGCAGCGAGGGGAAGGGCCCACCATGCCTCCAGACCACGGGGCCGCAGGTGTCCCGACGGGGACGCCCGCGGAGGGCGCCGGCGGCGCGCCGCTGGCCGTCGAGCTGCGCGGCATCAGCAAGCGCTTCCCCGGCGTCGTCGCGAACAAGGACATCGAGCTGCGGGTCCGCCGCGGCGAGGTGCACGCCATCGTGGGCGAGAACGGTGCCGGCAAGTCGACGCTGATGAAGACGCTCTACGGCGAGCACCGCCCGGACGAGGGGCAGATCCTCGTCGACGGCCGCCAGGTGCACTTCCGCAGCCCCGCCGACGCGATCGCCGCCGGCATCGGCATGGTCCACCAGCACTTCATGCTGGCCGACAACTTCACCGTCCTGGAGAACATCGTCCTGGGCAGCGAGCCCACCCGCGGCGGCCGGCTGGACCGCGCCGAGGCCCGCCGCCGCATCCGGGAGATCTCCGACGCGTACTCCCTGGGGCTGGACCCCGACGCCCTGGTCGAGGACCTCGGCGTCGGCGACCGGCAGCGGGTCGAGATCGCGAAGGTGCTCTACCGCGACGCCCGCACGCTGATCCTCGACGAGCCCACCGCCGTCCTCGTGCCGCAGGAGGTCGACGAGCTGTTCGGCAACCTCGCCGAGCTCAAGCGGGAGGGCCTCACCGTCATCTTCATCTCGCACAAGCTGGACGAGGTCCGCAAGGTCGCCGACTCGATCACCGTCATCCGGCGCGGCACCACCGTCGGCACCGCCGACCCGAGGACGACGACCAGCCACCAGCTGGCCGAGATGATGGTCGGCTCCGAGCTGCCCTCCCCGGAGACCCGCGAGTCCACGGTCCGACCCACCCCGGTGCTCGAGCTGCGCGGCGTGACCGTGCCCGGCGTCGGGAGCCGCCCGCTGGTCGACGCGGTCGACCTCACCGTCCGCGAGGGGGAGGTCGTCGGCATCGCCGGCGTCGAGGGCAACGGCCAGGCCGAGCTCGTGGACGCCGTCATGGGCCTGCGCGCGGTCGCGGCCGGCACCGTGGCACTCGGCGGGGAGGACATCACCTCCTGGAGCACCCGCACCCGCCGCGAGGCCGGGCTGGGCTTCATCCCCGAGGACCGGCACCGGCAGGGGATGCTGCTCGACGCCTCGCTCTGGGAGAACCGCATCCTCGGCCACCAGACCCGCCCGCCGGCGGTGAAGGGCCCGTTCATCGACCGCAAGGGCGCACGCGCCGACACCGAGCGGATCATGCGCGAGTACGACGTCCGTGCCCCCGGGCCGGACACGCTGGCCGTCGCGCTGTCCGGCGGCAACCAGCAGAAGCTCATCGTCGGCCGGGAGATGAGCGCGTCGCCCCGCCTGCTCCTGGCCGCCCACCCGACCCGCGGCGTGGACGTCGGCGCCCAGGCGGTGATCTGGGAGCTGCTCAAGGACGCCCGCGCCCAGGGCCTGGGCATCCTGCTGGTCTCCGCCGACCTCGACGAGCTCATCGGCCTGTCCGACACCCTGCACGTGATGCTCCGCGGCCGGCTGGTCGCCACCCTCGACCCGGCGCACGTCACGCCGGAGGAGCTGGGCGGCCACATGACCGGGGCCCGGACGACGGCGGGCGCGGCATGAGCGTGCTCCGCCGTCTCGGCACGACCCTGGTCGCGCCGCTGCTCGCCGTCGCCGCGGCGATCGTCATCTCCGGCCTGGTGATGGCCGTCCTGGGCGTCAACCCCTTCGACGTGTTCGCCGTGATGGTCGACTTCGGCGAGACCCCCACGCAGCAGGTCACCGCGATCGTGGTGATCCTCAACCGGGCCATCCCGCTGTTCATCTCCGGGCTGGCGGTCGCGATCGCGTTCCGGATGGGGCTGTTCAACATCGGCGTCGAGGGCCAGTACCGGCTGGCGACGGTCATGGCCGCCGCGGTCGGCGCCGCGGTCGCGCTGCCGGGCCCGCTGCACGTGCTGCTGATCGTGGTGGTGGCCATGGCGGTCGCCGCGATCTGGGCGGGCATCGTCGCCGTCCTCAAGGTGACACGCGGCGTCAGCGAGGTCATCAGCTCGATCATGCTCAACTTCATCGCGCTGGGCATCGCGTCGTTCCTGCTGACCGGCCCGTTCCGGGGCAGCCCGGAGGGCGCGTCGATCATCAGCACCGCGGAGATCCCCGAGTCCGGCTGGATGCCCAGCCTCAACGGGCTGTTCGACCTGCTCGGCCTGGCCAACCCGCCGCGGCAGCTCTACGGCTTCCTCGTGGTCGCCGCGCTGCTCGGCGTCGCGATCGCGATCCTGCTCAACCGCACCCGCTTCGGCTTCGACCTGCGGGCCACCGGGCTGTCGCCGTCGGCGGCGCGGGCCAGCGGTGTGGACGCGCGCGGCATGGTCGTCAAGACGATGCTGCTGTCGGGCGCGGTCGCGGGGCTGATCGGCATGCCGGACCTGCTCGGGACGACGCACAGCTACACGACCGACTTCACCTCCGGCCTGGGCTTCCTCGGCATCGCGGTCGCCCTGCTGGGGCGCAACAACCCGGTCGGCATCGCGTTCGCCGCGCTGCTGTTCGCCTTCCTCGACCGGTCGCTGGTGCCGCTGCAGATCGCGAACTACCCGGCCTCGGTGGTCACGATCATCCAGGGCGTCATCGTGCTCGCCGTGGTCATCTCCAACGAGGTCGCGCGGCGGGTCGCCCTCCGCGCGGCGGAGCGGGGCGCGGCCCAGGCCGGCCCCGCGCCGGCGGCCGGTGACGGCAGCGCCGGTGCCGCACGCACCGCGGACGGCGCGGCCGCGGGCACCGGAGCGGGCGTCAGCCGCGGCACAGGCGCGGGCCAGCAGTCCGACGAGCGGCAGGAGACCGGAGCGTGAGCGCGACGACGACCCCGGAGACCCGGACCGCCCGCGGGCCGGTCGGTGAGCTGTTCCTCGGCGGCGGGCGGGCCCGCCGGGTCACCTGGCTGCTGGTCGGCGCGCTGGTGCTGGTCTCCGCCGTGCGCGTGATCAGCGGCGAGCAGGCGCTCACGTCGTCCTCGACGATCTCGGCCGCGCTGCTGCTGGCCGTGCCGATCGGGCTGGCCGCCCTCGGTGGCCTGTTCTCCGAGCGGGCCGGTGTGGTCAACATCGGCCTCGACGGGATGATGACGCTGGGCACCTGGGGAGCCGGGTTCGCCGGCTACCAGTGGGGGTGGGCCGCCGCGCTCGTCGGCGGCATCCTGTTCGGCGCGCTCGGCGGGCTGCTGCACGCCGTCGCCACGGTGACCTTCGGGGTCGACCACGTCGTCTCCGGTGTGGCGATCAACATCCTCGCCGCCGGTGTCGTGCGCTTCCTCTCCGAGCTGCTCTACACCGACAACCCGGCCGGCGGCGGGGTCACGCAGTCCCCGGCCCTGTCCAGCGAACCGCCCGAGTTCTCCGTGCCGGTGCTCTCCTCGGGTCCGGACCTGCTCGGCGACCTCGAGCGCCAGCAGTGGTTCCTGGTCAGCGACGTCGCCGGTGTGCTGCGCGGGCTCACCAGCGGGGTGGGCCTGCTGACCGTGCTCGCGGTGCTGCTGGTCCCGGCGTCCTACCTGCTGCTGTGGCGCACCGCCTTCGGGCTGCGGCTGCGCTCGTGCGGGGAGAACCCCGCGGCCGCCGACTCGCTCGGCGTGCCGGTCTACCGGCTGAAGTACATCGCGGTGGTCGTCTCCGGCGGGCTGGCCGGGATGGGCGGCGTGTTCCTGGTCTTCATCGCCGGCATCTACCGCGAGGGGCAGACCAACGGGCGCGGGTTCATCGGCCTGGCGGCGCTGATCTTCGGCAACTGGCGGCCCGGCGGCCTCGCGGCCGGCGCTGGCCTGTTCGGCTTCGCCGACGCCCTGCAGCTGCGCAGCCGGTCCGCGGTCGTGGCGCTGTTCCTGCTGCTGGCCGTGCTGCTGGCCGGGGTGGCGGTGTGGCAGGCGGTGCACCGGCGCGCGGTGCGCGCGGTGATCGCCGCGGTGGTCGCCGCCGGCTCGCTGGTCGCCTTCCTGACCATCGACCAGCTGGCGCCGGGCCTGGTCTCGTTCACCCCCCACCTGACCACGCTGCTCGTGCTGTCCCTGGCGTCGCAACGCCTGCGGATGCCCGCGGCGGACGGTCTGGTGTACCGACGAGGAGAGCACTAGTGAGCCAGGTGGACTGGGAGGCGCTGCGCGCGGCGGCCCGGGAGGCCATGACCCACGCCTACGCCCCCTACTCGGGGTTTCCGGTGGGCGTCGCCGGGCTGGTGGACGACGGCCGGGTCGTGACCGGCTGCAACGTCGAGAACGCCTCGTACGGGCTGGGCCTGTGCGCCGAGTGCGGCATGGTCAGCGACCTGGTCCGCACCGGCGGCGGCCGGCTGGTCGCGGTCGCCTGCGTCGGCGGGGACGGGCAGCCGCTGATGCCGTGCGGGCGCTGCCGGCAGCTGCTGTGGGAGCACGGCGGCGCGGACATGCTCCTCGAGACCGTCTCGCTGGGCACCGTCCCGATGCGCGAGGTGCTGCCCGACGCCTTCGGGCCCGACGACCTGGCGGCTGCCGCCACGCGGTCTGCCGGGGGAGCCGCGGCCGCCGAGCGGGCGGGCCGGGCATGAGTGCCTTCGACGCGATCGACGTCATCCGGGCCAAGCGGGACGGCGTCGAGCTGACTCCCGACCAGATCCGCTGGGTGATCCGGTCCTACACCGACGGGACCATCCCCGACGAGCAGGTGAGCGCCCTGCTCATGGCGGTGTTCTTCCGCGGGATGTCGCCCGACGAGCTCGCCGTCTGGACCCAGGCGATGATCGACTCCGGCGAGCGCAAGGACCTCTCGCCGCTGGGCCGGCCGACCGCCGACAAGCACTCCACCGGCGGGGTCGGCGACAAGACCACGCTGCCGCTGGCGCCGCTGGTCGCCGCGTGCGGAGTCGCGGTGCCGCAGCTGTCCGGCCGGGGGCTGGGCCACACCGGCGGGACGCTGGACAAGCTGGAGTCGATCCCCGGGTGGCGAGCCGACGTCCACGAGGAGGCCTATCTCGGCCAGTTGCGGGAGGTCGGCGCGGTCATCTGCGCGGCCGGCAACGACCTCGCCCCGGCGGACAAGAAGCTCTACGCGCTGCGCGACGTCACGGGCACCGTGGAGTCGATCCCGCTGATCGCCTCCTCGATCATGAGCAAGAAGATCGCCGAGGGCGCCGACGCGCTGGTGCTCGACGTCAAGACCGGCTCCGGGGCGTTCATGAAGGACCCCGACGCCTCCCGCGAGCTGGCCCGCACCATGGTCGGCCTGGGCGAGGCCGCCGGGGTGCGCACCGTGGCGCTGGTGACCGCCATGGACCGGCCGCTGGGCCGCGCCGCGGGCAACGCCGTCGAGGTGGCCGAGTCGGTGGAGGTGCTCGCGGGGGGCGGTCCGGCCGACGTCGTCGCGCTCACCCTCGCGCTGGCCCAGGAGATGCTGGCCGGCGCCGGGCGGGACGACGTCGACCCGGCCGACGCCCTGCGCGACGGCCGGGCGATGGACGTGTGGCGGCGGATGATCGCCGCCCAGGGCGGGGATCCCGACGCGTCCCTGCCGGAGCCCGCGGAGAAGCACGTGGTGACCGCGCCGGCCACCGGCACGCTGACCCGCCTGGACGCCTACGCCCTCGGGGTGGCCGCCTGGCGGCTGGGCGCCGGCCGGGCCCGCAAGGAGGACCCGGTGTCGGCCGCGGCCGGGGTCACCTGGACCGCCGGGGTGGGGGAGCAGGTCACCGAGGGACAGCCGCTGGTGGAGCTGCACACCGACGACCCCGCGCGCATCGAGCGGGCGCTGGCGGCGCTGGACGGCGCGATCGGCATCGACACCGACGACGAGCCGCTGCCCCTGGTCCTGGACCGCATCACCGCCTGATCCCGGCCGGAGGTGCGCCGCCCTGCGAGGCGGGGTGAGGAGTGGGGGCCGGAGGCTCCCCGACGAGGGCCGGGGTGCGCTCCGCGCGGCCGGGGGACGGCCCCTGGCCGCGGTGCGGCCCGGAGGGCCGCGATGTCATGGTGGGAGACTGTCTCCTCGTGACGAGTACGTCCGCGCGCGTGGTGGCCGACAGCAGGCCGCGGCCCGGCGACCCCCTGGACCCGGACGCCGCCATCTCCGTCCGCGGCCTGGTGAAGCGCTACGGGGACCGCACCGCCGTCGACGGCCTGGACCTCGACATCCGGCGCGGCGAGATCTTCGCGCTGCTCGGGCCCAACGGCGCCGGCAAGACCAGCACGGTGGAGGTGCTCGAGGGCTACCGGAAGCGGGACGGCGGCGACGTCCGCGTGCTCGGCGTCGACCCGGCCAAGGGTGGACGCCGGTGGAAGGCACAGCTGGGCATCGTGCTCCAGTCGGGCGCGGGGGACAGCCAGCTCTCGGTCCGCGAGCTGCTCACGGCGCGGGCGTCGTACTACGCCGAGCCCCGCGACCCCGACGAGGTGCTGGAACTCGTCGGCCTCACCGACAAGGCGACGGCCCGCGGCCGTACCCTCTCCGGTGGCCAGCGCCGGCGGCTGGACGTCGCGCTGGGCATCGTCGGCCGCCCGCGCCTGCTCTTCCTCGACGAGCCGACCACCGGCTTCGATCCCGAGGCGCGGCGGCAGTTCTGGGCGCTGATCCGCTCGCTGCGCGACCTGGGCACCACGATGCTGCTCACCACCCACTACCTCGACGAGGCCGAGACGCTGGCCGACCGGGTCGGCGTCCTCGCCCGCGGCGCGCTCGCGGAGGTCGCCGTCCCGACGGCGCTGGGTGGGCGCGGTACCGCACCCGCCGTCGTCAGCTGGACCGAGGACGGCACCCGGCGCACCGCCGAGACCGCGACGCCCACCGCGTTCGTGCGGGAGCTGGCCACCCGCTTCCCCGGCGAGGTGCCCGACCTGTCGGTCAACCGGCCCACGCTCGAGGACGTCTACCTGAAGATGATCGGGGACCACTCGTGACCGCTGCCGCTCCCGGGCGCACCGCGCTGCCGTCGTTCGGCCGGGTCTACCGGACCCGCGCCGGCGTCGAGCTCAAGGAGTTCTTCCGCCAGCGCGAGTCGGTGGTCTTCACCCTCGCCTTCCCGGTGATCCTGTTGCTGGGCCTGGGCGCGGTGCTCGACTACGACCTCGGTGCCGGCGTCGACTTCCCGCAGTACTTCATGGCCGGGGTCATCACCGCCGGCATCGTCGGCGCCAGTCTGCAGAACATGGCGATCCACATCGCCGCGGAGCGCTCGGACGGCACGCTCAAGAGCCTCGCCGGGACGCCGATGCCCGCGAGCGCGTACTTCGCCGGCAAGGTCGTGCAGGTGCTCGCGGTGGCGGTCGCGACGATCGCGCTGCTCCTGCTGGTCGGCGTCCTCGTGTTCGGCATCGACCTGCCCTCGGGCAGCGACTGGCTGACCTTCGCCTGGGTGTCGGTCCTCGGGGCGGCGGCGTGCACCCTGCTGGGCATCGTCGTGTCGACGCTGGCCCGCAACGGCCGGTCGGCGTCGGCGACGGTCACCCCCATCGCGCTGGTGCTCGAGTTCGTCTCCGGCGTGTTCATGCCCTTCGACCAGGTGCCGGGCTGGCTGCAGGACGTCGCCGCGGTCTTCCCGGTGAAGTGGCTCGCGCAGGGCCTGCGCTCGGTGTTCCTCCCGGACGAGCTGGCCGCCCGCGAGCCGGCGGGATCGTGGGAGCTCGGCACCGTCGCGCTGGCGCTCGGCCTCTGGTGCATCGCAGGCCTGGTCCTCTGCGCCCTGACCTTCCGCTGGCAGGACCGCGGCACCGACTGAGCGTCAGGGCTCGCGGGAGTGACTCAGCCCTCGGGAACCGGAGGGGGGTCGTCAGGTGCCACCACGGCTCCGATCGAACGGAACAGCCTGTCCGCGGCGTTCGGGTAGTTGCCCTGTGCGTCGAACGCGGCGGGGAGGTACGTGACGGCCACCGCGATGGCGATCCCCTGTGAGGGGAGGTACGCCTCGGACGCGCTGAAGCCCGCCAGCTGCGGGTTCTGCAGGATCCACGACCCGGAGCGGACGACGCCGAGGCCGAAGTTGTACCCGTCGACCTGGGTGAAGCAGGAGGGCGCGCACGCCGGGTCCGTGTGCCCGAAGCCCAGCAGGTGGGGGCCGGTCATGGCGTCGTGGCTGGCCTCCGACAGCAGCGAGCCGGTGCCGACCGCGACCGCGGTCGTGATCATGTCGTCGATCGTCGTCGTCTGATCGGCTCCGATCGGCGTCCCCCACTGTGTGTTCCAGAACGTGGACTCCTCGTAGAACGACGTCGTCGACGGGATGCCGAGTGCTGCCCGGCGCTCGGAGCTGTAGGTGTGCAGGACTGGGCTGGGGATGCTCGAGGTCAGGGTCGCCGTGGTCCCCGCCAGGCCCAGCGGGGCGAGCACCCTCTCGCTCAGGAGTCTGTCCAGCGGCTTCCCCCCGATCCGGGCGAGGATCTCGCCCAGGATCATGAAGTTGGTGTGCGCGTAGCTCCAGTTCGTCCCGGGAGCGAAGTGCACGGGCCGGGAGAACGCGTAGGCCAGCCGCTCCTCGAATGTCCAGATGTGGAAGGGATCCGCGCTCCACGCAGCCTCCCACGCCGGGTCGGTCTCGAAGTCGGGATAGCCCGTCGTCTGGTTCGCCAGCATCTCCAGCGTGACCTCGTCGGCCTCGGGCAGCGTCGGCATCCAGCGGTCGATCGTGTCGTCGAGCCCCACCGTGCCCTCGTCCACGAACTGCATGAGCAGCGTCCCCAGGTAGGCGAAGGCGACGGCACCGTTGCGGAAGTGCATGTCCGTGGTCGCCGGGACGCCGTCCATCGACGTGCCGAACGCCTCCGAGGTCAGGACCTCGTCACCCCGGGTGACCTCGACGATGACCGCGCGGAGGTGGTCGGTCGCCATCGCGTTCCGGACGACGTCCGCGATGGCCGGCCCCGGCGGGTCAGCCGGGGTGGCGGCGGTCACGTCGGGCTGCACCGCCCACCCGACGGTGAGCACGGCCATGGTGGCTCCCGCCACCAGGAGTCGCTGGCGCCCTCCGCTCCCGCGCCTGTTGCTCCGCATCATCACGAGACCCTCCTTCGGGCTCGGTGCCACCCGGCGTGGTCGCTGACTTCGGAGTGGGGTGGCGCAAGGAGCGTCCCAGTCGGCGCCGCGGTGTTGGAAGTCGCAGACCACGCGATCCGGGCCGTCCGGCTGACGAGCGACGGGGAGTTCGGCGGGTCCTCTGCACGCACCCCTCGGGGCCCCACGACCGGTCCGCCGCGGTGAGGTGCCCTCCCCGGGGGAGCGGAGCGCGATCGACCGATCACAATGTCCGGGTGCCCGCACCGCTGACCGCCGAGTCCCTCCGCCGCGCGCCCAAGGTCCTGCTCCACGACCACCTGGACGGCGGGCTGCGGCCGCAGACGGTGCTGGAGCTCGCCGACGAACTCGGCTACACGGCGCTGCCCGCGGACGACGCCGACGCGCTGGGCCGCTGGTTCCGGCAGGCCGCCGACTCGGGCTCGCTCGTGCGGTACCTCGAGACGTTCGCCCACACCGTCGCGGTGATGCAGCGCCCCGAGGCCGTGCAGCGGGTGGCCCGCGAGTGCGCCCTCGACCTGGCCGCGGACGGCGTCGTGTACGCCGAGGTGCGGATGGCACCCGAGCTGCTCACGGCGGGGGGCACGCCGATCGAGGAGGCCGTCGAGGCGATCCTGGACGGCTTCGCGAAGGGCAGCGCGGAGGCGGGCGCCGCGGGCACGCCGATCACCGTCGGCACGCTGCTGTGCGCCATGCGGCAGAACGACCGCTGGGACGAGGTGGCCGGCCTCGTCGTCCGCCACCGGGACGCCGGGGTGGTCGGGTTCGACCTCGCCGGTCCCGAGATCGGCTTCCCGCCGGACCGCCACCCCTCCGCGATCGCGCTGCTCGACCGGGCCGGTGCCCACCGCACGATCCACGCGGGGGAGGCCGCCGGCGTCGACAGCATCGTCGCGGCGCTCGACGGCGCCCGCGCGGAGCGGCTCGGGCACGGGGTGCGCATCGCCGACGAGGTGGCCGTCGACGGCTCCCTGGGACCGGTGGCCAAGCGGGTCCGCAGCGAGCAGGTGACGCTCGAGGTGGCGCCGTCGTCCAACGTGCAGACCGGCGCCTACCCGTCGCTGGCCGAGCACCCGGTCGACCGGCTGCACCGGCTCGGCTTCGCGGTCACGCTCAACACCGACAACCGGCTGATGAGCGGGGTCTCGGTGACCGGCGAGTTCGCCGACGTCGCCGCGACCTTCGGCTGGGGCTGGGACGACGTCCAGACGCTCACCGAGCGGGCGCTGGCCGGCGCGTTCCTGCCCGACGGCGAGCGGGAGCGGCTGCTGGCCGAGGTCGTCCGCCCCGGGTACGCCGCCCTGCGCGGCTGAGGGTGGCGCGGGCCACCCCGCGCTCGGGAATCCCCGGTGGCGCCGCGCTGCTACCGTGAGTGGACCGGCACTCGCCGGTCATCCTCCCGGACGGTCCGTCCGGGCATGAGCGCATCCGTGCAGATCAGCAGCGTCTCCTGACGTCGTGATCGCCAGTGAGGACGCCGGTCTGCCGGTGTCCGCGCACCACCACGGGACGCGCCCGAGTCGTATCGGAGTCCCACACCCGCATGACCACGTTCGACACTGTCGACGTCCAGACCACCCCCGAGACCCCCGAGGTCGTCGCTCCGGAGCCCAAGGTCCCGGCCGGCCCGACCTTCGCCCAGCTGGGCCTGGCCCAGCCGCTGGTGACCGCGCTCGAGCGGCGCGGCATCCGCCACCCCTTCGCCATCCAGGCCTCCGCCCTGCCCGACGCCCTCGCCGGGCGGGACGTGCTCGGCAAGGCCGCCACCGGTTCGGGCAAGACGCTGGCCTTCGGCCTGCCGCTGCTCGCCCGGCTCGGCGAGGACGTCCTGCGGGGCCGCCGTGCCCCGCGCGGACTGGTCCTCGTGCCGACCCGCGAGCTCGCCCAGCAGGTGCACGACAACCTCGCCCCGCTGGGCCAGGCCACTGGCGTGCAGCTGGCCACCGTCTACGGCGGCGCCTCGATGTACCGCCAGATCCAGCAGCTGCGCCGCGGCGTCGACGTCGTCATCGCCACCCCGGGCCGACTGCAGGACCTCATCGGCCAGGGTGAGTGCACCCTCGACGAGGTCGCGGTCACCGTCATCGACGAGGCCGACTTCATGTCCGACCTCGGCTTCCTGCCGGTCGTGCAGGAGCTGCTCGACCAGACCCGCCCCGACGCCCAGCGGCTGCTGTTCTCGGCCACGCTGGACGGCGAGGTGGACACCCTCGTGCGCCGCTACCTGAAGGAGCCGGCCCGCCACGAGGTCAAGCGCCCCGGCGACGACGCGCCGCCGGCGGAGCACCTGGCCTACAGCGTGGCGTTCCGGGACAAGGTGCCGGTGACCCAGGAGCTGGCCGCCCGCCCGGGCCGCACCATCGTCTTCGCCCGCACGCAGCTGGGCGTCGACCGGCTGACCGAGAACCTCAAGGCCGTGGGCATCAAGGCCGAGGCGATCCACGGCGGGCTGCCGCAGTCGGCTCGCCGCCGGGCGCTGGAGGCGTTCACCGACGCCCGCAGCCCGGTGCTGGTCGCCACCGACGTCGCCGCGCGCGGCATCCACGTCGACGACGTCTCGCTGGTCCTGCACTACGACCCGCCGACCGACCACAAGACCTACCTGCACCGCTCGGGCCGCACCGCGCGCGCCGGCGCCGGAGGCGTGGTCGTGTCGCTGCTGCTGCCCGACCAGGTGGGGCAGGCCAAGCGCCGGTTCCGCCAGGCGCGCGTCGAGCCGGTCGTGAGCCGGATCCGCCCGGGTGACGCCCCGCTCGCCGAGCTCGTCGCCAGCGGCGTGCACGTCGAGCCGGTCGAGCGCCCGGTGCGCGAGCCGCGTCGTCCCTCCGGCGGGCACGGCGGCCGCCGTCCGCGGCGCGACGGCGAGCGCCCGCGTCGCGACGGCGACCGGCCGCGCCGTCCCTACGGGGAGCGGCCGCGCCGGGACGGCGAGCGTCCGGCGGGGGAGCGGTCCCACGGCGAGCGCGCGTACGGCGAGCGCTCCGGCGGCGAGCGCCGCGGCAGCGGGGACCGTCGTCCCAGCGGCTACCGCGGCCAGGGTCGACGGCCCAGCCGCTCGGCGGACTTCTCCGACTGAGCACCTGACGACGGCAGCGGCCGGTCCCGGTTCCCCGGGGCCGGCCGCTGCCGTCGTCGCGCGATGGATGGCCCCCTGCAGGGACCCGCTGCGAGCTGGCGAGTGGCGGGCGGCAGGGCGGCCCCGTCCAGGGCACCGCCCCGAGCTCGCGAGGGGTGGGGGGACGGGGTCCCCTCTCAGTCGCGGAAGGTGAGCGCCCCGCTGACCTGGGCGACCACCTCGTCCCAGGGCCGCCGCAGCTCGGCGGCGTCCTCGGCGCGCAGGACGGCCTCGGGCTCCCGCTCGGCGCGGGCCACCGCCCGGCCCAGCGGCTCGGACGGGCGCAGCAGCTCGTCGACCCGGGTGAGCCCGGCGTACTCCGCGATGTCGCGGACCCCCTCGAGCGGCTGGACGAGCGCGCGGTGGTCGGCGAGACCCGCGGCCCCGTCGGCGACCTCGGCCAGGACGTCGGCGAGCTCGGTGAGGTCGTAGCGGTCCTGCTCGGCCGGCAGCGGCGGGACGTCGGTGTCGGCCACCTCCGGCCAGGAGGCGATCTCGGCCAGGTCGTGCTCCTCGGTGCCGGCGCAGAACCGGGTGAGGTCGGCGGGGGAGGAGAAGACGTACACCTCGCCGTCGCGGCCCAGGAAGCGGGCGCGGTCCTCGACGTAGCAGCGCAGCGTCAGCCCGGCGCCGTCCGGGACGACGACCTCGACCGGCAGGATGCCGACCGCCTCCCAGAACTCGGCGGCCTTCGCGACCTCCGACGGCGGCGCGCTGATCCGGCCGGGCCGGGCGATGGCGCTCACGGGCGCGGCGGCCGGCGCCGCCGGAGCTGCGGGGGCCGCGGCCTCCTCGGACTCCTCCGCGAGCTCCTCGCCGACCTCGCCGTCCTCCGACTCCGTGGCCGAGGGGTAGTCGTCGATCGCGACCGTCCCGCCGCCGGTCCAGTCGAGGTGGGCGTCGAGCTCCTCGAGGACGTCCTCCCACAGCTCGTCGAGGGCGTTGCCGACGCCGAGCCAGGCGTCCTCCCCCGAGCGGCCGACGAAGGCGTCCACGCCCAGCCCCAGGGAGCCGACCTCGGGGCGGCCGACCAGCTCGGCCAGCGACCCGAACTCCCCGCCGCGCTCGACCGCGGCGTCCGGACGGCGGTCGAGCTCGACGTCGGCGTCGACCTCCCGCTCGTCGTCCTCGTCGGTGAGCTCGTCGTCGAGCTCGTCCTCGTCGGCGACGTCGAGGCACTCGGCCAGCCGGCTGACGATGTCGATGGTGGCGGCGAGCTCCTCCACCGCCCAGCGGTCGGGGTTCTCCGCGGCGATGTCGTAGACGCCGTCGAGGTCGTAGCGGTGGTCGTCGTCCGGGGTCAGATCGGCGGCGCCCAGGCCGACGACGACGGGCCAGACCGGGTGGTCGGCGAGGTCGTGGTCGGTGCGGCTCCGGCAGAAGGCCGCCAGCGCCGCCGGGGTCGGGAAGAGGTGGACGCTGGCCCGGTCGCCCTCGGACGTCCCGAGGAACGCCTGCCACTCCTCGCCGTCCTCCTCCCACGGCGGAGCCCACAGGGTGAAGCCGGTGCGGTCGTCGAGGGTGAGGGCGATCGGGACGATGCTGGGCCTTGCCACGGGGGACATCCTGCCCGGTCCCCCCGGGAGCGCACCTCCGGGTTCGTGAGGTGCGGGAACGGCCCTCGGCGGGGGACCTCTCAGATGCCCATGGGGTGCCAGACGGTCTTCGTCTCGAGGAAGCGCGTGAGCCGGGTCAGCCCGGGGTCGGACGACCAGTCCGGCTCCTCGGTCGGCGGGCGCAGCACCCGCTTGATGCTGCCCGCGGCCAGCCGCTCCAGCTCCATCGCGCGGGCGGCCGGGGCGCCGGTGAGGTCGACGGCGTCGACGTCGTCGTGCTCGGCCAGCCACGGGCCCAGCTCGCCGGCGTCGCCGGTCAGCAGGTTCACCACGCCCGCCGGGACGTCGCTGGTGGCCAGCACCTCGCCGAGGGTGACCGCCGGCAGCGGGCGCTGCTTCGACGTCACGACGACGGCGGTGTTCCCGCCGGCCAGCACCGGGGCCAGCACGCTGACCAGCCCGAGCAGCGAGGAGCGCTGCGGCGCCAGGACGGCGACCACTCCGGTGGGCTCGGGCAGGGAGAAGTCGAAGTAGGGGCCGGCGACCGGGTTGGCCCCGCCGAGGACGGCGCCGAGCTTGTCGGTCCAGCCCGCGTACCAGACCCAGCGGTCGATGGCGGCGTCGACGGCGGCGCGGGCCTTGGCGGCCGACAGCCCCTCGCCCGCGGCGACCTCCTCGCAGAGCTGGGCGTGCCGGCCCTCCATCACCTCGGCCACCCGGTACAGCACCTGGCCGCGGTTGTACGCGGTGGCCCCGGACCACTTGCCGAAGGCGGCGCGGGCGGCGACGACGGCGTCCCGGGCGTCCTTGCGGGACGCCCAGGCGGCGTTGGCGAGGAAGTGGCCCTTGGTGTCGGTGACCTCGTAGGTGCGCCCCGACTCCGAGCGGGGGAAGGTGCCGTTGACGTAGAGCTTGTAGGTCTTGCGGACGGCGAGCCGCTCGCTGCCGATCACCGGTCAGCACCCGTGCCCACGGGTCGCTTCCGCGCTCGCTCCGCTCCTCGCTCGCCGGCCTTCGCTGCGGTGCTCACTCGCTGTTCGCTCCCTTCAGGTACGCGGCGAGCCCGTGCCGGCCGCCCTCCCGGCCGTAGCCGGACTGCTTGTAGCCGCCGAACGGCGACGACGGGTCGAACTTGTTGAACGTGTTGGCCCAGACCACGCCGGCGCGCAGCTGGTCAGCGATCCTCAGGATCCGCGAGCCCTTCTCGGTCCAGACGCCGGCCGACAGCCCGTAGGTGGTGTTGTTGGCCTTCGCGACCGCCTCGTCCGGCGTCCGGAAGGTGAGCACCGACAGCACCGGCCCGAAGACCTCGTCGCGGGCGATGCGGTGGGCGGGGGAGACGTCGGTGAACACCGTCGGCGGGAACCAGAAGCCGCGGTCGGGCAGCTCGCAGGCCGGCTGCCAGCGCTGCGCCCCCTCGGCCTCGCCGATGTCCGAGAGCTCGCGGATGCGGGCCAGCTGCTCGGCGGAGTTGATCGCGCCGATGTCGGTGTTCTTGTCCAGCGGGTCGCCGACCCGCAGCGTGCCGATCCGGCGCTGCAGGCTCGCGATGACCTCGTCGTGGACCGACTCCTGCACCAGCAGCCGGCTTCCCGCGCAGCAGACGTGGCCCTGGTTGAAGAAGATGCCCTGCACGATCCCCTCGACGGCCTGGTCGATCGGTGCGTCGTCGAAGACGATGTTGGCCGCCTTGCCGCCCAGCTCCAGGGTCAGCGACTTGCGGGTGCCGGCGACGGCCCGGGCGATCGACCGCCCGACCTCGGTGGACCCCGTGAACGCCACCTTGTCGACGTCGTCGTGCTCCACCACCGCCCGGCCGGTGTCGCCGGCGCCGGTCACGATGTTGACCACGCCCGGGGGGAGGTCGGCCTGCCGGCAGACCTCGGCGAACAGCAGCGCGGTCAGCGGCGTGGTCTCGGCCGGCTTGAGGACGACGGTGTTCCCGGTGGCCAGCGCGGGCGCGACCTTCCACGCCAGCATCAGCAGCGGGAAGTTCCACGGGATGACCTGGCCGGCCACGCCCAGCGGCCGCGGGCCGGGCCCGAGGCCCGCCCAGTCCAGCTTGTCGGCCCAGCCTGCGTGGTAGAAGAAGTGCGCCGCGGCCAGGGGGACGTCGACGTCGCGCGACTCCCGGATCGGCTTGCCGTTGTCCAGCGACTCCAGGACTGCGAACTCCCGGGCCCGCTCCTGCAGCAGCCGGGCGATGCGGAACAGGTACTTGCCGCGGTCGGCGGGGCGCATCGGGCCCCAGACGCGGGTGAACGCCCGCCGGGCGGCGCGGACGGCGCGGTCGACGTCCGCGGCGGTGCCCTCGGCGACCTCGCAGAGGACCTCCTCGGTGGCCGGGTTGACCGTCTTGAAGGAGTCGCCGCTGCCGTCGACGAACTCGCCGTCGACGAACAGCCCGTAGGACGGCGCGACGTCGACGATCGACCGCAACTCCGGTGCGGGGGCGTACTCGAAGGCAGTGCTCATCTCAGTCCACCGTCACGTGGTCGGGGCCGGAGTAGTGGCCGGTGCGCAGCTTCTGCCGCTGCAGGAGCAGGTCGTTGAGCAGGCTGGAGGCGCCGAAGCGGAACCAGTCGGGGGAGAGCCAGTCGGGCCCGGCGACCTCGTTGACGAGGACCAGGTGCTTGACGGCGTCCTTCGTCGTCCGGATGCCGCCGGCGGGTTTGACGCCGATCTGGCGACCGGTGGAGGCGCGGAAGTCGCGGACCGCCTCGAGCATCACCAGGCACACCGGCAGGGTCGCGGCGGGGGACACCTTGCCGGTGGAGGTCTTGATGAAGTCGGCGCCGGCGAGCATCGCCAGCCACGAGGCGCGGCGGGCGTTGTCGAGGGTGACCAGCTCGCCGGTCTCCAGGATGACCTTGAGGTGGGCGGTGCCGCAGGCCTCCTTCACCGCGACGATCTCGTCGTGGACGTCGAGGTAGCGACCGGCCAGGAACGCCCCGCGGTCGATGACCATGTCGATCTCGTCGGCGCCGCCCGCCACGGCGTCCCGGACGTCGGCGAGCTTCACCGCTCGGCTGGCCCGGCCGCTGGGGAACGCGGTGGCGACCGCGGCGGTGTGGATGCCGGTGCCGGTGAGCGCCTCGACCGCGATGCCGGCGAGGTCGCCGTAGACGCAGACCGCGGCGACCTGCGGACAGGACGCGTCGGTCGGGTCGGGGCGCCGGGCCTTGGCCGAGAGCGAGCGGACCTTGCCCGGGGTGTCGGCGCCCTCGAGGGTGGTGAGGTCGACCATCGAGATCGCGGTGTCGATGGCCCAGGCCTTGGCAGTGGTCTTGATCGACCGCGTGCCGAGCACGCCGACACGGGCCTCGGCGCCGACCTGGTCGACACCGGGCAGGCCGTGCAGGAAGGCGCGGAAGGCGGCGTCCGAGCGGGTCACGTCGCTGAACGGCGCCAGGGGCTCGCGCCGCGGCGGGGTCTCCGCCGTCACGGCGTCGGGGTCGAGCACGTGGGTCATGTGGGCATTCTCCCCCGAGGTCGATCTCCGCTGGCCGACACGGTGGCCTGGCCCCGGCCGATACGGTGGCGCGCGTGCAGCTGACCGTCGTGGACCACCCGCTCGCCCGCGCTCGCCTCACCCGCATGCGCGACGAACGGACCGACAACGCCGCGTTCCGGGCGGCGCTGCGCGAGCTCACCCAGATGCTGGTCTACGAGGCCACCCGCGACCTGGAGGTGGCCGAGGAGCCGATCACCACCCCGGTCACCGGGACGACCGGCTACCGGCTGGCCGCCCCGCCGCTGATCGTGCCGGTGCTGCGGGCGGGGCTGGGCATGGCCGACACCGCGCACGGGATGCTCCCCGAGTCGCAGATGGGTTTCGTCGGGCTGGCCCGCAACGAGGAGACGTTCCAGCCCGAGGCCTACATGGCGTCGCTGCCGTCGTCCCTGGTCGATCGCGAGGTGTTCGTCCTGGACCCGATGCTGGCCACCGGTGGCTCGCTGGTGCACTGCTGCGGGCTGCTGACCGAGCGCGGTGCCACCTCGATCACCGTGCTCTGCACCCTCGCCGCGCCGGAGGGCCTCGCGCGGCTGGAGGCCAGTGGACTGCCGCTGCGGGTGTTCACCGCCTCGGTCGACGAGGGGCTCAACGACAAGGCCTACATCGTCCCGGGGCTGGGCGACGCCGGGGACCGGCAGTTCGGGGCGGTGTGAGCGTGCGCTTCGGCGTGCTCGGCACCGGCCACTGGGCGCAGACCGTCCACGCGGCGGCGCTGGCCGAGCACCCGACGGCGTCCCTGGTGGGCGTGTGGGGGCGGGACCTGGCCAAGGCCAAGGCCGTCGGCGCCGCCTTCGAGGTGCCCGGGTACGCGGACCTCGACGCCCTGCTCGCCGAGGTCGACGCGGTGGCGATCGCCGTCCCGCCGTCGGTGCAGGTCGGCCTGGTCGAGCGCGCCGCGGCCGCCGGCAAGCACCTGCTGCTGGAGAAGCCGATCGGGCTCTCGGTCGCCGAGGCCGACCGGGTGGTGGCGGCGGTGCGCTCCTCCGGGGTCGCCTCGGTCGTCTTCTTCACCTTCCGCTTCCAGGCCGGGACGTCGAGCTGGCTGGCCCAGGCGGGCCGCACCATGCTGGCCGGCGGCTCCGGGACGTGGCTGAGCGCGCTCGCCGGCAGCCCGTTCGACTCGGCCTGGCGCCGGCAGCACGGGGCGCTGTGGGACATCGGTCCGCACGCGCTGTCCCTGCTGCTGCCCGCGCTCGGGCCGGTCACCTCGGTGCAGGCCGGCGGCGGCGCGGGGGACACCGTCCACCTGGTGCTGCAGCACTCCGCGGGCGTGGCGTCGACAGTGACGCTGTCGCACACCGTGGCGCCGATGTCGACCGGCATCGAGTTCTACGTGCACGGGGACGCCGGCCGGGTGGTCCTGCTGCCCGACACAGAGCACCCGGTCGAGGCGATGTCGGCCGCGGTCGAGGAGCTGGGCCAGGCGGCGATGACCGGCGGTACGCACCCCTGCGACGTCGGGTTCGCCCGCGAGGTGGTCGCGGTGCTGGCGACGGCGGAGCGGGCCCTGGCGTCTGGCTGCCGGGAGCCGGTGTCGGACTGAGTCGATCCTCCTGCGGTGTTCCCTCCGCTGTTGCGGTGGTGCACGACCGCAGGAGTGGTGCCTGGACCTCAGGAGCGGTCAGTCGTACGGGTTGGTGAGGACAGGGCGCGCCTCGAGGACGTCGAACGTCACGGGCGGGCCGTCGGTGGTCGTCGTGCCGGGGACGTCGGCGCCGGCTCCGCCGTCCACGCTGAAGGTGCCGCTCCAGGTGGTGGTCAGCGAGGCGGTGTAGGTGCCGCTGGCGTACTCGTGGCTGACCGAGTGGTCCGGGTACGGGGCGCCGGGGTCGGTGCTGGTGAGGACGGTGCCGTCGCCGGTGTGCCAGGTGAAGCCGGTGGCGGTGGCGAGGATGTCGACCGTGAAGCCCCGGATGTCGACGGTGAACGTCTGCGTGGTCGGGCCGTCGGTGTGGAAGACAACCGGCAGGCCGACGAGCGCGTCGCCCGGCGGCTGCTGCTCGGTGGGCAGCTGCGGGAGCGGCAGGGTCTGGAAGTAGCGGAACACCTCGCCGGGGGACGGCGGCGGGTTCAGCGCGGTGATGTCCACGCACGTGCGGATGACGTTCAGCCACGGCCCGACTCCGGTCCCCGGAGGCGTGCCTGGCGTCACGGCGAAGCCGTCGGTGGTGGTCCCGTCGGGCAGTACCAGTCGCCGCTGCTGGACGAGGAGGAAGTCCGCCACGCGATCGGGTGAGGTCGGGCAGGCTCGGAAGTCCACTCCCTGGCAGCTGCCGGTCGTCGCGTCGTTCTCGACGCAGGGATCGATCAGTCGGTACGTGTACGGGTGGGCCTCGGGGGCCGACGTGCTAGCGACCCAGGACGAGCCAGGCTCGGCTGCCACATAGGCAGCAGTGAGGGCGCCAGGCGCATTCTCGACGACTGGACAGAAGCGCCGGTCGCAGTCCGCGGCGGCAGCCGACTCAAACGGCATCAATAGAGTCAGCCAGGCAATCGCCATCGCGCCGACCGTCTTAGCAAGGCGCATGTGTCACTCAAGTGTTAGTGCGGTCATGAGCCAGGAGTGGCGTGTCTTGTTCCAGGTCAAGGCCGCGCCACCACTCAGGCCTTCGTATGAGGGCGAGCCCAGGTTCTCGACGCTCGTCCCAGTTGCGTCAAGCACGACGAGGGCCGCCTGGTCGGCGCGCATCGCCATCTCCGCCGTCTGGCCGTTGATGAGCGGTGAGGCGATCTCCGTAACCGTGAGATTTCCGCCTTCGTATCGGTAGTCTGAGGCACCATCCGATTCGACAGCCGAAGCGATGCGGTCACAATCAGCGCAGCCATCGCTGAACTCCCGCAACGGGGCGGCGTCCATGACGGTCGACGTCCGGTTGATGAGGTCGATGTAGTAGCGGACGAAGGCCTCGGCGCCGGCGGCGTCCTGGGTGCGTGCCTCGTCGGGCATCGGGAGGTCCTCCGGACCGAGGGGCGGGAGTTCCGTCTCCGTCGCGGGAGCGTCCGCGCTCGGCAGCGTGTCCGCCGGCTCCTGCACCGCCGAGCACCCGCTCCACACCGCCGTGCCCACAGCGAGGCCCGCCACCAGTCGCAGGCTCCAGCCCCGTCCCACGTCCACCCCCGAGTCGTCCACCGGTCGCGGGGAGATTACGGAGCGTCGGCCGAACGGGCACGCAGCCCTGTGGACAACCACCCGATCGCATTGCCGGGGTTCCTCGTCCGGTGCGGGTCCTGCAGGACCGGCAACCCGCGGGCAACGCCGGCAACCCCGGGGCCGACGCACGCACGGGCGTGACCCGTGCCACGATCGGCCCATGATCTCCACCCGAACGGGCAGCCTGCGGGCGGCCGCCGCCGTCGTCACCGCCCTCCTCCTGGCATCCGGCTGCTCGGGCGACGACGGGGGGTCGGAGGCCGGCGGAGGCGGCGGCGAGGGTGGCACCGGGACCCAGACCGTCGCGCTGGGCATCATCCCGATCATCGACGTCGCCCCCGTCTACCTCGGCCAGGAGCAGGGCTTCTTCGAGGAGCAGGGCATCGAGCTCGAGATCAGCACCGGACAGGGCGGGGCGGCCATCGTGCCGGGCGTGGCCAGCGGCAGCATCGACATCGGGTTCGGCAACAACTTCTCCCTGGTCGTCGCCGCCTCCGCCGGGCTCCCGCTCCGGGTGATCACCAGCGCCGTCGACAGCACGGGCGACCCCGAGCGCGACCCCTTCACCATCGTCACCGCCGACCCGGCGATCACCCGCCCGGCGGACCTCGCGGGCAAGCGGGTCGCGACCAACACGGTCAACGCCATCGGCGACAGCGTCGTCAGTGCCTCGGTGCGGGCCGACGGCGGCGACCCGTCCACCATCGACTTCGTCGAGCTGCCCTTCCCCGACATGGCGGCGGCGCTGCAGGCGGGGGACGTCGACGCGGCGTGGCTGGTCGAGCCGTTCGTCACGCTGGCCGAGCAGCAGGGGGTCCAGGTCCTCACCACCCCGCTGAACGACTTCACCGACGTCCAGATCGAGGTCTCGACCTACTTCACCAGCGCCCAGTTCGCGTCCGAGAACGCCGACGTGGTGGAGCGCTTCGCCACCGCCATGGAGCAGTCGCTGACCTACGCGCAGGAGAACCCCGACGCGGTCCGGGCGGTCCTGCCGACCTACCTGGACATCGCGCCGGAGCTGGCCGCACAGGTCCGCCTCCCGGAGTGGAACACCGAGGTGAGCAGGGAGACCTTCGAGGTGTTCACCGACCTGGCCGAGACCCAGGGCCTGCTCGAGGGGGAGGTCGACCTCGACGCGCTGCTGGAGCCGGTCAGCTGACCCGGTTCACCCCTCCAGCTCGTACGCCGGCCCGTGCCGCGGCTGACAGAGCACCGGCCGGCCGGCGCCGGGGACCTCCTGCGAGGTCACCAGCCCGAACCCCTGGTCCTGGACGCCCTCGCGCACGTCGACGCCCTCGCTGCTCAGCTCCACGATGGTCGAGGAGACGTCGTCGCACATCGGCGTCGCCTGGTGGAACGGGACCGTGGCCCAGCGCTCGGCCGGCTCCTCCGCCGTGGGGTGGACGCCGAGCTCGCCGGGCGGGGTCCTGAAGAGGAGCCACCCGCTGCCGGCGTCGAGGGACGGCCACCGCAGCACGTCGCGGGAGAACCGCCGCGTCGCGTCGGGGTCCTCGGAGTGGACGATCGTGTGGAAGCCGGTGGTCACGGCGCGGCCCCCAGGGCGTCGGCCAGTTCCTCGAACGAGGACACCGACAGGTCGGCGTCCGGGTCGGAGACCGGCGGAACCCGGCGCCCGCCGAACTCGTCGGGACGGTGCACGTAGGCCGTCCGCAGCCCGCGGGCCCGGGCGGCGGCGAGGTCGTCGACGTGGGCGGCCACCATCAGCACCTCGGACGGCGCCAGCGCGAGCAGCTGCGGCGCGGAGTCGTAGACCTCCGGATCGGGCTTGTAGTGCCGCACGACCTCCGCACCGAGCACCAGGTCCCACGGCAGCCCGGCCCGGCGGGCCATGTCCACGATCAGCGCCACGTTGCCGTTGGACAGCGGCGCCAGCACGTGGGAGCGCCGCAGCCGGGTCAGCCCCGGGACGACGTCGGGCCACGGGTCCAGCCGGTGCCAGGCGAGCACCAGCTCCTCCCGCACGTCGGGAGGCGTGGCGGCCAGCCCGGCGTCGGCGAGGACGTCGTCCAGCGAGGACCGGTGCAGCGCGTCCAGCGGCGTCCACGGCAGCTCACCGGAGCGGACCCGGTCCATCGACGGCACGTACCGCCCGCGCCAGTCGTCGGCGACGGCGAGGGCGTCCACCGACGGGCCGAGCAGCCGCCGCACCTCTCGGGCGACCCCGCCGCGCCAGTCCACGACCGTGCCGAACACGTCGAAGACCAGCGCGTGGATGTCCACCGGTCTACAGCCCCAGCGCGACGGACATCTCGGTCCGCAGCCGCCCGAGCTCGTCGGCGCCCCGGGCGCGCGCCGCGTCCAGCTCGGCGGCGTCCCTGACCGGGACCACCGTCTCCAGGTAGGCCTTCAGCTTCGGCTCGGTGCCGCTGGGCCGGACGATCACCCGCACCCCGTCACCGAGCAGCCGGACGGCGTCCACGGCGGGGCTCCGGTCGAGCAGGTCGCTCGCCGCCACCTCCCGGCCGAGCAGGCGGGACGGCGGCGACGTCCGCAGCCGGACCATCATGTCGCCGATCCGCGTGAGGTCCTCCACCCGCACCGACAGCTGCCCGGTGACGTAGAGCCCGTGCTCGACGGCGAGCTCGTCGAGCCGGTCCAGCAACGTGCGGCCGGTCGCCCGGAGCTCCGCGGTCATCAGCGCGACGGCGAGCGCGGCGGAGATGCCGTCCTTGTCCCGCACCACCGACGGCGCCACCGCGTAGCCCAGCGCCTCCTCGTACCCGTAGACCAGCGGCGCCGCGTCCGACCCGGCCCGCATGATCCACTTGAAGCCGGTCGGGGTCTCCTCGGTGGGGACGCCGTGCGCCGACGCCGCCACGCGCATCAGCGACCCGCTGACCAGCGAGGACGCGTAGGTGCCCCGGACGCCGCGGCGCAGCAGCCAGTCCGCCAGGAGCGCGCCCACCTCGTCGCCGGTGAGCTGCCGGCCGCCGCAGACCACCGAGCAGCGGTCGGCGTCGGGGTCCTCGGCGATCGCCACGTCCGCGTCGAGGTCGGCGGACAGCGCGGTCAGCAGGTCGACCGCGCCCGGCTCCTCGGGGTTGGGGAAGACGACCGTCGGGAAGGCGGGGTCGGGCGCGTCCTGCTCCTCGACGCTCACCGGCGGGGCGAACCCCGCGGCGGCGAACACCGCGCGGGTGGTGTCCGCGCCGACCCCGTGCATCGCGGTGTAGGCCACGGTGAGCCCCTGCCGCACGATGGCCGGCACCGCCGACGGCTCGAGCGCCCCGATGACCGCGGCGACGTAGTCGTCGCGGACGTCGTCCCCGAGGGTGACCCAGTCGTCGGAGAGCGGGACGTCCCGGGCCGGCCCGGCCGCCGCGATCGCGGTCTCGATCCGCCGGTCGGCCGGCGGGACCAGCTGCCGGCCGTCGCCGAGGTAGACCTTGTACCCGTTGTCGTCGGGCGGGTTGTGGCTGGCGGTGACCATCACCCCGGCCACGCAGCCCCGGTGCCGGACGGCGAAGGCCAGCACCGGCGTGGGCAGCGGCCGCGGCAGCACCTGGACGGCGAACCCGGCGCCGGCCAGCACCGCGGCGGAGACGTGCGCGAACTCGTCGGAGCGGCGGCGGGCGTCGAAGCCGATCACCACCCCGCCCCCGGCGTGCCCCTCGTCGGACAGGTACCGCGCCAGCCCGGCGGCGGCCCGGGTGACGACGGCGGCGTTCATCCCGGCCGGCCCGGCCCGCAGCGGCCCGCGCAGGCCCGCGGTGCCGAAGGTCAGCGGCCCGGCGAACCGGCTCTCCAGCTCGGGCCAGTTCTCGGCCTCGATGAGCGCCTCGATCTCGGCGCGGTCGTCCCCGTGCGGATCGGCGTCGGCCCAGTCGCGGGCCCGGTCGAGCAGCCGCATGGCCTCCCGGGGCAGGGCGCTCACCGCTCCACCCCGCTGCCGGGGGCGATGTCGCCGCGGGGGACCGGCGGCTCGAAGCGCTCGGCGTCGAACTCCGCCGTCGTGTACTCACCGCCCACGCGGGCGTGCACCGGGTCGGCGAGGTCGGGCTCGCCGTGCACCTCGACCAGCGCCTCGGCGAACACCTCGGCGTCGTCCTGCGGCTCGTACCCGAGCGCGCGGGCGGCGGTGAGGTCCCACCAGTTCCGGGTGTTGGCCGACACGCCCCAGACGACGGCGAACCCGGGGGCGGGCGCCCGCAGTGCGGCGTCGACGAGGCCCACCTGGTCGTCGGGGGACAGCCAGGTCGACAGGTGCCGGACCGTCGTCGGCTCCGGGAAGGCGCTGCCGATCCGCAGGCAGACCACGTCCAGGCCGTACCGGTCGGCGTAGAGGGAGCCGAGCGCCTCCATCGCCACCTTGGAGACGCCGTAGTAGGTGTCCGGCCGCGGCGGGGCGTCGGCCTCCCGCAGCAGCCCGGCCGCCGGCCGCTCCGTGTACCCGGTGGCGTGGTTGCTGCTGGCCAGCACCACCCGCGGGACACCGGCTCGCCGCGCCGCCTCCAGCACGCAGTAGGTGCCCTCGATGTTGGCGTGCGAGATCGCCGGCCAGCTGGACTCGCCGGAGATGCCGGCCAGGTGCACCACCGCCGAGGCGCCGTCGACGGCGTCCACCACCGCGGCCAGGTCGGTCACGTCGGCGACCACCTGCTCCTCGCCGGGCCGGGCGTCGGCGATCGGGACGACGTCGAGCGAGCGCACCGCCCAGCCGCGCTCGGGCAACCCGCCGCGCAGCACCGTGCCGATCCGCCCGGCGGCCCCGGTGACGAGGACCGGACCGCTCATGTCAGCCGCCCCACGAACTCCACCAGGTACTCGCCCAGCCGGCCGGCCGCGGCCTTGCCCGCCGCGAGGACCTCCTCGTGGTCGAGCTTCTCCCCGGTGATGCCGGCGGCGGCGTTGGTGACCATGGACAGCCCCATCACCTCCAGGCCCGCGGCGCGCGCCGCGATCGCCTCCAGCGCCGTCGACATGCCCACCAGGTCGGCGCCGAGGGTGCGCAGCATGCGGATCTCGGCCGGGGTCTCGTAGTGCGGCCCGGGCAGCGCCGCGTAGACGCCCTCGGTGAGGGTCGGGTCCAGCTCGCGGGCCAGCCCGCGCAGCCGCGCGGAGTACAGGTCGGTGAGGTCGACGAAGGTGGGACCGACCAGGGGCGAGCGCGCGGTCAGGTTCAGGTGGTCGCTGATCAGCACCGCCTGCCCGACGCGGTGCTCGGGCGCCAGCCCGCCCGCGGCGTTGGTGAGGACGACGGTGCGCACGCCGGCCGCGGCCGCCGTCCGGACGCCGTGGACCACCGGCTCGACGCCCCGGCCCTCGTACAGGTGGGTGCGCCCGAGGAAGAGCAGTACCCGGCGGTCGCCTACCCGCACCGAGCGGACCTCCCCGCCGTGGCCGACCGCGGTGGGCGCGGCGAAGCCGGGCAGGTCGCCGATCGCGACGCTCGCCGCGGCGGCGCCGAAGGCGTCGGCGGCGGGGGCCCAGCCGGAGCCCATCACGACGGCGACGTCGTGGCCGTCGCCGAGGGCGGCGGTGAGGTCGGCGGCCGCCCGGGCGGCGAGGTCGGAGGGGTCGTGGACCGGAGGTGCACTCACGCTCGGACGCTAACGCAGCGCCGCCGGAGTGGCCCGCCTGCAGGTCTCGCCGCGAGCTCGCACCGGGAGCCGGTTGAGGTGATCTTGCCTAGACTCCGCAGCGTGCAGATACCGTTCCGCTCCTCCGAGCGCGCCAGCCTGGGAGTCGAGTGGGAGCTGCAGCTCGTCGACCTCGAGACCCGCCAGCTGACCGCCGGCGCGGTGGAGATCCTCCACGAGATCGCGCCGGACGGCGCCGAGGAGCACCCCAAGGCCAAGCACGAGCTGCTGCAGTCGACGATCGAGATCATCACCGGGGTCTGCACCACCGTCGGCGAGGCGAAGGCCGACCTGGCGGGCACCCTCGCCGAGGTGCGGGCCGCCGCCGAACGGCGCGGGCTGGGGCTGATGTGCGCGGGCACCCACCCGATCACCGACTGGCAGACCCAGCAGATCTCGCCCAAGGAGCGCTACCTCCAGCTGGTCGAGAAGATGCAGTGGCTGGCCCGCCGGCTGCAGATCTTCGGGGTGCACGTGCACGTCGGCGTCCGGGCGCCGGAGAAGGCGATCCCGATCGTCAACGCGCTCACCCAGTACGTGCCGCACTTCCTCGCGCTGTCGGCGTCCTCCCCGTACTGGGTCGGTGCCGACACCGGCCTGGCCAGCGCCCGGTCCAAGGTCTTCGAGGGGATGCCCACCGCCGGGCTGCCGTACCAGCTCTCCGGCTGGGACCGCTTCGAGCAGTACATGGAGACGCTGATCTCCACCCACGCCATCGAGAGCGTGCGCGAGGTGTGGTGGGACATCCGCCCCCACCCGGACTTCGGCACCGTCGAGCTGCGCATCTGCGACGGGCTGCCCACCCTCGACGAGATCGGCGCGGTGGCCGCGCTGTCCCAGTGCCTGGTCGAGCAGTTCGACCGCGAGCTCGACCGCGGGTACACCCTCCCCGTGCCGGCCGGTTGGGTGCTGCGGGAGAACAAGTGGCGGGCGGCCCGTTACGGCCTCGACGCCGACATCGTCGTCGACGAGAAGGGCACCGTCCGGCCGGTGCGGCAGGCGATCACCGACCTGGTCGAGGACCTCGAGCCCACCGCCCGGCGGCTCGGGTGCGAGGCCGAGCTCGCCGACGTCCACCGGGTCCTCGCCGTCGGTGCCTCCTACCAGCGGCAGCGGGCCGTCGCGGCCGCCCACGACGGCGACCTGCGGGCCGTCGTGGACAGCCTCCTCACGGAGCTGCGGGACGGCCTCCCCGCCCCCGACCCGGCCGGCACCGCCGGGGGACGTCCGGCATGACGGAGTTCCCGGAGAAGCTGGGGACGGCGGTCGACGAGTGGACCGCCGAGCGGTACCAGCAGCTCGTCGCGGTCCGCCGGCACCTGCACGCCCACCCCGAGCTGGCGTTCGCCGAGTTCGAGACGACGTCCTTCCTGGAGCAGCGGCTGCGCGACGCGGGCCTGCAGCCCAAGCGGCTGCCCTCCGGGACCGGGCTGGTCGTGGAGGTCGGCTCCGGCGATCCGGTCGTGGTGCTGCGGGCCGACATCGACGCGCTGCCGCTGCCCGACCTCAAGGACGCGCCGTACGCCTCCACCCGCGAGGGCATGTGCCACGCCTGCGGGCACGACGTGCACACCACCGTCGTCCTCGGCGTCGCCCTGGCGCTGGCGAGTCTCGACGGGCTGCCCGGCACGGTGCGGTGCGTGTTCCAGCCCGCCGAGGAGACGGTGCCCGGCGGCGCCACCGAGGTGGTCGCCGCCGGCGTGCTCGACGACGCCTCCCGTGCCTTCGCGCTGCACTGCGACCCCTCGATCCCGGCCGGGAGCGTGGGTCTGCGCACCGGGGCGATCACCGCGGCGTGCGACCGCATGGACGTCACGCTCACCGGTCCCGGAGGGCACACCGCCCGGCCGCAGCTGACCGTCGACCTGGTCGACGCCCTCGGCCGGCTGATCACCGACCTGCCCGCGCTGCTGTCCCGGCAGGTCGACCCCCGCGCCGGCATGTCGCTGGTGTGGGGCGCGGTCAACGCCGGGGTCGCGGCCAACGCCATCCCGCAGCGCGGGCACCTGCGCGGCACGGTGCGCGTGCTCGACCGGGACACCTGGCAGGAGGCCGAGCGGCTGCTGCGCTCGCTGGTCGAGCGGGTGGCCGCCACGACCGGCGCCGAGGTGGACGTCGACTACATCCGGGGCGTGCCGCCGGTGGTCAACGACCCGCGGGCGGTCGCGCTGATGCGCTCCGCGGCGCTGGAGACGGTCGGCAGCGACGGCCTGCACCTGTCCCCGCAGAGCATGGGCGGGGAGGACTTCGGCTGGTTCGCCGACGTGCTGCCCATCGCCCTGGCCCGGCTGGGCACGCACGGCGGCGGCGCCCCGCTGGACCTGCACCGCGGCACCTTCGACGTCGACGAGCGCGCGATCGGGGTGGGGGTGCGGCTGATGGCCCGCACCGCCCTGCACGCGCTGGCCGCCGACGCGGGAACCCCGCCGCCCGGCCCGTCGCCGCACCCCGGCCGCCCGGAACCGGGCAAGCGGCGGTAGACAGACGCCGATCGACCCTGAGGAGGGGACCCGACGATGCGTTCGCCCGATCAGCAGCCCGCCCACCCCGGCGACGCGGAGGTGCCCGCCGAGCACGCGGTCCCCGAGGACCTGCGGCTCGCCGGCGAGTTCCCCCCGGTCACCCGCGACCAGTGGCGCGACCTCGTCGCGGGCGTGCTGCGCAAGGCCGGCCGCGAGGAGCTCCCCGCCCCGGTCGAGGACGCCCTCCGCCGCCCGGTCGCCACCGGGGTGAGCGTCGCCCCGCTCTACACCGCCGAGGACGCCGGCGACCTGCCCGCCGCGGTCGGCGTCCCGGGCCTGCCGCCGTTCGTCCGCGGCGGCCGGGCCGGGGCCGCGAGCAGCGACGTGCCCGGCGGCTGGGACGTCCGGCAGCGGCACGCGCACCCCGACGTCGCCGTCACCCGCGAGGCGATCGCCGCCGACCTGGAGAACGGCGTGACCTCGCTGTGGCTGGTGCTCGGCGAGGGCGCGATCCCGGTCGAGGCGCTGGGCGAGGTGCTCGCCGACGTGCTGCTGGACCTCGCGCCGGTGGCGGTCTCCGGCGGGCTCCCCGCGGCCGAGGCGTACCTGCCCCTGGTCGAGGGCCGTACCGACCTGGCGCCCGGCGGCTCACTGGGCCTGGACCCGCTCGGGGTGCACGCCGCCTCCGGGCGGCCGCAGGACCTCTCGGGTCTCGCGGACCTCGCCCGGCGGGCGATGGCCCACCCCGGGCTGCGCACGGTGGTCGTCGACGGCACCGTCTTCGCCGACGCGGGCGGGAGCGCCGTCGAGGAGCTCGGCTGCGCGCTCGCCGCCGGGGTCGCCTACCTGCGGGCGCTGACCGACGGCGGCCTGTCGGTCGACGAGGCGTTCGGCCAGCTGGAGTTCCGCTTCGCCGCGTCGGCGGACCAGTTCACGACGATCGCCGGGCTGCGCGCCGCCCGGCGGCTGTGGGACCGGGTCGGCGAGGTCAGCGGCGCCGCGCCCGACGTGCGCGCCCAGCGCCAGCACGCGGTCACCTCCTCGGTGATGACGACGAAGCACGACCCGTGGGTGAACATGCTGCGGACGACGGTCGCCTGCTTCGCCGCCGGCGTGGGCGGCGCCGACGTGGTCACCGTGCAGCCCTTCGACGCCGCGCTCGGCCTGCCCGACGCCTTCTCCCGGCGGATCGCCCGCAACACGCAGAGCCTGCTGGTGGAGGAGGGGCACCTCGCCCGCGTGCTCGACCCGGCCGGCGGCTCCTGGTACGTCGAGACCCTCACCGACGACCTGGCCCGCGCCGCCTGGGCGTGGTTCACCGAGATCGAGCGGGCCGGCGGGCTGGCCGCGGCGCTGGACTCCGGGCTGGTCCGCGACCGGCTCGCCGCCGCCTGGGCCACGCGGGCCGAGCGGCTGGCGCACCGCACCGAGGCGATCACCGGCGTCAGCGAGTTCCCCGACCTCGCCGAGCAGCTGCCCGCCCGCGAACCCGCTGCGGCCGGGCAGCCCTCCGGCGGGCTGCCCCGGGTGCGCGTGGCGCAGGAGTACGAGGAGCTGCGCGACCGCGCCGAGGCGGCTGGGCGGGCGGGCGACGGACATGGCCCGCGGGTCTACCTGGCCACGATCGGTCCGGTCGCCCGGCACACCGCGCGGGCGACGTTCGCGGCCAACCTGTTCCAGGCGGGCGGGGTGGCCACGCCGTCCGGGGACGGGGTGAGCGGCCTCGCCGACGCCGGGACGACGGTGGCCTGCATCTGCGGCACCGACCGGGAGTACGGCGAGTCCGCAGCAGCCCTCGCCGCCGAGCTGCACGCGGCCGGTGCCACGCAGGTGTGGCTGGCCGGGAAGCCGTCCCTCGGGGTGGACGGCGTCGACGGGTACGTGTACGCCGGATGTGACGCGCTGGACGTCCTCCGCACGGTCCACGAGCAGTTGGGAGTCACGGCATGAGCGGCATCCCCGACTTCGGCGGCGTCGAGCTGGGCCGTCCCGCAGGTGGTGTCACGGCGGACGACTGGGTCAAGCGGTTCGAGGAGACCACCGGCCGCAGCGTGGCCGACGCGACCTGGGAGACGCCCGAGGGCATCGCCGTCCCGCCGCTGTACACGCCGGCCGACCTGGAGGGCCTGGACTTCCTGTCCACCCTCCCCGGGCTGCCGCCGTTCCTGCGCGGCCCCTACCCGACGATGTACACGACCCAGCCGTGGACGATCCGCCAGTACGCGGGGTTCTCCACCGCCGCGGAGTCCAACGCCTTCTACCGGCGCAACCTCGCCGCCGGGCAGAAGGGCCTGTCGATCGCGTTCGACCTGCCCACGCACCGCGGCTACGACTCCGACCACCCGCGCGTGGTCGGCGACGTCGGCATGGCCGGCGTGGCGGTCGACTCGATCCTGGACATGCGGCAGCTCTTCGACGGCATCCCGCTGGACCGGATGAGCGTCTCGATGACCATGAACGGCGCGGTGCTGCCGGTGATGGCGCTCTACATCCTCGCCGCGGAGGAGCAGGGGGTGGCGCCGGCGCAGCTGGCCGGGACCATCCAGAACGACATCCTCAAGGAGTTCATGGTCCGCAACACCTACATCTACCCGCCCAAGCCCTCGATGCAGATCGTCAGCGACATCTTCGCGTTCACCTCGCAGCAGATGCCGCGGTTCAACTCGATCTCCATCTCCGGCTACCACATCCAGGAGGCCGGGGCGACCGCCGACCTGGAGCTGGCCTACACGCTGGCCGACGGGGTGGAGTACGTGCAGGCGGGCAAGGGCGCCGGGCTGGACGTCGACGCGTTCGCGCCGCGGCTGAGCTTCTTCTGGGCGATCGGCATGAACTTCTTCATGGAGGTCGCCAAGCTGCGGGCCGGGCGGCTGCTGTGGGCCCGGCTCATGAAGGAGGCCGGCGCGAGCAACCCCAAGTCGCTGTCGCTGCGCACCCACTCGCAGACCTCGGGCTGGTCGCTGACCGCGCAGGACGTGTTCAACAACGTCGTCCGCACCTGCCTGGAGGCGATGGCCGCCACCCAGGGGCACACCCAGTCGCTGCACACCAACGCCCTCGACGAGGCGCTGGCGCTGCCGTCGGACTTCTCCGCCCGGATCGCCCGCAACACCCAGCTGCTGCTGCAGCAGGAGTCGGGCACGACGCGGGTCATCGACCCGTGGGGCGGATCGGCCTACGTGGAGAAGCTGACCTACGACCTGGCCCGCCGCGCGTGGGCGCACATCCAGGAGGTCGCCGAGCACGGCGGCATGGCCCAGGCCATCGACGACGGCATCCCGAAGCTGCGCATCGAGGAGGCCGCGGCCCGCACCCAGGCGCGCATCGACTCCGGCCGGCAGCCGGTCATCGGCGTCAACAAGTACCGGGTCGAGGCCGACGAGGCGATCGAGGTGCTGCGGGTCGACAACGCCGACGTCCTGGCCCAGCAGAAGGCCAAGCTCGAGGAGCTGCGCGCCTCGCGGGACGCCTCGGCCGTGGCCGACGCGCTGCGCCGGCTCACCGACGCCGCCCGCGCGGCCGCGGAGGGACGGCGGGATCGCCCGAACCTGCTCGAGCTGGCCGTGGACGCGGCGCGGGCCAAGGCGACCGTCGGGGAGATCTCCGATGCGCTGGAGGAGGTCTACGGGCGGCACGCCGGGCAGGTGCGCACCATCTCGGGTGTGTACCGCGAGGAGGCGGGAGCATCGGGCCCCATGGAGGAGACCCGGCGGATGGCCGAGGCGTTCGAGGAGGCGGAGGGACGCCGTCCCCGCATCCTGGTGGCCAAGATGGGCCAGGACGGCCACGACCGCGGCCAGAAGGTGATCGCGACGGCCTTCGCCGACCTCGGGTTCGACGTCGACGTCGGCCCGCTGTTCCAGACCCCGGACGAGGTCGCCCGGCAGGCGGTGGAGGCCGACGTCCACGTCGTCGGCGTCTCGTCGCTGGCGGCTGGTCACCTGACGCTGGTGCCGGCGCTCAAGCAGTCGCTCGCCGACCTCGGCGCCGAGGACGTCGTGATCGTCGTCGGCGGGGTCATCCCGCCCGACGACGTGCCGACGCTGAAGGAGATGGGCGCGGCCGAGGTGTTCCTCCCCGGCACGGTCATCGCCGAGGCGGCGCAGGGCCTGCTGCGCACGCTGTCCTCGCGCCTCGGCCACGCATGAGGTCGACGGCCAAAGTGGCCACTTTGGCCGTCCGGAGGACCCGGTGAGCCGACCGGTCGACGTCCCGGCGCTGGTCGAGGGGGTCCTCGCCGGGAACCGCCGGGCCGTGGCGCGGGCGATCACGCTCGTCGAGTCCCAGCGCGCCGACCACCGCGAGAGTGCGCAGGAGCTGCTCGTCGAGCTGCTGCCGCACACCGGCTCGGCGCGCCGGGTCGGCATCAGCGGCGTCCCCGGCGTCGGGAAGTCGACGTTCATCGACTCGCTCGGCGTGACGCTCACCGCCGCGGGGTCTCGCGTCGCCGTGCTGGCGGTCGACCCGTCGTCCGCCCGCTCCGGCGGGTCGATCCTCGGGGACAAGACCCGGATGGCGCGGCTGTCGGTCGACCCGGCCGCGTTCATCCGGCCCTCCCCGACGTCCGGCACGCTCGGCGGGGTCGCCGAGGCAACGCGCGAGTCGATGGTGGTCGTGGAGGCCGCCGGCTACGACGTCGTCCTGGTCGAGACCGTCGGCGTCGGGCAGTCGGAGGTCACCGTCGCCGAGATGGTCGACTCGTTCCTGTTCCTGACCCTCGCCCGCACCGGCGACCAGCTGCAGGGGATCAAACGCGGCATCCTCGAGATCGCCGACGTCATCGCGGTCAACAAGGCCGACGGGCCGGGCGCCGTCGACGCGCGGCGGGCGGCGCGGGAACTGGCCGGGGCGATCCGGATGCTGCGCGGCCACGTCCAGGGCGGCTGGGACGTCCCGGTGCTCACCTGCGCCGGGCTCACCGGGGAGGGGCTGGACGCGGTCTGGGCCAAGCTGGTCGAGCACCAGGAGCGGATGAGGGTCTCGGGCGAGTTCGAGGAGCGCCGCCGCACCCAGCAGGTGCGCTGGACCTGGCACCTGGTCCGCGACGGGCTCGAGCACCGGCTGCGGGCGCACCCCGGCATCCGGTCGACCGCGCCCGAGCTGGAGAAGGCGGTGCTGGCGGGGGAGCTGACCCCCGCCCTGGCCGCGCAGCAGCTGCTGGAGACCTTCCTCGCCGCCCCGGACCCCTGACGCCAGCTCTGGTCACCCGCCCCTCTCCGCCCGCCCCCCGTCCGCGGCGATCATGGAACTGTGGTGGCGACACGCGGCGGGCCAGCGGCGTGTCGCCACTCCGACTCCATGATCGCCGCGGGTCCACAGGTGCGACGCCGTCCACAGATGTCGTCGAGCTGCTGACTGCGCCCGCCGGCGGCCACAGCCTCGGCGCGTGGACTTCACCCTCTACCGGACCATCGCCCGTCAGGGCGGCGTCTTCACCACCGCGCAGGCGCGGGACAGCCACAGTCCCTGGGAGATCCGCCGGCTGGTCGAGTCCGGTCGGTGGCGGCGGACCCGCTGGCGAGGGGTCCTCGCGGATGGCGAGTTCCCCGATTCACCGCTGCTGCAGGTGAGGGCCGCGGCGCTGGTCGTGGGTCCCGACCTGGTCGCGTGCCACTCCACGGCGGCGCTGCTCTGGGGGTTCGACGTCCTCGGGGCGACGTCCCTGCACTTCCTCGGGCCGCCCGGCCTGGCGAACCGGCGGCGGCCGGGGATTCAGGTCCACCCGTCGTCACTCGGCACCGACGACGCGGTTCTCGTGGACGGCGTCTGGTGCACCCCGGCCGCGCGCACGGCTTGCGACGTCGTCCGGCTCACCGCTCCGATCGACGGTCTGGCGACCCTCGACGCGGCAGTGGAGACCGCGTGGTGCACGCGGCAGGACCTCGTCGTCGAAGCGCAGCGCCAGGCCGGCCTCCGGGAGGTCGTACGGCTGCGGGCGCTGGCGCCGCATGCCGACGGCCGCGTCGACTCGCCGATGGAGTCGCGGATGCGCTGGCGGTTCATCGACGGCGGGCTGCCGGCACCGGACGTCCAGATGCGGATCATCGCCGCCGGGCGTTCCCATTACCTCGACACCGGCTGGCGAGAGCAGCGCGTCGGTGCCGAGTTCGACGGGCAGGAGGCACACCTGACATCCCAGCAGCTCCGGGACGACCGGCGGCGCCACAACTGGCTCACCGAGCAGCGCTGGACACTGCTGCACTTCACCGCCGCGGACGTCTACCGGCAACACGAGCGCATGCTCACCACCACGGCGCGCGCCCTGGGCATGGCTCTCCCGCGGTGATCATGGAGCTGGGGTGGCGACACGCAGCTGGACGGCGGTGTGTCGCCACCGCAGCTCCATCATCGCCGGGAGCCGGGAGCCGGGAGCCGGGAGCCGGGAGCCCGGAGTCGGAGCCGGAGCCGGAGCCCGCAGTCGAGGTCAGATGCCGGTGGAGCGGCACTCCCGGGAGCGGAGCTCGACCAGGTAGTCGTCGGGGGCGCCGGCGGCCTCCGCAGCATCGGCGAGCGCACCGAGGTAGCGCGCCGACGGCAGCCCGCCCTCGAACGCGTCCAGCACGTAGACGTAGGCCACCTGGTCGCCGGTGAGGGTGTGCACGCGCAGGTGCAGCTTGCGGTAGAGGCCGAGGTCGGCGCCCTCCCACGCGTCCAGCGCCCGCTCGTCGGCCTCGGTGAGGTCGTAGAGGGCCACGAAGACGCCGGGGGTGAGCGCCTCACCGAGCGGGGCTCCCGGGGGGAGGGTGTCGTCGGGGACGAGGGTCGCCAGCGCGCCGTCCCACCCGTACTCCTCGGCGCCGAAGGTCAGCCGCCAGCCGCGGATCCACCCGGTCCCGGTGTGCGGAGAGGACGGGCAGCGCCGGAGCATCTGTGCGGGGTCCATGTTCGACCCGTACGCGGCGTAGAGGCCCATCGCCTCGCGAGCCTACGGTCGTGTGGCACGGGCCTCCCCGGCGGATGGCGTGCGGCCACCCCTGCAGCGGGGAGAATGAGCTCCGCACGCGTCCGCCCGCACCCCCCGAGGACCCTCATGACCCGCATCGTGATCATCGGCGGCGGTCCCGCCGGCTACGAGGCCGCGCTGGTCGCCGCATCGCTCGGTGCGCAGGTCACCGTCGTCGAGCGGGACGGCGTCGGCGGGGCCAGCGTGCTCACCGACTGCGTCCCCTCCAAGACCTTCATCGCGTCGGCCGGCGCGATGACCAACGTGCGCGACTCCGCCGCCCTCGGGGTGCAGGGTGCCGAGCTGGCGGCGGTCGGCATCGACCTCGCCGCGGTCAACCACCGCGTCAAGGGGCTCGCGGTCGCGCAGTCGGCCGACATCAAGGCGCGGCTGGTCGCCGAGGGCGTGCGGGTGCTCCCCGGGCAGGGCCGGATGGCCGACGACGTCCGCGGCCTGGTCGAGCACCGGGTCGAGGTGGTGGACGGCGAGGGCGCGGTGACCGAGACCCTCGAGGCCGACGTCGTCCTCATCGCCACAGGCGCCGATCCCCGCGTGCTGCCCGGCGCCGAGCCCGACCACGAGCGGATCCTCGACTGGCGCGACGTCTACGACCTCGAGGACCTGCCCGAGCACCTGGTCGTCGTCGGCTCGGGTGTCACCGGGGCCGAGTTCGCCTCGGGCTACCTGGAGGCCGGCGTCCCGGTCACGCTGGTGTCCTCCCGCGACCGGGTGCTGCCCGGTGAGGACTCCGACGCCGCCGAGGTGCTCGAGCAGGTCTTCCAGTCCCGCGGCGGGCGGCTGGAGCGCGGCCGGGCCGCCGGCGTCCGGCGCACCGAGAAGGGCGTCTCGGTCGAGCTGACCGACGGCCGCACCGTCGACGGCTCGCACGCGCTGATGACCGTCGGCACCGTGCCCAACACCGCCGGGCTCAACCTCGAGCGGTGCGGGGTGGAGCTGGCGCCGTCCGGCCACGTCGTCGTCGACCGCGTCTCGCGCACCAGCGTGCCCGGCATCTACGCGGCCGGTGACGTCACCGGCGTCTTCCAGCTGGCCTCGGTGGCCGCGATGCAGGGCCGCATCGCCATGTGGCACGCGCTCGGCGAGGCGGTGACCCCGATCCGGCTGAAGACGGTCGCGGCCAACGTCTTCACGCACCCGGAGATCGCCACCGTCGGCGTGCAGGAGAAGTCGCTGCCCGAGGACGCGCAGATCGACGTCGTCCGGCTGCCGCTGGCCACCAACGCGCGGGCGAAGATGGCCGACATGCGCGACGGCTTCGTCAAGCTGTTCGCCCGGCAGGCCACCGGGGTCGTCGTCGGTGGGGTCGTGGTCGCCCCCGCAGCGTCCGAGCTGATCCTGCCGATCGCCCTGGCGGTCACCAAGGGGCTCACGGTGAGCGACCTGGCGCACACGTTCGCGATCTACCCGTCGCTGTCCGGCTCGATCACCGAGGCCGGACGGCGGCTGATGGGCGCCGACGCGCTCGCCTGAGAAGAGGACCCCGTCCTCCCCAGGCCCTGGGCGGGACCCGGGACGGGGCTCAGGCACCAGGACGCCGAGGCGGCGGATCGGCTGGTGTGGCGGGGGCACCCGGGACGGATGTGACACCGGGTTCGGCTGCAGTCCCGGCCGCCGGTGCCGACGGGGTCCGCGTCCGCCGATGGCGTAGGGGATGCACCCCTCCCGGAACGCCCCCGCCGCCCGCCGCCTCCGCGCGCTGGCCGGTGTCGCGACCGCGGTCGTCGTGTCCCTCGCGCTGCCGATCGCGGCGGCGCGGGCCGACGAGCCCGGCGACACCGTCGTCGGGGAGCTCGTGCAGGCCTGGCCCGAGACCGAGCTCGCCGGTTCCCCCGCCGGGGGCGACTCCGCCGAGGACGAGGCCGCCGAGGCCCCGCTGAGCTGGGTCGAGACCGAGGGCGGCGAGGCCGTGCGGGTGCCCACCGAGGCCGTCGTCGACCTGCCCGTCGGGTCGACCGTCGAGGTCACCGTGGGGGAGCGGCTGGCCGACGCCGCCGGGGAGGACGGCTACGAGGCCGCCCGCGACGTCCTCGAGGCCGAGGTCGTCGAGGCCGCGCCCGAGCACGCGCCGACCATCCGAACCGCCTCCCTCACCAACCGGGTCACCGTGGCCCTCGTGGTGCCGGCCGGCGGGACCGAGGACCGGACGACGCCGGCGCAGGTCGCGGCCGCCGTCGACGGGCCGGTCGCGGACTTCTGGGCCGAGCAGACCGACGGCGCCGTGTCCCTCGGCGTCACCGAGACCCACCCGTGGATCCACACGGCCGCGGGCTGCGCGGACCCGACCGCGCTGTGGAACGAGGTCGCCGCCCGGGTCGGCTTCGAGGCCGGCCCGGGCCGCCACCTGTTGCTCTACGTCAGCAGCCTGCCCCGGCACCTGCCCGGCTGCTCCTACGCCCTCGGCCAGGTCGGCTCGGGCCCCGGCGCGGGCGGCCGCCTCTACGTGCGCGACGTGCTGCCCTCGGTGATCGCCCACGAGCTCGGCCACAACTTCGGTCTGGGGCACTCCTCCGGCCACCAGTGCGACGCCGCCGTCGAGACCGGCGCCTGCCGGACCGCGGCCTACCGCGACTACTACGACGTCATGGGCGCCTCCTGGAGCTCCCTGGGCGCCCTGAACGCCCCGCAGGCGGCGCTGCTCGACGTCCTGCCCGCCTCGGCCCAGTTCGCCGTCGCGGCGGACGCCCCGGCCACCACGGTGACCCTCGCCCCGCTGTCCGGCCGGCAGGGCACCCGCGCCGTGCGGCTGACCGACCCCGAGGGCGCCACCTACTGGCTGGAGTACCGCGCCGCCACCGGGCGCGACGCCTGGCTCGGCGCCGCGGACAACCTCTTCGGCCTGCAGGACGGCGTCCTGCTGCACCGCGCCGGCGCGCTGCCGGACACCGCGCTGCTCCTCGACGCCACCCCGGCCGCCGCCGCGGACTGGGACGACGACCTGCAGGTGGCCCTGCCGGTGGGCGTGCCCGTCCCCGTCTCGGGCGGCGACCTCACCGTCACGGTGGACGCGGTCTCCGCGGCCGGCGCCACGGTCACCGTGACCGGCGCCGCCGGGCAGCGCGCCGCGACCACCTCGCTGTCGGAGGAGCCGACCGGGGCGGCTCCCGAGGTCCTGCCGGGCGGTCCGGAGGGTGCCCCGGCCCGCGCCGCCGCGGTCGCGGTGGACGACGCCGGCGGCACCTCCGGCGCGGGGGCGCCGGGCACGGTGCTCGGCAACCCGGACACCGCCGCTGCGCCGTCGATCGCGGACGCGCTGCGTGCGGTGGAGGTCGCGACGGCGGCGCAGACCTCGACCGACGCCGGGTGGCCGTTCCCGCCGTTCCCGCCGCTCGCGGCGCTCGCGGCTGGCGGCCTCGGCGTCGTCGCGCTGGCCGGCCGGGCCGTCGTCCGGGCCCGCGCCCGCAGCTGAACGACGCAGGGCCCGCCCCCGGGTGCCGGGAGCGGGCCCTCGAGGCGCCGCGCGCTACTCGCCGTCGGCGATCGTGCAGATCACCGCACCGCTGGTGACGGTGGCGCCCACCTCGGCCGACAGGCCGGTCACCGTGCCGGCCTTGTGGGCGGCGATCGGCTGCTCCATCTTCATCGCCTCGAGGACGACGACCAGGTCGCCCGCGGCCACGGTGTCCCCGTCGGAGACCGCGACCTTGACGATCGTCCCCTGCATCGGGCTGGTGAGGGCGTCGCCGGAGACGGCCGCGCCGCCGTGCCCGGAGCCCCGCTTGCGCGGCTTGGCGCCGGCCGCCGCCACGGGCGCACCGCCTCCGGTCGCCAGCCCGGCGGGCAGCGACACCTCGAGCCGGCGCCCGCCGACCTCGACGACGACGGTCTGCCGCTCCTCCGGCTCGCCGTGCTGGGCCGGGGCGGCGGAGTACGGCTGGACCTGGTTGTCCCACTCGGTCTCGATCCAGCGGGTGTGCACCGTGAACGGCTCGCCGGTGAACGCCTCGTCGCGGACCACGGCCCGGTGGAACGGGACGACGGTCGGCATGCCCTCGACGACCAGCTCGTCCAGCGCGCGGCGGGCGCGCTGCAGCGCCTGCTCACGCGTGGCGCCGGTGACGATCAGCTTGGCCAGCATCGAGTCGAACGCGCCGGCCACCTCGCCGCCGGTCGCGACGCCGGAGTCCCACCGCACGCCCGGGCCCTGCGGGATCTCCAGCCGCAGCACCGGGCCGGGGGCGGGCATGAAGTTGCGCCCGGCGTCCTCGGCGTTGATCCGGAACTCGATGCTGTGCCCGCGCGGGGCCGGGTCCTCGGTGACGTCGAGCGGGAGCCCCTCGGCGATGCGGAACTGCTCGCGGACCAGGTCGATGCCGCTGGTCTCCTCGCTGACCGGGTGCTCCACCTGCAGCCGGGTGTTGACCTCCAGGAAGGAGATCGAGCCGTCGGCGCCGACGAGGTACTCGACGGTCCCGGCGCCGTGGTAGCCGGCCTCCTTGCAGATGGCCTTGGCCGACTCGTGGATGCGCGCCCGCTGCTCGTCGGTCAGGAACGGGGCCGGCGCCTCCTCGACCAGCTTCTGGTTGCGGCGCTGCAGCGAGCAGTCGCGGGTGCCGACGACGACCACGTTGCCGTGGGTGTCGGCGAGCACCTGCGCCTCGACGTGCCGGGGCTTGTCCAGGAACCGCTCGACGAAGCACTCGCCGCGGCCGAAGGCGGAGACCGCCTCGCGGACGGCGGAGTCGAACAGCTCGGGGATCTCCTCCTTCGTGCGGGCCACCTTCAGCCCGCGGCCACCGCCGCCGAAGGCCGCCTTGATGGCCACCGGGAGGCCGTGCTCCTCGGCGAAGGCGAGGACCTCGTCGGCGCCGGAGACCGGGTCCTTGGTGCCGGGCACCAGCGGCGCGCCGGCCTTCGTGGCGATGTGCCGGGCCTGGACCTTGTCGCCGAGCGCGATGATCGCCTGCGGGGAGGGGCCGATCCAAGTCAGGCCGGCGTCGATCACCGCCTGGGCGAACTCCGCGTTCTCGGAGAGGAAGCCGTACCCGGGGTGGACCGCGTCGGCGCCGGACTTCCGCGCCGCGTCCAGGATCTTGTCGATGACCAGGTACGAGTCGCCGGGCGTCGTCCCGCCCAGGGCGAAGGCCTCGTCGGCCATCCGCACGTGCAGCGCGTCGCGGTCCGGCTCGGCGTAGACGGCGACGCTGGTCAGCCTCGCGTCCTTGCACGCGCGCGCGACGCGCACGGCGATCTCGCCGCGGTTGGCGATCAGGACCTTCTGCACCGGCGCTCTCCTCCCGATTGTCGAGCCGCTCGACTGTAGCCAGCGCCGAGGAGCCCGAGCGCGGCGGACGCCCCACGACGTCCCTCACGCGCGCGGCGGAACCAATGGCGGTCAGCGGCGCCAGAGGTCGGTGATCGCCAGCCCGCGCTTGGCCAGCTGCGTGCGCAGGGCCGCCAGGGACAGGCCGACCACGGCCGCGGGGTCGCCGTCCACCCGCCGGACGAACGGCGCGCCCAGCCCGTCCAGGGTGAACGCGCCGGCCACGGCCAGCGGCTCCCCGGTGGCCAGGTAGGCCTCGATCTCCTGCGGCGTGGGAGTGGCGAAGTGCACCGCCGTGGACACGACGACGACGTCCCGGCTCAGCACCTGGCCGTCCTGGACGTCGAGCAGCGCCTGCCCGGTGTGCAGGACGCCGCTCTTGCCGCTCATCCGCTGCCAGCGGTCGCGCGCGTCCCGGGCGTCGGCCGGCTTGCCCAGCGCCTCCCCGCGGAACTCCAGCAGCGAGTCGGCGCCCACGACCAGCGCGTCGGTCTCCTGCTTGGCGACCGCGCCGGCCTTGGCGGCGGCCAGGAGCGCGACCCGCTCGCCCACCCGCGGGGCCGTCACGGACGACTCGTCGACGTCGCTGACGACGACCTCGGGGGTGAGGCCGGCCTGGCGCATCAGCGTCAGCCGCGCGGGGGACGCCGACGCGAGCACCAGCCGACGATCGACACTCATGCGAACCTCCCTGCGGCGCGCCAGCCCCCGGGGCCGGGGCGCGGTGGTGTGCGGTGGGCGTCGCCGAACGCGGCCCACGCCCCGACCGGGGTGGGCCGCCGGCGGGTCGGGCGCTGGGACATCGCGGCGACGGCGACCGTGAGGGCGGCGAGCTCCTCGGGGCTGGGCTCGCCCTTGACCACGCTCAGGAGGGGCCGGGTGGGCTCCTCGCGGCTGAGGGACGGCACCTGGTCGCGGTGGCCGTGAGGAGTGGGGCCCGGAGGGTCCCCGACGAGGGGCCGGGTGGGCTCCTCGCGGCTGGGGGACGGCACCTGGTCGCGGTGGCCGTGAGGAGTGGGGCCCGGAGGGTCCCCGACGAGGGGCCGGGTGGGCTCCTCGCGGCTGGGGGACGGCACCTGGTCGCGGTGGCCGTGAGGAGTGGGGCCCGG